>CAVFAD010000024.1:0-1973 GCA_963620305.1 Bacteroidaceae bacterium | reverse complement strand
GTTCAGGGGTACGACGAAAACGCAAAGCCGCTCGTAAAGCTCTGCATTTCGCTCAAGGACAAGTCGATGAGCGAGGACGAAGTCAAGGAAAAGGTTCTGCGCTTTTGTACCGAAAACTTTGAAAGCTTTTCCGTTCCGCGAAAGATAGTGATAATGGACGCGCTGCCGAGAACTAAGCTTGCAAAGCTTGACTTTATGACAATGTCCGACACTTTGCCGAACTGACGGCTGCGCCGTTTGCCCAAGTGCGATGCGTTCGGTGGCTTGCCGCTGCCGCTTTTTCGCACGTAACGGGTCGGGTTCGGTGCATTATCGCTGTTTTTTCAAGTGCGATGCGTTTGTTTCCTTGCCGCCGCTTTCGTCTGCCTGTTACAGGTCGTCGGCGTCCTGCTGCGGCAAATCAAATTTATTTACCGCATTTCCCGTGTAGCTGCCGAGAACGTCGGTCGGCACGGGAGACGCAAACTCCGATGCGAGCTTTTCGCCCGGCTTTTTGTGTGAGTCGGGCGGATTTTTTTTGTGCTTTTGAGCTTTTTTCATTATTTTCACCCCGAAGTGAGTATTTCCCGCGCGGAGGAGAATATACGCACGGAAAACGCCTGTTCACATCCGGTCGGCAAAACACGGAGCATAAAAAGTTTTATTCGGAGCGACAATAAAACGGTATTGCTATTATTCGAGCTTTGGAATATAATACTATGTGTATACGAACTCAAAAAAGTATTGAATCGATGCATTCGGGAGGGTGTTATGGAATTTATGTCTGCAAGAGAAGCTGCCGATAAGTGGGGTGTTTCTCAAAGGAGAGTGGCGGTGTTGTGCTCCGAACAAAGGATTGCCGATGCGGCTATGGTGGGCAATATGTGGATTATACCCGCTTCGGCGGAAAAACCGACAGATGCAAGAAGCACACGCTGCAGCAAAAACGAAGAAAAAGCGGTTAAGCCGTTCCTTAAGTGGGCAGGCGGTAAAGGTCAGCTTCTCAAGGAGATTGAACATTACTATCCTTTCGACAGCGGGAAAACAACAAAATATGCCGAGCCGTTCGTCGGCGGCGGTGCGGTCTTGTTTGACATACTCGGCAGGTATGAATTGGAAGCTGTTTATATAAGCGATATCAATGCCGAACTTATCAATACCTATCGGGTTATCCGTGATAATATTGATGAACTGACCGAACAGCTTTACGCTATGCAGAACGGTTTTGTTCCGCTCGGTACCGAAGAACGAAAGGCGTACTATACGGAAAAACGCGAGCGTTTTAATGAATTAAAAATCAGCAAAAATGTGAATATCGGCACCGAAAAAGCGGCTCTGATGATATTTCTTAACAAAACCTGTTTTAACGGGTTGTTCAGGGTAAACAAAAAGGGATTGTTCAATGTTCCTATGGGTGCGTATAAAAATCCGCTGATTTGCGATGAAAACAATTTGAGAGCGGTATCGGAAAAATTGCATAATGTTGAAATTGTTTGCGGAGATTACAGAGAGTCGGCTGATTTTATCGACGGAAAAACCTTTGTTTACTTCGATCCGCCTTACAGACCCATTACCGACACTGCAGGCTTTACCGCGTATACTGAAAATCTGTTTAATGACGGGGCGCAGATTGAGCTTGCCCGATTCGTTGAGCGTATGCACAAAAAAGGCGCAAAAGTCGTAGTCAGCAATTCCGATCCGAAGAATTCGAATGAGGACGACGATTTCTTCGACAATATTTATTCCGCGTATAGAATCAAGCGTGTTGAAGCAGCTCGAATGATTAACTGCAAGAGCGAAGCAAGGGGAAAAATCAAGGAACTGCTTATCAGTAATTTTTGAGGAGGGCAGCACTATGATAAAAAACGGAAAAGGCGGAGGAAATACCAAAACAGGACTTGTTTTTGAAGGAAAAACCGATTTGGCAACCTTCTTAAACAGTCAAGACGGCTATCGGGTAACCGAAGATATTGTGTTCTATAACGAAGAACAGG
>CAVFAD010000023.1:27534-28943 GCA_963620305.1 Bacteroidaceae bacterium | reverse complement strand
GTTCGCGTTGATTTTTCGTCAGAGGGTCAATGAGGCGTGAGGAGGTCGGACGAGGAGCGAAGCATTTGATTTTATCGAGTTCATTGAAAATTTTCTTCATTGTATAGGTGTTTTTACGCATATAATCCGTCAGGTTGTTAAGCATATATGCACGAACGATCTGTGCGATGAACACAACAAAAAGCTTTCCGCGGGCAGTTTCGCCAGACTGTGTGCGCAAGCGCTTCATATCGGTTTCGTTTTTCAGATCATCAAAGCATTTTTCGATATTCTGTAAAGCCTGATACATACAAAACTATGGGGCGCTTGTCCGAAACTATTGCTGTTAAGATGATTTATTACACTAAAACTAAAACAGGATTAACTGTCGAAGTGGAAGAATAATATTATGGGCGGAGGCGAAAATCTCCGCCCATTCTTTAGTTGGGAAGTGAATTTAAGAATTTCTTTTGACAAGCATAATCGAACGAGGTATCTACCTCAACATATCCAGTTCTAACTAAATGATTATTAATGAATGTTTTATTATCTAAATAGACATAGCACAACAAATTGTTATCTTTGTCATACTTCATAGAATCATATTTAAGAAAGATTTTTCTTTTAGATAATTTACTGCCTGATGCTCACACTCCGGTATAGGTCTTATTCCCAAAAGTTTAACAACAAGTCCATTATTAAGTTCAATCGTATTTGCAGAAAGCACATTCTTCACAGCCAAAAGATCTTCTCGTTTCTGTTCTTTGTTATCAATTTTAGAACCAAATTGCAGCTTCTTCACATCTATTTTCTTATCCATTCTATGAGGATCGCTAAAAACATAAGGTAAATCTTCAATGGTATGCTTCACGCCATCTTTATCTTCGATAAATATGACTTGCGAATCTTCACAAAGACTCATTTCCTCAGAGCAAAGCTTATCTTTAATAATAGGTGCAAATTCTTTATTTATCTCATATCCGATAGAATTTCTACCTAAGTGTTTGGCTGCTAATGAAGTTGTGCCACTTCCGGCAAACGGATCAAAAACCGTTTCGCCTGCGAAAGAAAACATTTTAATCAATCTCTTTGGAAGTTCCTCCGGAAACATAGCAATATGTCCCATTTGTTTTACACCATTAAAATTCCAATGAGATGAAAAATACTGACTCCATTCCTCTTTGGTCATTTCTGAAGCGGCTTTTTGTTGCGAGGTAGGCTTAGGAGCTTTTCCTAATTTTTTGAAGAGCAATATAAATTCATAATCCATTTTTAGTATGCCATTTCGAGGATAAGGAAAACTTCCCATAATTGCTCCACCACCAGAAGTATTCATAGTGGTGGTTTTTTCCCATATAATAGCTCCCATATAATCCATACCTATTGATTCACAGAAACGAATAATTTTGTAATATTTCTTTGACATATCT
>CAVFAD010000023.1:0-27524 GCA_963620305.1 Bacteroidaceae bacterium | reverse complement strand
TCTTTTACTCCTTCAATAAATCTTTAAACGGTGCTTCGGTTGATACAAAAGCATCGTATGCAAAGCTTGCTCCCAATCGAAATCCCATAATAAAACTGTCGAGATTGGATTCGCCATTGACGATGCTCCAAGCATTAACGAAATCAAGGAATTTCTTTTCGTTCTCGCCCGTGAGTGCTTCGGTCAGAAATTCCTCGTTGAGCGTAAGAACTTTCATCTGATTTTGAACTGTCTTGTTCTGCTTAGTACTTCGAGCTTGGGGATCGATGTTACCGTAATAGAATTCTTCAATAAATTTTGACATGATCTTGTTTCCTCGTTTCTGTAATTTTATTTTACGAAGAAACCTTGAAATACACAAATGTGTGAGTGAAAATATGTGTGTTTCCGCCGGTATTTCAATGCTTTTAATCAAGTCCGTTATGAACACCCGCACCAAAAATTTGACCGAAGGCAGAGGTGTTCTCCGCTTTCGGTCGTTTTTTTTGCGTTTTTTTGCGTTTTTTTTGTGTTGTTTTGGGCGGTTTGTTCCGCTTTTTTTGAAATTATATTTCCGCAGCCGCATAATCAAATCCGTGTGGGGAAACCTCTTTTTTTGTTTACGGCGGCGCAAAAGCCGAAAGCCAAAGGGGCAGCCGCCGCGGTTTTTCCCGTGGCGGGGCGGAGCCGTGTGCACGGGCGGCAGTGCGTTATTTCTTTCTGTTCGTGGAGTAATTGAGCAGCATTGTCACGGCGATGATTACCGCCATGACCGCGAGGATGCCGAACATGCCCTCGCCCATGTATTTGAGGTTGTCAACAAAAGCCGACGGGTTGAAAGTCATATGTTCGTCCTCCTTAATTGAAAAACTTGAGTATAAGTCCGCCGGCAATAACGGACGCTATCTGACCCGATACGTTTACGCCGATGGACTGCATCAGCAGGAAGTTCTGAGGGTCTTCTTTGAGTCCCATTTTGTGGACTATGCGTCCCGACATGGGGAACGCGGAAATTCCCGCCGCGCCTATCATCGGGTTTATTTTTGTCTTGAGGAACAGGTTGAGGAATTTCGCGAACAGCACGCCGCCTGCGGTGTCCATTACGAAGGCGATGAGTCCGAGTCCGAGAATGAGAAGTGTTTCCTTGCTCAAAAACTGTTCCCACCGCATCTGCGACGCTATGGTGATTCCGAGGAATATCGTTATAAGGTTCGCGAGTACTTTCTGCGCCGTTTCGGAGAGAGAATTAAGCACGCCGCATTCGCGAATGAGGTTGCCGAACATCAAAAATCCGACGAGCGACACCGAGCCCGGTGCGACAAGTCCCGCAATGACGGTGATGATTATCGGGAAGAGGATTCTCGTAAGGCGTGAAACGTCCTTCTGCTTGTACGGCATTCTGATAAGACGCTCCTTTTTCGTGGTGAGCAGCTTTATAACGGGCGGCTGGATTATCGGCACGAGCGACATGTACGAATATGCCGCGACCATAATCGCGCCTATGTATTTTGAGTTGAGCTTCTGCGCGACTACGATTGCCGTGGGGCCGTCCGCCGCGCCGATTATCGCAATTGAAGCGGCATCGTTGATGTCGAAGAACATCGACGCAAGGCAGAGTGTGAAGAATATGCCGAACTGCGCCGCCGCGCCGAAAATCATCAGCTTCGGATTTGAGAGCAGCGGGCCGAAGTCTATCATTGCGCCTATTCCTATAAAAAGGATAAGCGGGAACAGCTCGTTCGCGATGCCCGCGTCGTACAGTACGCTCAGCGCGCCTTTTTCGGCCACTCCGTCAACGATTTGAGTGATTGCGCCCGACATCGGCAGATTGACGAGAATGGCGCCGAAGCCTATCGGCAGCAGGAGCGACGGCTCCATTTCTTTTTTTATCGCAAGGAAGATGAGCAAGCCGCCTATCGCCCACATTATGAGCATCTGCCAGTCAAAATTTTCGGTTATGTTTTGAAACAGTGTGTCCATTTTGTCCTCTCTTTCGTTTTTTTGCAAATCGGGTATGAGTATACCATAAAACACACCGGACGGTAAAGACCTTTTTTGATTATTTTTTATATTTTTATAAAAACAATAAATTTAATTTATGACGTTTTCGTCTGCGAAAATCCAACCCATGCCGCCCGTCAGCATCCCTTTTCGGCACTTTTCCGTTTTCGTTTTGACCCCCCGTCGGCGGAAGAAGCGCCTCAAAAAACGGAAATTGCCCGAAAATCAGCCTGTCAAAACCGATTCCGGTTCAATTACCGTCAGCTTAATATAACCTGAAAAAGCACACGGCTATAAATAAATTTTATATGAGCGTTATTTTCTCAAAAAAACTTAATTTTTTCGGTGCAAAAGCGATATTTTCTGTCGAAAAAACTTGACATTGATATAAGAAACTTTTATAATACACACATCATAACCGAAGTGTATACCCGAGCGTCGGCAATGCGTGTTATCGGCTTGAGGGTTATCCACCGTACCTATGAAAAAACAGGAGGAATAAATAATGAAAAAAGTTATCTCGATTCTTTTAGCAGCCGTTCTTGTTCTGTCCTGCGCAGCAGTTCTTGCTTCGTGCGGCAGCAGCGGCAGTGATACCACCGCCGATTCGGCTGCGTCCGCCGACGCTACCGCCGCAACGGGTGCCGCAGCGGGTGACGTTATCAAAATAGGCATTTTTGAGCCTGCTTCGGGCGACAACGGTGCAGGCGGCAAGCAGGAGGTTCTCGGCATCCGCTATGCTCATTCCCTCAAGGATACCGTTACCGTTGCCGGTAAGGAGTATAAGATTGAGCTTGTCGAGGTCGACAATCAGACCGACGCCGACAAGGCTCCCTCTGCGGCTCAGAAGCTCGTCTCCGACGGAGTAAGCGTCGTTCTCGGTTCCTACGGCTCCGGCGCATCAATGGCGGGCGGCGAATACTTCAAGGCGGCAAAGATTCCCGCAATCGGCTGCTCCTGCACAAACCCCGGCGTTACAAGCGAAAACGAATTCTATTTCCGCGTGTGCTATCTCGATCCCTTCCAGGGCACCGTTATGGCAAACTTTGCTAAGGATTCCGGCGTAACGAAGACTCTCGTTCTTACTCAGCTCGGCGACGACTATTCGACGGGTCTCGGCAAGTTCTTTGTCAACGGCGCAAACGCAGCGGGCATTGAGGTTACCGAAAACCAGTTCCCGAACGGAAACACCGACTTCACAAGCTTTATAAACACCGCAATTTCGGAGAAGTGCGACGCTATCTTCGCTCCCACTTCCATTACCTCGGCTGCTCTTATCGTCGCTCAGGCTAAGGACCTCGGTTATACCGGCAAAATTCTCGCGGGCGACACATGGGAGAACTCGGCTATCATCAATGCGGCTAAAGGCTCAAATCTTTATGTTGCGTGCTCCACGTTCTTCGATGAGAACGATACTGCGGCTGCCGAATTCGTTAACGGCTACAAGGCATGGCTCAACGCAGATTCCGTGCGTCTTACCAACAACGGCGACAACGACATCGTTGCGGCTGTATCGGCTCTCGGCTACGACGCTTACATGACCGCAATAGCCGCTCTCGAAAAGGCTGAAAAGGTCGACGGCGAGGCTATCCGCGAGGCTCTCGCTTCAATCGACACCGCCGAGGAGGCTGTCAACGGCGTAACGGGCACCATCTATTTCGACGAGACGGGCGACGCGGTAAGAGATACCGCTTTCATCAAGAGCGTTGATACCGAAAAGGGTGCTTTCAAATTTGAGAAAAAGCAGACCGTAGCAAAATAATTTGCTGAATTGAATTACTTCGGAGCCGATCGGAGACTCAAAAAGCTTCGGTTGGCTCTTTGTTGTTATTTTACCGGAGGTCGGAAACACATGAACCACAAAAGAAAATACGCTGTTATGACGGCGGTGTCGGCGGTACTGCTGATGCTGTTCGCCGTTCTCGGTCAGGCGGCTCCGGCTGTGACGGCTGCCGCAGAGGAATCACTCGGCACCGCTGCCGACTCGGCGGCGGTACAGGCAGACGACGGTATTACCGCTGCGGATTCGTCCGTTTCGGACGCGAGCGGCGGCGCATCCTCGAAAAAAGTCCTGACCGCGTGGCTGCCCTACATAATCGCGGGTATCGCGAACGGCGGTCAGTATGCTCTTATCGCAATAGGCTACACGATGGTGTACGGCATTTTGCGTCTGATAAACTTTGCTCACGGCGACATTTTTATGTGCGCGGGACTTATGATGGTGTATTTCAGCGCGTCGATGAATGTTTTTATTTCGATTCCGCTTGTTTTGATATGCACCGTTTTGCTCGGCTTTCTTGTTGAACGCTGCGCATACAAGCCGCTGCGCGAAGCACCGAGAATGTCGGTAATGATATCGGCTATCGGCGTTTCGTACCTTTTGCAGAATCTTGCGTTTTACGTCACAAGCGGACTTGCAAAGCAGTACCCCGCCCTGCCGTTTTTGTCAAAAGGCATTTCGCTCGGCTCGGTGCAGGTGAAAACCGTCACGCTGATTACACCCGTGCTGACGCTGGTGCTTATTCTGCTGCTGCAGATTCTTATCAAAAAAACCAAGATAGGCATGGCAATGCGTGCCGTGTCATTTGACTTTGAAACCTCACGTCTTATGGGCGTTAAAATAAACAGCGTCATCAGCATGACGTTTATCATAGGCTCGTTTCTTGCGGCGGTCGGTTCCGTTATGTTTTTCTCGGCTTACACGACCGTGACGCCCACGGTCGGCGCGATGCCCGGACTCAAGGCGTTCGTCGCGGCGGTGTTCGGCGGCATCGGTTCCGTTCCCGGCGCGGTTATCGGCGCATTTATAATCGGTCTTGCGGAAAACATTATAAAGGGTATTTCCGGCGGCGAATATTCGACTTTCTCCGATGCCTTCACGTTCGCTCTGCTCATTATAATACTTGTCGTTAAACCCACGGGTCTTTTCGGAGAAAAGTTAAAGGAGAAGGTGTAAGGTATGAAAAAAGAAAAAGTACAGTCCCCGCTTCTTAAACGCTCCGACGCGGAAACGGCAAAAACAAAGAAGATTTCGCTTGTTATAAGCGCGGTGCTTGTCGCTGTGCTGTTTGTCGCTCTTGCGGTTATTCAAAAAGTGACGCCCGACGACAGCATGCTTATTCCCGTGCTGAAAAAAGGTGCTATCTATTCTCTTATCGCCGTGTCGATGAATCTTTTGAACGGGTTTACGGGACTTTTCTCCCTCGGTCAGGCGGGTTTTATGCTCATCGGCGCATACACGTACGCAATTTTTACCATTCCCGTTGAAAACCGCGCAAACATTTATCTTTATTACGACGGCGGTATTGTTCAGTTCGCGATTCCGTTTATGCTTGCGCTCGTGCTTGCAGGCGTCATGGCTGCCGTTTTTGCGTTTCTTATCGGCTTGCCCGTTCTCAAGCTTAAGAGCGACTACCTCGCCATTGCGACGCTCGGCTTTGCCGAAATTATGCGTACCGTCATTCAGTACGACAAGTTCGGTCCGCTTACGAACGGTTCAAACCTGCTGCGCAGATTCCCCACGCAGTCAAATATCTTGTTTTATTTCGCGGTCGTGGGATTTTGCATCGCCGTTGTCGCACTGCTCATACGTTCTACGTACGGCAGGGCATTCAAGGCTATCCGCGACGACGAGACGGCGGCGGAGGCAATGGGCATAAATCTCGCGCATCACAAGCGTCTCGCGTTCGTTATCAGCTCGTTTTTTGCGGGTGTCGGCGGTGCGCTGCTCGCCATGTATCAGGGCACGATTCAGGCGCAGACCTTTAAGACCTCGCTCACGTACGAAATTCTGCTTATCGTTGTTATCGGCGGTATAGGCTCGCTCTCCGGCTCCGTTATCGGCTCGTTCCTCTATGTCGCGTGCTCGGAGTGGTGGCTCCGCACGCTCGACAGCGAACACTTTATCGGTTCGTTCAAAATTCCGCTCATGCGCTCCGGCTTCCGCATGGTTGTGTTCTCGCTCGTGATTATGATTGTCGTTCTGTTTTTCAGACGCGGCATTATGGGCGACAGGGAGCTGAGCTTGTACAGGCTCATCACGTATTTTCAAAACAAAAAAGCGCAGAAAAATGTGAAGGGGGAGCAGGCAGATGGCTGAAAATATTCTCCGCGTCGAAAATGTGACAATGCAGTTCGGCGGTGTTGTTGCCGTGCATAACCTCTCGTTTGAGGTGAACGGCGGCGAAATAGTTTCGATAATCGGCCCCAACGGCGCGGGTAAAACCACCGTGTTTAACGCAATAACGGGTGTGTATGAGCCGACAAACGGAAAAATAGATTACTGCGGTACAACCATGCTCGAAAACTTCCCCAAAGGAAAAATGAAGAAGCTTTATAAAAGCGAAAATCAGGGCATGTACACGGACTCCGTCGTAAAAACTCCCGATGAGATAACAAAGCTCGGCATTGCCCGTACCTTTCAGAACATCAGACTTTTTAAGTCAATGACGGTGTTTGAAAATGTTCTCGTCGCAAAGCATTTAAGGCGCAAATCGAACATCTTCACCGCAACCTTTATGCTTAATACAAAGGAAGAAAAAAAGATGCGTGAGGAAAGCATGGCTCTTTTGAAGCTCGTCGGACTCGAGGACGTGAAGGACGAAAAGGCGACCTCACTTCCGTACGGCAAGCAGCGCAAGCTCGAAATAGCGCGTGCGCTTGCAACCGAGCCGCGTCTGCTGCTGCTCGATGAGCCTGCCGCAGGCATGAACCCGCAGGAAACGGACGAGCTTACCGAGTTCATAAAATTCGTGCGCGACACCTTTAACGTGACGATTCTCATGATTGAGCATCACATGAACCTTGTTATGGATATTTCCGACAGAATATATGTTATAAACTTCGGCAAGCTGATAGCGCACGGCACACCCTCGGAGGTGCAGGCGAACCCCGAGGTTATCGAAGCCTATCTCGGAGGAGGGGACGAGGATGAGTAATATTCTTGAAATAAAGGAGCTTCGCGTTTCCTACGGCGGCATCAATGCCGTAAAGGGTATATCGTTCGGTGTGCCCGAGGGCAAGATAATAACGCTCGTCGGTTCAAACGGCGCGGGCAAATCGACCGTTCTCCGTTCCGTTGCGGGTATCGTAAAGCCGCAGTCGGGCAGCATCGTGTTTGACGGAGAGGAGCTTATCGGACTTTCCGCCGATAAGATAGTAGCAAAGGGCATTACGCTTGTTCCCGAGGGAAGACGCGTTTTTGCGAATCTTACCGTGCTCGAAAATCTGAAAATAGGCGCATATCTCCGCAAGGACAGCCTTGACGGCAGCATTAAATACGTGTATGAGCTTTTTCCCCGTCTTGAGGAACGCTCATGGCAGCTTGCGGGTACGCTTTCGGGCGGTGAGCAGCAGATGCTTGCGGTCGGACGCGCCCTTATGAGCAAACCCCGCCTTATAATGATGGATGAACCGTCCCTCGGTCTTGCGCCGCTCGTTGTGCGCGATATTTTCAGGATAATCGACACTGTCAACAAGGCGGGCATCACCGTGCTTTTGAATGAGCAGAACGCAAACATGGCACTTAAGGCATGCGATTACGGCTATGTTATGGAAACAGGCTCGGTCATCATGGAGGGCGACGGCGAGACTCTCCTTGCCGACGAAAGAGTAAGAGAAGCGTATTTGGGCAAGACAAAATAAGAAAACGGAACAACAAAACAGCCGTGCACGGTACGTACGTGTGCGGCTGTTTTTTCGGTATTCGGCGGTTTTACGCGCGGTGATTTTTCTGCGTGCGGTGATTTTTCTGCGCGCGGTGATTTTGCGCGCCGCGGTGATTTTGCGCGCCGCGGACTTTGTCACGCTGCCGAGCGTGAAATCCGCGAAAATAAGTCAGACATGCGTTCGGTTTTTGTCGGCGGGAGCGGACTGTGCGCGTGCCGTCTGCTGCAGTTCGAAGAACGCGGCAAAGCGCGGAAATGTCGGCTGAAAATCAAATATTTTGTCGAGCAGTTTTGAAAACAGACCTATTACCGTTCCGTTGAGAAATGCCATTACAAGCGTCCCGCAGCCGATACCGCGAATCTCGCCGAAAAACGCAAACGTCATTATGACGCTTGCCGCAAGACAGGAGATGTCAACGGCGGTTTTCACTGCGGACAGCTTGAGCTTGTAAGTGAAAGAAACGGCTTTCACAAAAAAGTCGTAGACCTGCGGAAAAAGATATGTCTTGAAAAACAGCGCGACGGAAAAAGAAGTGAGCAGCATTCCGACAACAAACATCACAATGCGAATCGGCAGAGCCATGCTGCCCGGTGCGGTTACGGACGGATTGAAGACGGGAATTTTTCGCCACATATCGAGTACAAAGCCGTAAAAAACACATGTTCCGAAAGAAAACAGATACGATATCTTAATTCTTTTCAGGACAATACAGAGCACGGCGAACAGAATTGCCTGAATGACATATTCCGCCTGGCCGAATGTCAAAAATCCCGTTTTCAGGCTCAGCAGGTATGCGGGGGCAACTATCATCGAGATGCCGAAATCGGCAGCCGAGAGAATCGCAACCGCAAGCGACAGCAGCGCAGCCGCAGCAAAGTAGGCAATTTCGCTTGACATTTTGATTTTTTTTGTCATATACGGTACCTTCCGCCTGCAGGCTCACACGGTTACTATGTAATTTTCCTTGCGTGCGGCGGCTTCGGCGGGCAAAGACGCGGGATAGCCGACGGCAATGCTGCCCACGCCGCGCAGTGTTTCGGGCAGACCCCATTCACGCAGCAGAGCTTTTCCGTCCGCACTGTCGAATATTTCGCGTTCTCTGTGTACCCAAACAGAACCGAGTCCGAGCGACGCGGCGGTGAGCATCATGTTTTCGAGAACGCAGCTGCCGTCTTCGACGAAGGTGCTTGCGCTTCCGTCAGCCAAAACAAGAATGACCGCAGGCGCACCGTAGTACGGGTCGGTGTCTCTGCCCATGACGTTTGCGTTCAGTCGGGCAATTTCGCGGCGGTATTTTTCGGAAGTGACCGCAATAATCACCGGCGACTGCCGTCCTCCGCCCGTCGGCGCATATGTTCCGGCTTCGCATACCGTTCGCAGCAGCTCCTGCGGAACAGCGTCGGACTTGTAGGCGCGAACGCTTCTGCGTGTCTTGATTGTGTTCAGTACTTCGTTTGACATGATAAAGCCTCCTATCAAAAAACGCCATACACCCGTCAAAACGACGGATGTATGGCGAAAAATGAGCGTAAATCTCAGAAAAATCCATACCGATTTTGTATATTCATTGTATCACACGCCGAAGCAAAATGCAATAGCGGAGTCAATAATATTTTTCGGCATGCGGCGAAAATGCGGCTGTCCGCTTTTTTTTACGGGCAGCCGCGCAGTTTAATGTGGGAGTGCTTCGGAAGTTATCCGGCGGGGTCAGATGCTTTCATCGTCGCAGTACACTGTTTCGGAGAGCTTTTCGCCCGTCGTTTTATCGAACGAGACGATTCTGCCTTCGGGGCTCCAGCAGTCGATGCCGTACACCGTGCCGCCGACAAACGCCGCGCGTGTGAACTGATAATATGACGCGTTTTCGGCAGACGCGACCGTCTGCGTATAGTTGTTCTTTTTGACGATTTTGCCGTTCTCGACGGCAATGCGGAGAATGCCTGCGGTATGGCTGTTCACCGTTTCGTAGATGTAGCCGTCGTTAACGGTTCTGTAGCTCCAGCTGTCGTAGGGAACAAGGAAGGTGTTGTCTGACGAATCCGTTACAAATGCCTTGTAGTCGGTGTTAAAATCCGCGTCCTTAATGACGAAGGTGTCGATTTCCTTCGGTGCTTTGGGGTCGGACACGTCAAACAGCGAAAGCTTCGCGCTGCCGTCCGTGCCTTCGTCCGTACCGCCCGTGCCTACGCCGAGCAGCAGATTTTCACCTACGGGATGAAGATAGGACGAAAAACCGGGGATTTTAAGCTCGCCGACAATAACGGGCGCGGTCGGGTCGGTGAGGTCGAGAACGAACAGCGGGTCGGTCTGATAGAACGTGACAACGTATCCCGTGCTGCCCGAAAATCTCACCGCTCGGATGCTCTCTCCCGGAGCGATATTGTCGACCGTGCCGACGGTTTTCAGACTGCCGTCAAGGACATAAACGCGTGAGCAGTCGTTGAGCTGCGCCGCAACGCGGACATAGCCGTTATATTCGTCTATCGAAAACGTATCGGGAACGCTGCCCTCAAACTCGCCGCTTGCCTTAAACTTCGGCGCGTCGCCCGTGATGTCAAAGGACATCAGCTTTGAAATGCTTTTTTCGTATTTGCTGTCCCAGCGGCTTGAACATACGTAGAGCGTCGAGTCGGTGCAGTATATATCCGTACCGCTGCCGAGCATAGCAGCCGTTTCCGGCTTGCTTTCGAGCGTCGAGGTATTGATTTTGCTTACTATGAGGAAGCCGTCGGGAGAATCGGGATCGGCAACGGCTATGCTGTTCGCCGTAATTCTTTCGTCTGTTAAGCCGTTTGCTCCGCCGTACGCGACTTCGGGAATTATTTTTTCGTCTATCGCCGTGTCGTAGCCTATTTCACTGCGTGTAACGAGGATGAACGAATTGCCTGCGGCGCGTGAGGACACGCTGTCGCCGTCCTGCATGAATATTTTTTTCAGCGCGGGGGCGGACGCGTCGGTTATGTCGTAAACGGCGATGCCCGTCTGAATTTTGCCGTTGCGAAGGCAAGACATTTCGATACAGAGAGCGGTGTCGGACACGTATATTCCGTTTACGGTTCTGTAGGCGGCACCGATATAACAGCCGAAGTATACTGCGGAATCGGCGATTTCGCTTTTATAAGGTATGACTTCGTCGCCGCCGTCAACGGCTTCTTCTTCGTCTGCAATACCGTCAAGCGGGGACAGCTCCGCAAGCTTTTCAAGCTTGCCGCCGTCGAGAATTTTCATGATAAAGACCTTATCGCCGCGAACGACGTAGAGATTTTTTCCGTCCGTTTTGACGAAATCCGCTTCGCCGATGCCCTCAACGCGCGTATTCGTCCGTGAATAGCCGTCGGCGTACGTTTTTGACGTGTCGGCGGCGGTGTCCGTCCCGTTTGTTATCGCCTGTTCGTCCGCAATCTCCGCCGACCCTTCTTCTGCTGCGCCGAAAAGCACACCGCGCGGATTCAGCAGAAGTTTTTGAAATTTTTCCGACCGTCTGTAGTCCTTTATTACGGACAGCAGCTTTGAATAATCCTGCGCGTATGCGGGTGCGCCGCTGCTGTCGGGTTTGATTGAGGGCGCATACACCGCAGCGTCGAGCGCGAACAGTCCGCACACGGCAATGCACGCGGCAAGAGCACAGGCTATTGCCTTTTTTACCGTTTTTCCGGTTGATTTTTTCTGCGGGACTCCCGCGACGAGATTTTCGATATTTTCGGGTGAAAGCGACTGCGGTACGCTTACTTCGGGCAGCGCAGCGCGTATGTCGGATGTATCGGTACTGTGTTTTTTATTTTTCTGTTTCATTTTGTTTGCACCTCCGCAGACAGTTGAGCTTTAAGGGAATGCAGAGCACGCGACAGGCGCGACCTGACGGTGTTTGCGTTGGAGCCGAGAATGTCGGCAATTTCGCGGCTCGAAAATCCCGCCACGACCGACAGCAGGACTATCTGCCTGTCCTCCGCCGACAAAAGTCCGAGCAGATCGTTCATTTCGGCTTGCAGCTCGGTGTTTCCGTTTTCGGCGGGAGCATCGGGCAAATTCTCCGTCGGAATGACGACCCTGAGAGAGATTAAAGAGCTTTTGCAGGTGTTGGAAAGAATTTTGAAAAACCACGAACGGAAGGCGTCGGCTTTCTTAAGGCACGGCAGCTTCTGCCATGCTTTAAGGCAGGCATCCTGTACCGCGTCCTCCGCGTCGTGCGGGTTTTTCATATAAAACAGGGCGAATCGGTACGCTTCCTGCGACAGTTCGCCGCAGGCAAGACCGAAGGCGTGCGCATCGCCGTGCTGCGCCCGTTTTATGAGAGTCTCAAAACTGTTTCCGTGCATCTCGGTTATCTCCTTCCCCTTGCGTATATAAGACTGCCGAAGCGTGCAATCTGTTGCAGAGCTTTCGAAAAATGTATACATTTCGATTATACAGAAAAATTTCGGGCTTTTCCACTGTTTTTGTTCTTAATCTTGACAAAACCCGCTCGGCGCGATATAATTTTATCATTAAAGGCTGTGATGAAGAAAAGTAGCGCAAAAGAGCGTTTGCAGAGAGCGCGGGCAGGTGAGAGCCGCGCATCGGCGTTTGCGTGAAGAACACTTCGGAGCTTCAATCCGAAAGGACCCTGTCCCGGTAGGTGCGACGGCGGCGAACCGTTATCGGCAAAGGCTTTCCGCAATATGCGTGAAGCAAAGGAGGCTCGCGAAAGGCGGGCAATATAGGTGGTACCGCGGGTTGCAGCTGCTCGTCCTATGGTTGGACGACGGCTGTTTTTTATTATCAAGCGCTGCGGCGGTCTGATTCCTCGGACTGCAAAAAGCGTAAATTTACGGAGGAACTGTTATGAAACACACCGACATCAGAGACATTTTTGCGAAAAAAGAATTTATAGGCGAACACGTTACCGTGTGCGGCTGGGTGCGCACGGCGCGCGACTCAAAAAATGTCGCATTCCTGGCACTCAACGACGGCACGACGCTTGAACATTTACAGATAGTTATCGACAAAAACGGCTCGTGCGTTCTCCCCGAAGACGCTGCGAAGCTCGGCACGTCGCTTAAAATAATCGGCAAAGTCGTTGCGAACGAAAACCACGGCGCACCCGAAATCAATGCTCAGGAGATAACCGTGCTCGGCGTTTGCCCGCCCGACTATCCCTTGCAGAAGAAGTTCCAGAAGCTCGAAACCCTGCGCGAAATTCCGCATATCAGAGTCCGTACGAACACGTTTAATGCCGTTTTCAGAGTCCGCTCCGTTATGGCGGCGGCTATTCACCGCTTTTTCCAGGAGAGAGGCTTTGTCTATGTGAACACTCCGCTCATCACAGGCTCGGACTGTGAGGGCGCGGGCGAAATGTTCAAGGTCACGACGATAGGTTATTCCGATAAGTACAAGAGCGCGGAGGAATATTACGCCGACGATTTCTTCGGAAAAAAGGCGGGACTGAGCGTTTCGGGTCAGCTTGAGGGCGAGGTCGCAGCGATGGCTCTCGGCAAAATTTACACGTTCGGACCGTCTTTCAGAGCGGAAAAGAGCAACACTTTGCGTCATGTCGCGGAGTTCTGGCATGTCGAACCCGAAATTGCTTTTTGCGAGCTGCCCGACCTTATTGAGTTTGCGGAAGAAATGATAAAATATATCATCCGCGACTTCATGGAGAAATGTCCCGCAGAGCTTAAATTTTTTGAGGAAAGATTCGAAAAGGGTCTTACGGAAAAGCTGCTGAACGTCGTCAACAACGATTTTGCGGTTGTGGATTACACCGATGCCGTCGAAATGCTTAAAAAAGCCGACGTGCAGTTTGAATATCCCGTGGATTGGGGCTGCGACCTGCAGAGCGAGCACGAGAGATACATAACCGAAAAAATTTACAACAAACCCGTATTCCTTATCAACTATCCGAAGGATATCAAGAGCTTTTACATGAAGCAGAACCCCGACGGCAAAACGGTTGCCGCGACAGACCTGCTTGTGCCGGGTGTCGGTGAGATAATCGGCGGCAGCGAGAGGGAATCCGACCTCACAAAGCTGCTCAATGCGATGAGCGAAAAGGGAATGCCGACCGACGATTATAAGGATTACCTCGACCTCAGAAAGTACGGCACCGTGCCGCATGCAGGCTTCGGACTCGGCTTTGAGCGCATAATCATGTACTGCACGGGCATGCAGAACATCAGGGACGTTATCTTCTATCCCAGAACCGTCGGCAACATAAGATAACGTCACAGCGACGGAAAAAGCGGCGAAAACAAAAGACCGAGCCGAAAGCCGAAATGCGAAGGACGAAAAAGCGAAAGAGAAAAACCGTCATCGGCGCGGTGTGAAAACCGACTGAAAACTCAAGGAGCAAGGTGAAAAAAATGGCAAGAACTACGGTATATCCCGAAAATTATACATCTGCACTTACTCAGCGCGAAACACAGAAAGCCATAAAGCTGATAAAAGACACTTTTCAGGTTAAGCTCGCGGAGGCACTGAACCTTGACCGCATAACCGCGCCCGTCATGGTTACGCGTGATTCGGGCATTAACGATGACCTCAACGGCGTTGAACGCAAGGTTCATTTTACGATGAAAGAGATACCGGGCGTCGCCGAGGTCGTTCAAAGCTTGGCAAAATGGAAAAGAATGGCTCTCGGCAGGTACGGCTATGAGCCGGGTGTCGGTATCTATACGGACATGAATGCCATTCGCCGTGACGACGACTGCGACAATCTGCACTCTCTTTTTGTCGACCAGTGGGACTGGGAAAAGGTCATAACGCGCGAGGACAGAACGGCGGAATATCTCATGTGCACCGTCAAAAAAATCGTCGGCGCACTTGTGGAGACAAATAATGCTCTGCGTGAAAAATACCCGATGCTCTCATGCGAAATAAACGAAAGCGTGTTTTTTATCACAACGCAGGAGCTTGAGGACATGTA
Source organism: Bacteroidaceae bacterium (assembly GCA_963620305.1). Lineage (GTDB taxonomy): Bacteria > Bacillota > Clostridia > Oscillospirales > Acutalibacteraceae > RUG806. The sequence continues at coordinate 12,976 of CAVFAD010000023.1, read as the reverse complement.
TCCCGATATGTCACCCAAGCAGCGTGAAAATGAAATCGTGCGCGAACACGGCACGGTATTTCTCATGAAGATAGGCGACAGGCTGAAAAGCGGCATAAAACACGACGGCAGAGCACCCGACTATGACGATTGGTCGCTCAACGGCGACATTCTCCTGTGGAACGACGTGCTTAAATGTGCGTTTGAAATATCCTCTATGGGTATTCGCGTGGATGAAAAAAGTCTGCACGAACAGCTTAAAAAAGCGGACGCGCTTGAACGCGAGCATTTTCCGTATCACAAGGGGATACTGAACGGCGAGTTGCCGCTTACGATAGGCGGCGGACTGGGGCAGTCGCGCATCTGTATGCTTTTGCTCGGCAAGGCTCATATAGGAGAAGTGCAGGTTTCGATTTGGCCCGATGATATGCGCAGCGAGTGTGAAGCGCATAACATAATATTGCTTTAATACGGAAAACACGGCAATATGAAAGAAGACCGTTTCGGGGAGCTGCACCCCGCAGTCAACTTAATACACATTCTGCTTGTTTTGGCATTCACGATGACGCTGCGCCACCCTGCGGCGCAGCTCATTTCATTTTTGTGCGCCCTTTTCCGCCTTGCCTTCGGCGGCGAAAAAAAACGGGTGCTGCCCGTGCTTGTCGGGGGGATTCCCGCAGCTGCGCTTGCCGCAGTGATAAACGCGCTTTTTAACCGTGCGGGCGAAACGGTTTTGTTCCGTTTTCCGTCGGGGGCGGGTGTCACGCTCGAGAGCACGCTCTACGGTGTGTCGTCGGGTGTCATGCTCATAACCGTGCTTGCGATTTTTGCCGCCGTCGGGCGCACGCTTGACGATGAACGCATCACGGCACTGTTCGGGCGGCGTTTTCCGTCGCTCGCGCTTCTTTTAAGTATGACATTTCGCGCCGTACCGTCGTTTATCGGACGCGTGACGGAATTAAACGCACTGCGCCGTCCGACGGAAAAAAGCATAACCGACGGCAGTCTGCGGCAGCGCATGCGAAACGGTGCGGAGATTCTTTCCGCCGTGATGAGGATAAGTCTTGAAAGCGTTTCGCTGACGGCTGAAAGCATGAACAGCCGCGGATACGGACTTGAGGGGCGCACTCTTTTTGCGCAGTACCGATTTTCGGTGCGCGATGCCGCTGCCCTTGCCTGCATTTTGACTTTCGGAGCGGCGGTGTTTGCGTTCGCCGTCAGCGGCGGATTTTCGTTCGAATTTTTTCCGTGCCTGACGAAGCTGCATTTTGACGCACTCGGTTTTGTGCCGTATGCTGCGTACACGGCGTTGTGCATTTTTCCCGCCGCATATAATTTAACGGAGGTGATTCGGTGGACTGTTTCACGCTCGAAAATCTGAGCTTTGCGTATGAGGGCAGCACCGAAAATGCCCTCAAAAACGTGTCGATGTCGATTCCCGAGGGTTCGTTTACCGTGATTTGCGGCGAGTCGGGCAGCGGAAAATCAACGCTTTTGCGCTGTCTGAAAACTTCGCTTATTCCTCGGGGGCGCGTTTTCGGAAGTGTTCTCTTTCGCGGTAATGCGCTTTCGCAGACCGACGCACATACTCAGGCATCAAAAATCGGTTTTGTATCGCAGTCGCCCGAGGCGCAGACCGTGACCGATACGGTGTGCCGCGAGCTTGCGTTCGGATTGGAGTGCGTCGGCGTGCCGCCCGACGTTATTCGGCGCAGAGTCGCCGCGGTTGTCGGATTTTTCGGACTGAATGACATATACCGCCGAAAAACAAGCGAGCTTTCGGGCGGTCAAAAGCAGCTTTTGTCGCTTGCCTCCGTTACCGCGCTGTCGCCCGACGTGATACTTCTCGATGAGCCGACATCGCAGCTTGACCCTCTTGCGGCTTGTTCTTTTGTTGAAATGCTTGCGCGGCTCAACCGTGAAACGGGAGTTACGGTGGTGATGGCGGAGCAGCGGCTTGAAAATGTTCTGCCTTTTGCGTCAAACGTTGCGGTGCTTGAGGGCGGGCGAGTCGCCTGTTGTGCCGCACCCTCGGGAATTGCGGGAAGACTGAAAAAAAGCGGCAGTGCGATGCTTGCGGCGATGCCCGCGCCCGTGCAGCTGTTTTATGCCCTCGGCGGCGAGGGTGCATGTCCCGTTTCGGTTGCCGACGGACGGGCATTTTTGAAAGACTATACGTTTAAACATTATAATAATAACGCGGAGAATAACAGCGCGGAGAAAAATAACGCGGAGAAACCGAAAATCGGAGGCGTCGGCAAGGACAGACTCTGCGGCTTATGTGCCGAAAACGGCAGCAGCATACCGCATGCGGCTTTGACCGAAAAGAACAGCTTTTCACAGCGTGGGTGCAAGGACGGACGCGCGGAAGAAGCTGTCCGAGCCGAGCACTGTTATTTCCGATACAAAAAAAACGACGGCGATGTTATCAGGGATTTTTCGTTTTCACTTCGCAAGGGCGAGTTTTTCGCGCTGCTCGGGAGTAACGGTTCGGGCAAAACGACCGCGCTTAAACTTCTTGCGGGAGTAAAAAAGCCGTATTTCGGTAAGCTGCACTCATTCGGACGCATCGGCATTCTTCCGCAGGAGCCGCGACTTCTCTTTTCAAAGGGCACGGTGCGTGACGAAATTTTGTGTGCGTCGGCTGATTTCGGACGAATCCCGGCAGGAGACACAGCGACAAAAAGCGCGGAACAGTCCGACAGTGATGTTAATAAAATTGCCGAAATGTGTAAAATTACACATTTGCTTGACCGTGACCCGTACGACCTTTCGGGCGGTGAAACGGTTCGCGCCGCGCTTGCCGTTGTGCTTGCGGGCAGACCCGATATTCTGTTTCTTGACGAGCCGACGAACGGCACTGACAGTGTCTTTAAGGCGCACCTTGCGCAGATTCTCCGCGAACTGCGAACGAAAGGTGTCAGTGTGTTCGCCGTCAGTCACGACGTTGAATTTTGTGCCGAGTATGCCGACAGGTGCGGTCTGTTTTTTGACGGCTGCGTAATATCCGACGGCACTCCGAAGGAGTTTTTCTCCGACGGCAGTCTGTATGCTGCGGCTGCTGCGCGGATGTCACACGGAATAATTGAAAATGCCGTCACGGTGAAGGATATTTTGACTGCGCTCGGCGAAAAAAAAGAATTGTATCCGAACAGCCGTGAAAGCGGCAGCGGGGAAATAACCGAGCAAGCCGACGGAGTGCGAAATGAACATTCCGCCGAAAACGGCGAAAAAGCTGCGTCGTTCGATGGAGCCGAGCCGCTGTCGCCCGATACCGCCGCAAACCTTGCGGAGCAGTCCTCGGACACGCATGCAGCGGACGGCGGAGAAATGCACAAAAAGCGTCTTTCGCCCGCAAAAATTTCCTGCGGTACGGTTTTTGGCTTGCTTGCGGCTGTTCTCCTTGTAATGATTTGTGCAAAAAAGGATATTTTTTCGGCTTTTCCGACGCTTGCGGCGCTCACTCCGACGATGAAAAGTCTCATAAAATACACCGCACTGACGGTGATGCTGTTCGGCACGGTGCTGTCTTTTAATCCGAAAAAAGAAAAAAACGGCGCGGTGAAGCGCGTTGCCGACAACGTTTCGCGAGAACGAGTCCGACTGCCGCGCCGAACCGTGTTTGCATGCGCGGGTGCGCTGCTGCTCATTCCCGCGACAGTGCTTATAGGTGTCTTTTTGTTGAAAAATAGGAGCAGCGGAATTATTTCGGCTGCCGTGCTGACAGAATGTCTGCTGCCGTTTTTCATAGTTTTTGAGGGCAAAAAACCGAAAGCAGCCGAGCTTGCCGTGCTTGCAACGGTCTGCGCCGCAGGGGTTGCGGGACGCGCCGCGTTTTTTATGCTGCCGCAGTTCAAGCCGGTCATGGCTCTTGCGATAACAGTCGGAGTGTCGCTCGGCGCGGAGTCGGGATTTCTCGTCGGTGCGGTTACGATGCTTGTTTCAAACATCATGTTTTCGCAGGGACCGTGGACACCGTGGCAGATGTTTTCAATGGGCATTATAGGTTTTCTTGCGGGACTGCTTGCCGACGGCGGACTGCTGCCGTTGCGCCGTGCTCCGCTTGCCGTTTTCGGCGGTGTGTGCGCCGTTGTCATTTACGGCGGAATCATGAACCCCGCGTCGGTGCTGATGTACTCTCCGCAGGCTCTGAACCTCAAAACGCTGCTCGCGTCCTATGCGTCGGGTGTCGCGCTCGACGCTGTTCACGGACTTGCAACCGCGTTTTTCCTGTTCGTCGCCGCCGAACCGCTCATGAAGATGCTGCGCAGAATTAAAAGCAAATATCTTTGACGCGGTCTTACTCACGGTGCATTGCGGTTCTGCAAAAAAAAGCACGCGCGGCGAAAAAAATGCTTTCGAGGCTTTGATTTACGACGCTTGACGGGTCGGAACAGAAAAAAATGTTCGTTTTTTTTCGATTTGTTTATTTTCATATAAGTTTTTCGTGATACAATTCAAAAGATTCCGCATTTGCGGTAAAATATTTTCAATAAAGAAAGGGGAGGCGATATGAAAGACGATATTTTTGCAAAGCATCGCACGGTCGTTGTTGAAAAAGTCAGGGAATCCGCTCTGTCGGTTCTGCCGATTGTGGCTGTAGTCGTCATTTTATGTCTCACCGTGTCACCGGTCGGCACGGATCTTTTGCTGTGCTTTCTCGTCGGAGCACTTATGCTTGTTGTCGGAATGGGTTTTTTCTCACTCGGAGCCGATACCGCCATGAGCCGCATCGGCAACCGCATAGGTACATCGCTCACCAAAACAAAAAATCTGCCGCTTATACTTGCCGTCAGCTTTGCGCTGGGCGTTGCCGTTACCGTGGCGGAGCCCGATCTGCAGGTGCTGGCGGATACCGTGCCGCACATCAACAACACCGTGCTGCTCGTTACCGTCGGTGTCGGTGTCGGTTTTTTCCTCGCGCTGTGCATGCTGCGAATAATTACCGGTATTAAACTGCGGTGGATATTGATAATATGCTATGTTTTGCTGTTTGTATTGGCATTTTTTGCCGACAGCGACTTTGTGGGTATTGCGTTCGATTCGGGCGGAGTAACGACGGGACCCATGACGGTTCCGTTCATTCTCGCGCTCGGCATGGGCGTTGCGAAGATACGAAGCGACAAAAACGCGGAGGCGGATTCGTTCGGTCTTGTCGCGCTTTCGTCGATAGGACCTATCCTTGCGGTGCTGATGCTCGGCTTTTTCTACCCCGGCCGGGACGGTGTCGCGGACATGAGCACCGCGTCGTTTGATTCCACCGCCGACATAGGCAGAGCGTACCTTGCGTCGGTTCCGTCATATATGAAAGAAACAGCCGCCGCGCTGCTGCCCGTGGTTGTGATTTTCCTGATTTTTCAGATAACCGTGCTCAAAATGAGCAAAAGGAGCTTTGTAAAAATACTTATCGGCGTTGTGTATACGTACGTCGGTCTTGTGCTGTTTTTGACGGGTGTAAACGTCGGCTTTTCGCCGCTCGGGAACGTGCTGGGACAGGAGCTTGCCTCCGGTTGGACAAAGTGGCTGCTCGTTCCGCTTGCGATGCTTATCGGCTGGTTTATAATCTCCGCCGAACCTGCCGTTGCCGTTCTCGAAAAACAGATAGAGGATGTCAGCGCGGGCGCAATTCCCGGAAAAGCAATAAGGCTCGGTCTTTCCGTCGCCGTGTCGCTTGCCATGGGATTTTCGATGCTGCGCGTGCTTACGGGAATCCCTCTCATGTGGTTTTTGATACCCGGTTATGCCGTTGCGCTGACGCTGTCGTTTTTCGTGCCCGATATTTATACCGCCATTGCGTTTGACTCAGGCGGAGTCGCGTCGGGTCCCATGACCGCCGCGTTTACGCTGCAGTTTGTTATGGGCGCAAGCCATGCGCTCGGCGGCAATATCCTCAGCGATGCGTTCGGAGTCGTTGCACTCGTTGCCATGATGCCGCTTATTTCCGTTCAGGTAGTCGGCTTTGTGTTTGAGCGCAAAAACAAGTCCGAAAAGGTCGCCGCCGAAGCCTACGGAGATTACGATATTGTCGAGCTTTGGGAGGAGAGCGCATGAACTTTGTTATTTCAATAGTCAACCCCGTCGCCCGTGCGGCAATGTGTGAAATTTACAACACCCTGAAGCTTCCGTTTGCGGTCGATATCCCCGGAGCGGGAACGGCTGCCGCGAGTATGCTGGAGCTGCTCGGCATTGAATCGGTCGATAAACACGTGTTCGTGACAATCGCGGACGGCGACACCACAAAAGAGCTTGTTTCGCTGCATCGCAAGCGGCTGTTTACGGGTGTTCCCGGTCACGGTATTGTGATAAGCGTTCCCGTAAAAAGTGTTGGAGGAGGTAAAACCTTGGCTTATCTGAATCAAAACAAAATCCCCGAAAAACGCGTGCCCGAAATTTCGCCCGCGTATGAACTTATTATAGCCGTCGGAAACGAAGGCTGCACCGATACCGTCATGAACGCCGCGCGTGCCGCAGGCGCAACCGGCGGAACGGTGATACACGGCAAGGGCACAGGCGCAAAAACAGACGAAAAGTTTTATAACGTTTCAATTGCAAAGGAAAAAGAAGTAATTCTTATCGTCGCGCAGTCCGAACGCAAGACGGAAATTATGAAAAGCATTCTCGAAAAAGCGGGACCCGAAACTCCCTCGGGCGCGATTCTGTTTTCGCTGCCCGTGAACGAAACAGCCGGGTTCGGCATGTTTGAATAAGGATGCGGTATGCTTGAATAAGCGGCGGATACGGTATGCTTGAATAAATGCAGGCGGTACGGCAGGAGAATTTTCTGCCGAAAATACCGCCTGTGATTTTTTTGCCGCGCCTTGCCGTTTTGCGAATGCGCTGTTTTTTGTTTTTGTGAGCACGCGGATTTTTGCAATTGAAAAATGCGCGGCGGTGTGTTACAATAAAACGGAACGGGGATGCGGAGCCGTGCCTGCGGACGGCGCGGGTGTTGTGCGCGTATGCGCGGGACGGATCCTACAAGAAAACGAAGGGTTATGATCCGATGGGCAAAGAAAAAATCAAATCGTTTACCGACAAAATATGGTACGGCACGGGCGCGGTCGGACTTGACCTGAGCTACGGCATGTTTTACGGCAAGCTGAACCGTTATCTTACGGACGTGCTTAATCTCGGACCGGGATTTCTGACGGTTCTTACGGCGGTTGCGCGAATTTGGGACGGTATTAACGACCCGATGATGGGCAGCATCGTTGACAGCACGTCGTCAAAAAGAGGAAAATACCGTCCGTGGGTCATGCGCGGTGCGGTGCTGAACGCCGTTGTGCTGTTCTTTTTGTTCTTCAATCCCGGCTTTGACACTTCGTCGAACGGAATCGGCATTTATATTTATATTGCCGTGATGTATGTCATGTGGGGCATGACCAACACCATGGCGGATATTCCGTACTGGAGCATGGTGCCGTCGTTCACCACCGACCCGAAAGAGCGCAGCATCATAGCGACGGTCGCGCGTACGTTTTCGGGACTCGGGCAGGGCATCGTCGAAATCGGCGCGCCGCTTCTGCTTAATCACTTCGGCGTGCTTATAAGCGGCAGCAACTACCGCTGGACGCAGAAAGGCTATACCGTCTGCGTGCTCATATGCTCGCTTTCTCTCATCTTTTTTGCCGTGCTTTCAATGAGCAAGGTCAAGGAAACGGTGCAGATAAAGCCGAAAGAGAAGTTTTCGTTCCGTCAGATTTTCGATGTCATAAAAACGAACGACCAGCTTCGCGTTTTTATGCTTTTCGCAATGCTCTCAAATGCGGGATTTTACACGACGTCGGGAGTAAAGGACTACTTCTTCGGTGTGGTTCTCGAAAACTCAAAGGCGCAGAGCATGTTCAATACATTCGGTGCGGTCGGCTCGATTGCGGGTCTGGCGGTTATTCCGATAATGATGAAATTCACTTCCCGCCGCCGCACGTATCAGTTCTCGCTTTCGCTCGCGCTTGCAGGCTACATAGGCATGTTTCTTGCGGGACAGATAATCGGAAGTACGGCTCTTTTGAATATTTTCTTCCTTTTGACGCAGATAGGCACAGCGTCGATGTTCGTGTCGCAGACCGTTTTCCTGTCCGATATCGTCGACTACGGCGAGGTTAAAACCGGCGACAGAAAAGAGTCCGTTACGTTCTCGATGAAAGGCTTTCTGCAGAAAATGGCATATACGCTCCAGACGGTCATTCTGTTCTCCGTGCTCGGTGCGGTCGGCTATAAAAAGTGCGTCCCCGACGCAAACGGCATTACGGTTTATCCCGCAAAGGTAAAAAATGCCATAGCGGCAGTCATGTATGTCATTCCGCCGCTGTTTTTCCTGCTGTCGATAATCGTTTTTTCCGTGCGCTTTAAGCTGCACGGTGCGTACATGGAGGATATCACGGCAAAAGTGACCGAGGCGAGAGAAAAGCGCATGCTTGAGAACGGCGAAGAAGTACGGTGATTACGGGTTTTTCTCGGAAAAGACCCGCGCTTCTGACGGGACGCTCGGCATTTGTGCTTCAGTGCGCGTTTCTCTCCGTCCGGCGAAGAAAAACAGTTGCTTAATTTCGGCTGATATGATAAACTGACTGTATAAAAAACAAACAAGGAGTATATTAGATGGATCCGATAAATGTTGAATTCTCCGACAAGGGCAAAAGAAAAGGCGGCGCGGTTTTTATTCCTCCCGAAAAGGCTGCGCTTAAGACGGCGGTCAGCGTTATTATTGCGCTTCTCACCGCAGTTATCGCATATTATTTCATGCTCCCGCCGATGAATCTCGGTTCATATGAATTTTATATTTACTGGGCGGTCGTGCTCGGTTCGTATGTCGCGGCGACGTTTGTTACGTCCGCTGCGTTCGCAAAACCCGAATACGTCCCCTATGCACGCCGCAGGAGCATCGTTCCCGTCGTGCTTGCGCTCGTGCTTGCGGTCATACTCGGAGTGGGATACCTCGTGTCGAGTCCGTTTTTCAGGGCAAAGAGTTATTCGAAGATTCTTTCCATCGACAATTCCGAATTTTCGAGCGCGGTATCGCTTATAGACTCGATGAGTGATTTTAACAATGTTGCGCTTATTGACAAAGAGGCTGCCGAAACGCTTGCAGACAAGACGCTCGGCGACTTTGCCGCGCTTGACCTCGAAAGTCAGTTTGAGCTTCTCGACGAAGATTCGACGCAGATAAACTTCCGCGGCAGTCCCTACCGCATTTATCCGCTGCAGTACGGCGATTTGTTCAAATGGTTCTTCAATTCCGTCGCGGGCGGCGAATACGACGGCATTCCCGGCTATGTTCGCGTGAACATGAACACTCAGGCGGCGGAGCTTATCACCGACTACGACATTAAATACTCCACTGCGGAGCACTTCGGCGAATATCTTGAACGTCATTTGCGCTTTAAGTATCCTACGTACATTTTCGGTGAGATGAGCTTTGAAATTGACGAGGACGGCAAGCCGTACTGGGTCGTTGAGCACATCAAAAAGACGATAGGTCTTGTCGGCGGCGACGATGTCGCGGGGATTATTCTTGTTGATGCAGTTTCGGGTGAAGCGAAATATTACACGGCTGAACAGATGAGTGCAGCCGACAGCGAAATCGCGTGGATAGACCAGGCTTACGACTCCGACCTGCTCGTACAGCAGTACAACTACTTCGGCAAGTATAACGGCGGTTTTTGGAACTCCATTATAGGTCAGTCCGGTGTAAAAAAAGCGTCGGTCGGCTATTCTTTCCTCGCGATAGGCGACGATGTCTATCTCTATACGGGTGTTACGTCCGTTACGTCCGACGACTCGATTCTCGGATTTTTCCTGATAAATCAGCGGACGAAGGAAGCAAAATTCTACAACACGACGGGTGCGACGGAATCTGCGGCGCAGCTTTCCGCACAGGGCAAAGTGTCCGATAAGGGGTGGAAAGCGTCGTTCCCGATTCTGCTCAATATTGACGGTCAGGCAACGTATTTCATGGCTCTCAAGGACTCTGCGAATATTGTCAAATCGTATGCTATGGTTAACGTTCAGCAATATAATGTTGTGGCGATTCCCGACAATGAGAGCGTGGATCTGCGCAGCTGCCTTGAAAAATACATCGAAGACCTCGGCGCACTGAGTCCTGCCGTTATCGTGAATTTCAATTTTGACGGTTCGGGCATTTCCGACGGCGGTACATCCGTACCCGGCGACGGCACGAAGAAGGTCACCGGTGTGATAACCGATATCCGCAGCGCGGTAATCGGCGGCAATACATACTATTACTTTGAGCTTGACAGCACCGGCACGTACTATTATGTCGCGGCAAGTCTGTCGAACCGTGCCGCACTGTTCAACGAGGGCGATTATGTTACGGTTGAGACTTCCGCAGCCTACACCGACGGACTCGCCGCAGCAAAGACGGTAGACGCGGCAAAGGTGCAGGATGAAACACCTACCGAAGCACCTGCCGAAGCACCTGCCGAGAAGCAGACCGAAACACAAACCGCAGAGAATACCGCAGCGTAATATCCGCAGCTTTCGGCGCGGATGATATCCGCCGTTTCATCCGACGGGCGGCTTTGAAAATAAGCATACCGTATCCGCTGCTTAACCGTAACCTGCCTTTTGCGGCGGATTACGGTTTTGTTTTTTTACAGCCTTGGAGCGGATGTACGCGCTTTTGAGCTTTGCCGTTCGTTCGGTGCGTGAAGCCGTCGGATTTTCACGTTCTCCGTTCGCTTCTGCACATGAAGCGTTCGGATTTTTTGCAGACGGTTTTTCTGCGTTTCTTCGGTGCGGTTATTCTTTTAAACGACAGCTTCGGCATCCTTATTGTGACATATTTTTCACGGTAAATATTGTACACTTGTACGGTAAGCGCAGGACGGTGTTCGGTCGCTCCTTTTTGCGCACAAAAAAGCGGCAAAATGCCGTAAAGGGAAGTGAAATGCCGTGGATAGCATAGGGCAAAGGGTTCAAAAATCGGAGCGAAAGGCAAAAAACGGATCGGGCGCGGCGGTGAAAACGGGATTGCTGCGGGGTTTCGCGCTGTCGGCAGCATCATTCGTTATGTCGGGTGTGGAAATAGGCGGCGGCATGCTCCCGTTCGGCGCGGCATTTGCGGCAGGCTGTCCGCCGGAATATCTGCTGTCGGCATGCATCGGCTCCGCGCTCGGTTCGCTCGTGTTCTGCGAACCGATGCAGGCTCTCAAATATGCGGGCGCGGTGTGTGTCGTGCTCGTGTTCCGTACGGGACTTGAAAAATTTATCACAAGGCGGCGCAGGGCGTTTGTCTATCCGCTCATCGCGTTCGTTTCGCTGCTTTTATGCGGTGCGGTGACGGCGGTGGCTGAGGACGGAGAGCTGACGTCTTTCCTGATGACGTTGTGTGAGGCTGTCATTACGGGTACTGTTGCGTGTTTTGTCCACAGAGTGACGCAAACGCTGCCGTCGTCATTTACTGCGCTCACGTCCTCGCCCGCCGATACGGTGTCGGTCATGCTTGTTGCTTCGCTGTTTTTGCTTGCACTTGACAGAGCGGTTATTTTTGATTTTTCCCCTGCGCATTTTTTTGCGGGGGTGCTCATAATGACGCTTTCGCTGCTCGGCAGGGAGAGCGCGGGAGCGGTGGCAGGCATACTGTGCGGTCTTGCGTTCGGTGTTCGCGAGGACATGTATTTTATAGGATATCCGCTTGCGGGACTCATCTGCGGAGTCTGTTCGCCGTACGGTAAGCTTGCATGTGCCGCAGGGTTTACGGTGTGCTCGACGCTTGCGCTGATTTTGCGCGGGAGTGCGGACACCGCGCTCGTAAAAATTATCGAAATGCTGCTGTCCGCTGCGGTGTTTGCCGCCTTGCCGAAAAAAATCACCGAACGGCTTATGCTGTTTTTTAAGCCGTTCAGCCGCGATTGGTACGACGGCGAATCGCGCAGATTGCTCGGTTTCCGTGTCAAAAAAAGCGCAAAAGGGATAAAAGATATTGCTTTTTCCGTCGATGCCGTGTGCAGGCTTTTGTCACGCGCCGATCTGCCCGAACCCGATTATATCGTAAATAATGTTCGCAGTACGCTGTGTTCCGGCTGTACAAAAATGAAATTCTGCTGGGACGGAGGCGGTGCCGTAACGGATGCCGCATTTCGCGAAACGCTTGCAAAGTGCGTGTCGGGCAAGGATATCTCGCCCGAAATTTTACCCGAAAGGCTGAGAGTCTGCTGCTCCGACAAGGACGGACTCTGTGCGTCGTTTAACCGCGAAATCTGCTGTTACCGTGCGCGTATCGTTGCAAAAAACGAGTCGCTCAGCGTGAAAAAGGCTGCGGCGGCTCAGCTGAAAAACGCGGCGCGGCTGCTTGAGGAGGCGTCTTCCTCCGTGACGGAGGCGGGCGTGACCGATGCGCGTCTGACCGCTCTCATGGGCGATATTTTAGAGGACGAGGGTTTTGTCTGTTCGTTTGTGTCTGTCGTGCTCGACAAATTCGGACGCGCGTCCGCCGATGTTTTTTGCACGAAAATTCCGCGCATGCGTTCGTATGCCGCACTGCTCGAAAAGCTGTCGCTGCGGCTGGGGATAGATTTTGCGCCGCCGGTTGCCGACGAATACAGCGAGGACGGCACGGTGCTGTCGTTTTACGAAAAAACAAAGCTGAATGCGCATGCCTGCAAGGTTCAGCGAAAAAGCGACGGTGAAACGCTTTGCGGAGATTCATGTGAAGTATTTCGCGACAACAAGGGAAATTTTTGCTGTGTGCTGAGCGACGGCATGGGTACAGGCTCCCGCGCCGCGCTCGATTCGGTCATGACCTCGTCCCTCATGGCAAGGCTGATGAAATCCGGCTTTAACGAGGACACGGCATTTGATGCCGTCAACGGCGCGCTTATGGTAAACTCTGCGGATGAAACCATGGCTACGCTTGATATTCTGCGGCTCGACCTTAATACCGGCAGGGCGGAATTTATGAAAGCGGGCGGGTCGTTTTCCGTTGTTCGCCGTTCGGGACGAACCGCAATTGTGGAGCGTTCGTCGCTGCCGCTCG
>CAVFAD010000022.1:0-28947 GCA_963620305.1 Bacteroidaceae bacterium | reverse complement strand
GCCGTATGTATCAGTCCCTTTTCTGCAGTTTTCGGCAAACAGCCGAGCTGTCGTGTCGTTTTCGTGCACACACCTGCGGATTTTATCATAATTTTCGGACAAAATCAACATAAAAAACAAAAAAATATCTTCACAAACCGCAATATGAAGGTTCAAAAACATTGAATTCTATGCTAAAATAACCTAAACTGCAATTTTCGTATACTTCGGATTTTTCGCTCGGCAACCTGCTTGCGGTAAAACCGAAACGTTGAGAACAGCATATCGTCAAAAACAGCGGCGTTCCTGTTGTATCCGCTTTCACCGCTTTTTTGTATCCTTTTTACATGCATCGACAAAAAGTCATACACATTTTTTTGGGAAAAGTCAGAAAAAGCACCGGTTTGCGGGGTTCACGGCTAAGAATAGGTTAACTCTGGGGAAACATTATGTTTTTTTTGTTTTTCTGTCATGTCATATATTTTGCAGCAAACGCCGTATAATAAGTCGGTTATTTCTTCTATTATCTTTTTTTGAATTTTCCAAATCAACAGTAACATTGTTATACACAGACCTCTCTTAACTGTAAAACTCCCGATATTGACAACAACCGCCGCGATGTGATAAAATCATTACGGCGTATATCAGTAGAACAATTAAAAGAAAGGAAGCTTGCACTCCGATTTCGTGTGCAGCATCGGTTTTATGAAAAAATTCACATTCGGAACTCCTGAAAAATTTATCCCGTCAAAATTCTGCAAAAATTTTTCTTACAGAGAAACAGATGTATCATACCCCTCGTCAAATTTTACGGCGAGACAGACAAAACGCGGTTTTCTCCTTGAATTTCCGCTGGAGGATGATGCTCAAATTTACGGTTTCGGACTGCAGATTAAGCAGTTCGGTCATCGCGGCAGAAAGCTCCGCCTTGCGGTAAACGCCGACCCCGCAACAAACAACGGCGAAAGTCATGCGCCGGCTCCGTTCTTTGTCACAAACAAAGGCTACGGAATGTTTTTCGACACCTTGCGGTATATAGAAGTCTACTGCGGATATTCCAGAAATTCCGGCAGAACGGTATCCGCAGACACGGAAAGCGATGTAAAAATTTCAACCGATGATTTGTATGCGGTCCGCAAATCCGAAAATGCCGTTATGAGCGTACTTATCCCCGCAGCGGAAGGAATAGACGTTTATGTAATTGAGGGCAGCAGCGTAACGGATATCGTATCGCAGTACAACATGCTTGCAGGCGGCGGTCCCGACATTCCCGAATGGGGTCTCGGCGTTACGTATCGCTGCTTCGGCAGATATTCGCAGGAACAGGTGCTTGCCACCGCGAAGTATTTCCGCGACAAGGATATTCCGTGCGACATTCTCGGCTTGGAGCCGGGTTGGCAGACGCATTCTTATTCGTGCTCGTATGTCTGGAGCGACCGTTTCCCGAAGCCCGACGAAATGATAAAGCAGCTGCGCGACAGCGGTTTTCATATCAACCTTTGGGAGCACGCATTCACGCACCCCTCATCCCCGATACATGACGCTATTGCTCCGTACGGCGGCGAGTATGAAGTTTGGGGCGGTGTTGTACCCGATTTTGCGACAAAAGAAGCACGCAAAATTTTTGCCGATTACCACAGAGAAACGCTCGTAAGCAAGGGCATCGACGGGTTTAAGCTCGATGAATGCGATTCAAGCGACAATACGGGCAGCTGGAGCTTTCCTCTTACGGCTCAGTTCCCGTCGGGCATGGACGGCGAGCAGTACCACTCGATATTCGGCACTCTGTATTGCCAAACCATTCTGGACGCGCTCGGAGAGCACGAAACTTTCAGTGAAGTGCGAAACATGGGTGCGCTTTGTGCGCCGTATCCGTTTGTTATCTGCAGCGATTTGTATGACCACAGAGATTTCAGACGCGCAGTCGCACAGACCGCCTTTTCGGGTGTGCTTTGGGGACCCGAGGTGCGTCATGCCGACTCAAAAGAGGAGCTTATCCGCCGCATACAGCTCGCCGTGTTCAGCGTGCATTGCCGCATAAACGCCTGGTACTGCGAGGAAGTTCCGTGGCTGAAATTCGACTGCGAGGACGAGGTTCGCGAGCTGCTGAAGCTTCGCGAAACCCTTGTTCCCATGCTTAAGAAATCGTTCGATATCTACCGTGACACGGGACGTCCTCCGATTCGCGCACTTGTAATGGACTATACGTCCGACCCCGAAGCCGTTAATATTGACGATGAATTTATATTCTGCGAAGATCTGCTTGTAGCACCGATTTGCGTAGGCGACGGCGACGAAAGAGATGTCTATCTTCCCGCAGCGGATACATGGGCGGATTATTTCACGGGCGAAGTTGTCGGCAACGGAAAGATACACGTTTCGACAAAGGGTATTCCCGTCTACCGCAAAATTTCCGCCGAAGTAAAATAAAAATGCCGAGTTCAGATCGGTAACACACATAAATTTCCGCAAAATTTCAGTTTTGAATTTATCTTATCGGGCAATCTGTCACATAACGGCATTATTGACGAAAAACTCCGACATGCAGCTTTTTGACCGTTTTTCGACACGGGCAAGGCTGTCGACTCGGCTTGGATTGCCCGAAAAAAAACCGAAACGGAGCTGTTGTTATGTTCAGAAAAGGCAGCCGCACATTACGCTGCGGTTATACGCTGCTTCTCTCATTGCTTTTTACCGTCGCAGTGACTCTCCCATCTTCGGTCTCCGCACGTGCAAGCACAAAATCGCCGAACAGCTTTACAACAGCTTCTCTCGGCGAATATCCGCAGTGTGAAGTTTCGGATTCCGATGTGTACAGCCGGCTCAATGAAGCCGCGTCCGAGTGGACAAGCTTCGGGTTTTACATAAACGGCGAACAGTCGGATTACATGAAATATTCGGATGTTGAGCTTGACGGCGAAAAATACCGCGGTGTCAGGTTCTCCGAATACCGTCCTTTTAACTCTTCCTTCGGAGACGGGTCGAAAGACTCGTCGTATCAGGACGACAACGGTTATACTGTCGGTAATACTTACTGGTTTAAATATGAGTCTGTCTGCTGGCGTGTTCTCGACGCTGCAGATAACGGCACGGCACTGCTTATCGCGGAAAAGATACTCGACGTGCGGGAGTTTTCTCACACAAACAGCGTACACACGGTTGACGGCAATACTGTTTATCCCAATAATTATCGGTACAGCAATATACAAACGTGGCTTGCCGATGCTTTTTACAATTGTACATTTTCGGAAACGGACAAAGAACTGCTAAACGCCGACTGTGATAAAAATGACGGCTGTGAAAACATTCGTCTGCCTGAAAAATCCGAGGTCAACAACGCATTCGGCGAGTATACACAACGCACGGCAGTCGTCACCGACTATGCAAAATGTCTCGGTTTGCATGACGACAGCGAGAACGGCTTCTGTTCATGGTGGCTCGGCACCGTAGGAGAACAAAACGATACTGCATACAGAGTCGACGGCAACGGCAAAATATCCGCTGACTATGTTGATAATTGTTTCGGCATCCGCCCTATAATCGTAATAAGTCTGAACAGTGACACGGCTACACCGAAAATGCGTGACTGCACTGCAGAAACGGTGCAGCCTACATGTACCGAAAGCGGGTACAACGTTTACACGTGTGCATATTGCGGCGAAAAATACACTGCCGATTATGTTTCCCCGACAGGGCGGCACTCGGAAGTGACCGACCCGCCGCGCGCTGCCGCATGTACATCATCAGGATTAACGGAAGGAAAACACTGCGGGTCTTGCGGCAAGATAATTGTACCGCAGTCCGAAATATCCGCTTACGGACACGACTGGGGCGAATGGACGGTTGAAGTCCCTGCGACATTCCGTCGGGAGGGTACGTCAACACGCGAATGCAGTCTGTGCCATGCAAAGGAAAGCAAGATAATCGCAAGACTGCCCGCTGAAATAAGCGTAGACGCAAATGCCGGATACATAAAACTTGACGGCAATTTGATAATTGTTGCACCAAGCATAACAGCAAAGGAACTGATTACCGCAACGGGCGGAATGACCGAAATTTACAATAACGGCGAAAAGGTTGACTTTAACGGCGAAACAGCTCTTTCGACGGGCATGCGGCTCGTTCTTGTCTCAGACGGAAAAATACTGACGGGAGTTGACCTTGCTGTCCTCGGCGATGTCGACTGCGACGGTAAAATATCCGTTGCGGATGCACGCGCCGCTTTGCGTGCCGCAGTAGGACTTGATGTCATATCGGGAGCCGTTCGCACAGCCGCGTGTATTTCACATGCTCCCGACAATGCGGTAAGCGTAAGCGATGCGCGCAGCATTTTACGCGCGGCGGTCGGACTTGACGACCCCGCCGAATGGTTTCAAAACATTTAGAGCAATGCATTTTTGCATAAGCGCAGCTTAATAAACACGACGGGCAAGCCGAATGGTTTACCCGCCGTGATTTTTTCAATTTTTTTACACCGTTATTTTGACCGTTTTGTCGGCACCGAGTGATGCGCTTCTCGCATCGGGTTGTGAACCGCCGGCAAAAACCGTAAAGCTGCCGCTCGGAGAATACATATTTCCGTCAGCGTCAACAAGTCCGAAAGCATTCCCGTCAAGCTTGATTTCAAGCGTACGGCTTTCTCCGACATTAAGCTCCGTTCGCGCAAAGCCTATAAGTCTGAGCAGGGGCTGGTTTTCTTCGCCTGCGCTGTCGGCATATATCTGCACTACCGTTCCGCCCTGCATTTTTCCCGTATTTTTGACAGTCACATACGCATTGCCGTCCTTAACCGACAAATCGGAATACTCAAAGTCCGTATAGTGCAGTCCGAAGCCGAACGGATAAAGCGGTTCGTCCTCAAAATATCTGTATGTGCGCCCCTTCATCGAATAATCGCAGAACGCGGGAAGATCGTCGGTGGAGCGGTAATACGTTACGGGCAGAGCACCGGACGGCGAATAATCGCCGCAGATAAGCTCCGCGACAGCCTTGCCGCCCATTTCACCGGGGTACCACGCATTGATGACAGCGCCGCAATGCTCTTGCGCATACGGCACTGCGAGTGCGCTTCCGCTCATAAGAACGAGAATTACATTCTTTGACTTTTCGCAAACGCGCTTCAAAAGACGCTGCTGCATTTCGGGCAGTTCAATTGCAAGTCTGTCGCCGTCGGCATCACCCTGCTCACCCTCTATACTGCTGTTAAGACCGAGGCAAATAACGGTAACATCACACTCGGCGGCAATGTCTGCGGCTGATTCGATTTCGTCCGATTCACCGCCGAGAACGGAACATCCCTTTGCGTACTTTATCTTATCCTTGCCGAATCTGCGCTCAAGTCCGCACTTCAGGTTAATATATTCGTCGGGGAAACCGTTATAGTTGCCGAGCAAAACTTCGTCGCAATCGGCATTGGGACCTATCACGGCAACAGTGCCGACCGCATCGGCATTCAGCGGAAGAATACCGTTGTTTTTGAGCAAAACAAGACTTTCCCGCGTCATTTTTTCACACAGAGCCTTATTCCTCGCGCTGCAGATATCGGCTTCTCCGAAGCCGTCATATTCCGTTTCTTCGTCAAACATTCCGAGCTTTGCGCGGGTAGTCATCAAGCGCAGAAGTGCTCTGTCGATATCCTCCATAGCTACCATATCCTGCTCGTATGCGTCTATGAGCTTTTCGTATGCGGAGCCGCAGTTTAAGTCGCAGCCGTTTTTTATCGCAAGAGCGGCAGCCTCTGTTTCATCGGCAGCATAGTGATGCGACTCGCTTATTTCACGCACCGCTCCGCAGTCGGAAACAACATGTCCGCCGAAGCCCCATTCCTTGCGAAGCAAGCCGTTGAGCAGCGCACCGTTGCAGCACGCTGGCACACCGTTTATGCTGTTGTAAGAAGCCATGACGGTTTCGGGTTTCGCTTCTTTTACGCAGTATTCAAAGGCGGGCAGATATGTTTCGCGCATGTCCTTTTTTGTCACTTTCGAATCGAACGAAAATCTTCCGCCCTCGGGGCCGGAGTGCGCGGCAAAGTGCTTGACGCACGCAGCCGTTTTCAGATGCTCGGTACTGCCCTGCATCCCCTTTATAAAGCGTTCGGCAAGGCGCGAAGTAAGATGCGGGTCTTCACCGTATGTTTCCTGTCCCCTGCCCCAGCGGGGGTCACGGAATATGTTTATATTGGGACTCCAAAATGTAAGTCCGCTGTATCTTTCGAAGTTACCTTCCTTTTGCGCAATATTGTACTTTGCCCGTGCTTCATCCGAAATCGCTTCTGCGACATTCTGCAGAAGCTCGCAGTCCCACGATGCGGCGAGTCCTATTGCCTGCGGGAAAACGGTAGCAGTACCGGCTCTTGCAACACCGTGCAATGCCTCGTTCCACCAATCGTATTCTTTTATGTTCAGCCTCTTTATTTCGGCTGCGCCGTTAACAAGCTGTGACACTTTTTCTTCAAGTGTCATGCTTTTGACAATTTCAAGAGCCTTTTCTTCGGCTGACGTGTTTTTTTTCTTTGATGCTTTCGTGTTCATACAATTCCTCCGTATATGCGGTTAAGCTGACAAACAACGACACAGGGTGATTCACGTCAGCTTATATTACGCACGTCAGTGTAACATTTTTTTTAATAAAAAACAAGGGCAACGGCAAAAAAAACCGACACTGTTGGAGAAGACAGTGTCGGCAAATGCACGGATATAAACCGATTGGAGCAATATGTTACATAACGGAGCCGGACTTGCGGCTGAGATATGCATCAAGCTCCTCTGTGTAGATGTTGAAGGCACGGAGAAGCATCTCTGTGTCAGCACTCTTTTCAAAAAGGAGAACAAGAGCCATATAAGTGCTCCATGTCATTTTGCGTTTTTTGGTTTCGATGAGCATAACAGTATATCTGCTGCTGCCGATGATGTCCGCGAGACCCTCCTGAGAGAGCTTCAGCTTTTTGCGGAGGACAGGGAGATTGTCCGCCATTTTTTCGATTAAAATTTCTCTTGCGTCTGTCATTTTTTTACACCTTGCTTTTCCGAAGGGATTGCCCTTCTTTTTGAATTATTATACCACAGCATGCAGATAGAGTCAAGAGTTTTGGTAAAAACACCCACATTATTCCCGTAAAAACCATCTTCAAAAACTGCCGTCCGACCGAAGCTTGCGCAAAGCAGAACAAAGGCAGTACCCCGAAACCGCACATTGTGATACCTTCAAGTATTATAATGCCGCCTTTAGTTTAAATAACACTTAATTTTTTCGATAAAATATCAAAAAACAAGACTTTTTTTACCCGTAGTTTACACGCCAAGCATTTTTTCAACATCGGACTTTGAACGGTAACCGACTGCGGAGGAAGCGACCTTGCCGTCTTTTATTACCACAAGCGTAGGTATGCTCGCAACACCGAACTGCGCGGACAAAAACGGTTCCTCGTCGACATTTATTTTTCCAACCTTTATGACTCCGTCATAGTCCTCGGCGATTTCATCGACAATCGGTGAAAGCATCTTGCACGGTCCGCACCATGCCGCCCAAAAATCAAGCAGCACGGGAATTTCGGATTCCGTTACTTCCGTCCGAAAATTGTTGTTTGTTATTTTAATTACAGCCATGACAAATACCTCTTTTCGGTTTTTATTTTTTCTTGTAGTAGAGCATGCAGTGACAGTACCCTTCAAAAGCAGGATCCTTTATCTGCTCGCGAAATTCTCTGCACATGCACTTGTTGTCCTCTGTGTGCTCTCGGCGGCAGGGACAGTATCCGCCCGTTCGTTTAAGACCTTCTTTTACCGTATCGACTATTTCCTTGTCGGGGTTAAGCGTTATCTGCATGTTCACTCACTTCCTCGTTTATATTTTTAATATGTTTCTGCACAAAAAACATTTTTTCACCTTTTCGGCAAAATATGCGCTCCCGGCAGTTAACCGTTTTTTATGATTTTCTTTTGTGCTTCGGCTTCTTCTATCATCTGCATTCCCGAAGAAAGCTGCACCTCGGTAAATTCCGTTCCGAAGGTTATTCGGGCAAGTTCAGCCGCGCGCTTTTCAAAAGAAAGTATTTCCGCGCGTGTATATGTTTTTCCGTTCTCGACGGTTTTCGAGAGAAAAATGTGTTCGTCGGCAAAGGCGGCAATACGCGACAGATGAGTTATGCAAAATACCTGAGTATGAAGTGAAACTCCGACGAGCTTCACGGCTATTTTTCCCGCGGCAGAACCGCTCACGCCCGTGTCAATCTCATCAAAAATCAAGGTGCCGATGCCGTCGGAATCGACAAGAACGCTTTTAGTCGCAAGCATTACGCGTGAAAGCTCGCCGCCGGATGCGGTTTTTCCGAGCGGCTTGGGTTCCTCCCCGGGGTTTGCGGAAATCAGAAAACGCACGCTGTCTGCGCCGTTTTCGCCGAGCGAAGCGGGTTTTATTTCCGTAATAAAGCGCACATTGGGCATATCGAGAAACGCAAGCTCTTTTTCAATTGCGGCGGAAAGAGCCTTCCCTGCCTTTATGCGTATTTGCGACAGAACAGATGCTTTTTGCTCGGCTGCGGCAAGCGTTTGCCTGTATTCCTCGGTGAGCCTTTCGCGCTCCTCGTCGGAATGGACGATGCCGTCAAGACGCGATTTTGCGTTTTCGAGAAACTCCAGCATTTTTTCTTCCGTATCGCCGTACTTGCGCGAAAGTCTGTAAAGTACGTCCAAACGCTCCTCGACGGAATTTATATCGCCGTCAACGGAATCAAGCTGACCGATGACATCGTCTATAACGCTCGCGATATCGGACACCGAATCGGCAACGGCGGCAAGCTGCGAGTAAACAGGCTCCAAGCCGTGGGCGGCATTTGTAACGCTGCCCACATACCCTGCGGCTGCGGAAAGCGCAGCGGACGCCCCCGCGTCTTCACCGTCGCCCATAAGCGCGTTCAAAGCGGCACCGAGTGCATTTTTTATCTTTTCGGAATTTTCGAGAACATTTTTTTTACGGTCAAGTTCTTTTTTCTCTCCGGGGCGGATTTCGGCATTTTCAAGTTCATTTATCTGATAAGACAGCAGGTCGGCAGTCCGCGCTTTTTCGGCTTCGTCGGTTTGCAGCTCACGAAGTCTTGCTTGTATTTCACACAGCCGCCCGTATTCGGCGCGGTATTCATTAAGCTGCTTTTCGTCCTCGGCAAATATGTCTACGAATTTCATATGACAGGCCTCATTGAGAAGCTGCTGAGAATCCCGCTGACCGTGAATGTTGATAAGCATCGCAGCAACACTGCGCAGCATCCCGACTGTTACGTTCATACCGTTTATCCTGCATGCATTTTTTCCGTCGCGGTAAAGCCTGCGCTGAATAAGCAGCGTCCCGTCATCTTCGACGGGAATGCCGCAGTCGTTCAGATGCGCCGTCGCAGCGTCGGACACATCGGCAAACAGCGCACTTACGCATGCGCTTGTCTCTCCCGTTCTTATAAGGTCGCGTGAGGTTTTTACACCCGTTACGGCATTCACCGAATCCACCAGCACGGATTTACCCGCGCCCGTCTCGCCAGTAAGCACGTTAAGTCCGTCCGAAAAATCGACGGAGAGCTTTTCTATTGTGGCTATATTTTCGATTTGCAGACTCTTAAGCATATATCACAGTCCCAAAACAGCATCAAGCTTTTTTCTCACATTCACCGCTGCAGCGGCGGTATAACACAGAATAAAAATCGTATCGTCGCCGGCAAGTGTGCCTGCAACACCGTCAAAACCCATTGAGTCAAGCGCAGCGCATGCTGCCTGCGCAGTACCGACATGGCATTTGAGAACAACCGTATTCATGGCTACATCGGTGCGCATTGCCGCGCCTACAAGAATCGCCATATATTTCGAAGTGTTTTCTTCGGGTGCGCGTGAGGGCAAAAAATATCTGTATTCACCGTCCTGCGCGGGACGCTTTACTATACGCAGCTCTTTTATGTCGCGCGATACGGTAGCCTGTGTCACGTTAATTCCCATTTTCAGAAGTCGGTCGAGCAGCTCCTCCTGCGTTCCTATACTGCTGTTTTCTATCAATTCGGCGATTATCGCCTGTCTGTTTTTTTTCATCGGCTGAAAATATCCCCCTTACTTTTTGAGTTCGGACTTTCCGTTGAGAACATCTATAAAGTTATCCTGCTTCACGGAAATCAGATTTGCATACAGCTCGGATTTTGAAACTCTGACGCTGTCGCCCTTGCGCAGCTTCACGGTGGCTCCCCCGTCGCACGAAAATCCCGTTTCGTCACCGCTGCGCATCGGAGTGCATGTTATGTCAAAAACAGTCTCGGACGAAAAAATGTACGGACGCGATACGAGAGAATGCGGACATATCGGCGTAAGCAAAACCGCGTCAAGCGTGGGTTCGAGAATTGGTCCGCCCGCCGACATGGAATAAGCGGTAGAGCCTGTCGGAGTCGCAACGATGACACCGTCGGCAATATATTCGGCAGTGGGTTTGCCGTTTACATTGACATTTACTCTGCACATCGCAATAGCCGCGCTGCGTCCGAAAACAATGTCATTAAGACAGCCTTCCGAATATTTGACAGCACCGTTTCTTATAAGCTCCGCGCGGAGCATCATTCTGCGGCAAACTGAATATTCACCCGTGACAAGACGTGAAAGCAGCTCGGTTTCTTCGGCGTCAAGTCCGCACAGATACGCAAGCCTGCCCGCCTTTATTCCGAGTACGTTTTTACCGTATTTCGCGGCAACCTTCGCCGCGCGCATCACCGAGCCGTCGCCGCCCACGGCAATAACAAGATCGCATTCGCCGAAAAGCATCGCTTCATCCGCGAATTTTGCGCCTTCGACACCCGAAAGCGCGTCTTTCAGAGAGCTGTCAAACGCAAACGAAACACCCGATTTTATCAGTTGTCGGCATACCTTTTCGGTGACAGACAAAGCTCTGTCCCGCGTCAGGTTGGGAACAACGGCAATTTTCAAAACAAGTCCCCCTTTTTTTGTCACACAAGCGGCAGCGCCTGAGTCCCGTCAAGTGCTGCGTGTGACGCTTCGACAACATCAGCCGCGTTTATTTCACACTCGGCAGCACCGCCTTTTTTAGATATATACATCAGATATTCTATGTTCCCCTCGGGACCTTTGATGGGAGAAAAATCAAGTCCCGCAATCTTAAATCCGCATTCGCGCGCAAAGACAGCAATGCCGTCCGTGACCTCGACATGGGTACTTTTATCGCGAACAACTCCTTTTTTGCCGACTTTCTCACGGCCTGCTTCAAACTGCGGTTTTATAAGACAGACCGCTTCACCGTCCTCCTTAAGAAGCGTAAACAGAACAGGCAGAACAAGGCGCAGCGATATAAACGACACGTCGACGGATGCAAAATCCGCGCCGCCGGGAATTGCATCGGGAGCAACATAGCGGATATTTGTGCGTTCCATATTGACGACTCTTTCGTCGCTGCGTATTTTCCACGCAAGCTGCCCGTATCCGACATCGATACAGTAAACCTTGACTGCTCCGCTTTGCAGCATGCAGTCGGTAAAGCCGCCGGTGGATGCGCCTATGTCGATACACGTTTTGCCGCTGAGATTTATCGGGAACACAGACATGGCTTTTTTCAGCTTGTAACCGCCGCGGCTGACAAATTCCATGCCGCCCCTGACTTCTATTTCCGAATCGGGTTTTACGGTATCTCCCGCCTTTGATGCTTTCATGCCGTTTACATAAACGGTTCCCGCCATGATAGCCGCCTGTGCTTTTTCGCGGCTTTCAAAATAACCGCCGTCAAACAAAAACTTGTCAAGTCTTAACTTATCAGCCATTTTTTGTATCCTCAAGAATTTTTTCGGTCATTTTCTCCGCGTCAAGTCCGTATATTCTCAAAAGTCCGCTTATTGTGTTATGCTTCGGAAATTCCCCCTCAACCGCAGTGAGAGAATATTTCCCTCTGTATCCGTATTTCAAAAGTTTGTCCGCAAACGTTTCACCGATTCCGCCGAAACGCTGTCCCTCTTCAAAAAAGTAAATTCTTTCGCTGTCGAGAATACTCTTAACCGCTTTGTTCGCTATAGGCTTGACCGTATTAAGCTTTAACACGCGAACGTCAAGTCCGCTTTTTTCAAGCTCCGCTTTTGCCGCGCACGCTTCGGCAAAAATGCGTCCGTAGGTAACTACCGTCACAGCAGCGTTTTCTTTGCCGTAAATGTCGTAATCGAGTCCTGAATAAACAAAGTCCGTCGGCAGCTGCGGCTCTATTCCTCGCGGATAACGAACGGCAACCGGGCCGTCGGTATGGTATAACGCCTTAAAAAAGCAGTTGTCAAGCTCCGCAAAGGTAGTGGGTGTCATAACGGTTATGTCCGGAATGGAATTAAGAAATGCAGTGTCGAATATTCCGTGATGCGATTCACCGTCCGAGCCGACGAAACCCGCTCTGTCCACGGCAAAAACTATTTTAAGCTTCTGCATCGCGCAGTCGTGAATAATCTGGTCGTAAGCGCGCTGCAAAAAAGTGGAATATACCGCGAACACGGGGAGCATTCCGCCGCGCGAAAGTCCCGCCGCAAATGTCGCCGCATGCTGCTCGGCAATTCCGACATCAAAAAACCTCTCGGGAAAGCTTTCGCTGAAATTTTTAAGTCCCGTACCGAGTGCCATTGCCGCGGTAATACAGCAGATGCGCCTGTCCTTTGAAGCGGCGTTTACCATAAATGCGCCGAAGCGGTCGGAATAACTCGGCTCACTGAAAATCGGTTCACCCGACACAAGATCAAATGCCGATATGCCGTGGAACTCATCGGGTGCTTTTTCCGCAAATTCATATCCCTTGCCCTTGACGGTATTGATGTGCAGAATTACCGGATAGTCCGCCTCCACCGCACCTTTCAGCGCGTCGCAAAGGTGATCGATATTGTGTCCGTCGATAGGTCCCATGTAACGGAAACCGAGGTCTTCAAACATTGTGGAATTGTATATTTTATTTTTGATGCTTGTTTTCAGATTGTATATCCCGTGCGCAAGCGGCCGCCCTATAAGAGGAATGTGATTCAGTATATTTTCCGTTTTGGCTTTCAGTCTGAAGTAACGCGGATTTGCCTTAATAACGGCAAAATACCTCGCAAGCGCACCGACGTTTTTTGATATGGACATCTCATTGTCATTCAGTATGACTATGAGCTTTGTGCCCTTTCCCGCGCGTCCCGCGTTGTTGAGTGCTTCATACACCATTCCGCCCGTAAACGCGCCGTCGCCCACAACGGCGATTGTGTAATTCTTCTTGTTTTTAAGCTTGTTCGCCGCCGCAATGCCGTAAGCCGCAGACAGAGCAACGCTTGAATGTCCGCCCGACATAATATCGTGTTCACTCTCGTTTCTGCGTGTGAATCCCGAAATGCCGCCGGGACAGCGGATTGTTTCAAAATCCGAAAAACGCCCCGTGAGCATCTTGTGAACATAGCACTGATGACCGACATCCCATACGATTTTATCGTACGGAGAATTAAAAACGCGGTGAAGCGCGATAGTCAGCTCCACGACACCGAGGTTTGACGCAAGGTGCCCGCCGTTGCGCGAAACGGTATTTATAAGCTCGTCGCGTATTTCGTCCGCAAGCGCCGAAAGCTCCTTACCGTCGAGCTTTTTAAGGTCGTACGGCGAATTTATGTTATTCAGGTATTTGTATTCCACTTCTTTTCACCGATGCCTTACCTTGTTCTGCCGAGCAAGGCTGATGCAATTTCTTTCAAATCGGCACTTTTTTCGCCGAAGCCGTCAAGCTCTTTTATTGCCTTTTTCGTGTATGCTTCGGCAAGCTCGGCTGCCTTTTCTTTTCCGAATACGCTGATATATGTAGATTTGTTGTTTGTTTCGTCGCTGTTATCCGCGCCGTCGGTTTCTATCAAATCATCTTTAATTTGGAACGCGATGCCGAGGTTTAGCGCAAACGCGCGGGCGCGGCGAATCTCCTCGTCACTGCCGCCTGCAGCGATAACGCCGAGCACACAGCCGGCTTCGATAAGCTTTGAGGTTTTGAGAGCATCCATCGTAAAAAGCACATCGCCGTCGGCTTTTTTGTTTTCGTATTTAAGGTCAATGTACTGACCGCCTATCATGCCGTTTACCCCGGCAAGTTCCGACAGCTCCCCGACGGCTTTTATGCACTTATCCGCCGCAATACCGCCCTCCGAGCAGGCGCGCGACAGTATGCCGAATGCATGTGTAAGGAGCGCATCCCCCGCAAGCAGCGCATTTGCTTCGCCGAATTTTACATGACTCGACGGTTTGCCGCGCCTTACGGCGTCGTTATCCATGCAGGGAAGGTCGTCGTGTATCAAAGAGTATGTATGAACAAATTCGACCGCGCACGCAAAATACAGCGCGTCGTCTTCCTGCCCGCCCGCACACTCACAGAATTTAAGACACAAAAGCGGTCGGACTCTTTTGCCGCCGCTCTCCAGTGAATACGCAAGCATTGCGGGAACACTCTCGGTTTCACCCGTCGAAACGGGCAGCAGTTCCTTGAGTTTGTTTTCTGTTTTGTTTACAGAAACGGAAAAATCTTTCATATCAAAGCCTTTCATTTCACCGTGAATTTTTACGGTTTGTTTCGCTTTCGTTCTCCTGTCCGTCTTCGGACATTTCCTGAAGTCGGACTATTTTCATTTCCGCGTTCTTCAGGCAGCCGTCGCAGAATTTCGCAAGCGACGCGCCCTCCTCAAACAGCTTTACACTGTCATCGAGCGAAAGCTTGCCGTCGTCGAGGAGACGGACTATCTCGCTCAGCCGCTCCATTGCCTCTTCGTATGTCATATCTTTCGGATTGACCGCCGATTCCTTTTTATTCATTGTCGAGTACCTCTCCGATTATTTCGGCTTTTACCGTGCCGTCGGCAAATTGTATGTCCGCGACATCCCCGGCGGACAGCGCCGACGCTCTGTCCTTAATGATACCGTTTACGCTGACCGCGGCAAATCCGCGCGTAAGCACGCTGAGCGGATTAAGCGAATCAAGCCGTGCCGCGAGTTCGGTAAAGCCGATTCGCCTTGTGTGCAATGCTTTTTCCGAAAGCACGTCAATACGTGTTTTTATATCGTTGAGCGCGTTGTGCCTGTCGGCAAAAAAACCGACCGCATCCGTAAAATCGCGCCGAGCCTTCAAATACTCAAAACGCTGACGTTCACACGTAAGCCTTGTGTTCATCAAACCGTACAGACGCTCCGAAAGCACGGCGGCATCCATTCGCATCGCGTCACTGTCGGGCGTTGCAATCTCCGCTGCGGCAGACGGAGTCGGCGCACGAAGATCGCTCACAAAATCGCATATTGTAAAATCGGTTTCGTGCCCCACCCCGGAAATGACCGGTATAGGACATTCAGCAACGGCGCGAGCAAGCAGTTCGTCATTGAAGCACCACAGGTCTTCCGCGCTGCCCCCGCCGCGGCCTATGATTATAACGTCCGCACACTTTTTTTGTCCGAATTCGTGCAGCGCCGATATCATTTCGTTCGGAGCCGAGCTGCCCTGTACGCTCACACCCGCAAAAACTATCGTGCAAAAGGGATATCTCCGCTCGATAATACTGAAAATATCACGCACCGCAGCACCCGTGGGAGAAGTAATAACGCCTATTCTTTTGGGATATCGCGGAATCGGCTTCTTTCGCGAAGCGTCAAAAAGACCCTCGCGCTCAAGCTTCTTTTTCAGCTGTTCGAATGCTGCGGCAAGTGCACCCGTGCCGTCGGGCTGCATCCTTTTGACATAAAGCTGATAAACGCCGTCACGCTCAAAAACGCTCACCCGCCCGAGAGCGGTCACGCGCATTCCGTTTTCGGGTGCAAAACAGAGCGACGACGCGTCGGACGCGAACATCACCGCTTTAAGCGACGCGTTTTCGTCCTTCAGCGAAAAATACATATGTCCGGTTCTCGCGTGAACGGAAAGATTCGATATTTCCCCCGCGACATAAAGCGAACGCATCATAAGTTCGCTGTCAAACATTGTTTTTATGTAACCGTTCAGTTCACCGACGGTAATAACAGGCAGATTCATACTTTCTTCATACTCAGTGCGCCGAGCACGGCGGTACCGACGGCATTATCCGCCGAAAGTCCGTCCTGCGCAAAAACCGCACCGTATTTTGCGGCAAAATCCTCGCGAATAAGCGAATTTGACATGACTCCGCCCGAAAAAACAAGCGGCAGTCCCCTGTGCTCGCGAAGTATTCCGTCGGCCATTTTTTCAAGAGCCGCTTCAATATATGTTATGCAGTATTTTGCAACGTCCTCCGGAGCTTCGCCCGCATCGACCATGCTGCGGCACTTGTTTTCAATGCCCGAAAGACTGCACGAGTTATCCTTTATAAACGGATGCACTTTGTATTTTTTTTCGCTTTTGCGGCTCAACGCATCCAATTCGCGCCCTGACGGAAACGGCAGACCGAGCATGCTGCCCACTCTGTCCACAGCCTGCCCCGCATGCAGATCGAGCGAGGAAGCTACCGGGGTTATCTCCATTATTTTTTCACTGTCGGGAGTGACGATAACGGCATCGGTCGTGCCGCCCGAAACGTGAAACGCAACAAATTCGCCTTCAAGAAGGTCAAGCCGTCCCGCAGAAACAAGCGCGGCGGCAATGTGCCCCGCCTGATGCGAAAAAGGCAGCACCGGCACACCGAAAAACGCACCGGCACACCGCGCTGCACACGCGCCCACCGTAAAGCACGGCATATATGAACCCTCGGCATCGCGCGGCGACACGGATACGGCTATAACATCGGGTGCCGCTGAATTTTCCGCGAAAAGCTTTTCCGCAAGTTCAGGCAGCTGAACGGTATGCTTAAAAACCGCATCGGACTGACGAAGTCCCGTTTCGCCCTCTTTGACACCGAGAAGACGCCGTGCATGGCGGTACTCTCCCGTTTTACCGTTGTAAAAAGCGACGGAGGTGGTATAATTGCTTGTATCTATTCCGAGAGAAATCATACGCCTGTTTTTTCCCTGACGGCAGTGCCCAAAATGCCGTTTATGAACTGCGCATCATCGACGGTTGCATATGTTTTGGCAAGCTCAACCGCCTCGTTCACCGCAACGGAATCGGGCGTTTCTTCTATAAGCAAAATTTCCGTAAGAGCCATACGCAGGAGGCAAAGTGTAACACGCGAGAGTCTTGTTGTTTTCCATCCCTTTGACAGTCTGTTTATCACCTCATCCGCCTTTTCCGTATTATCTGCGGTTTTTTCAAAAAGCACCCGCGTATAATCATCCGCTTCGAGAAAACGGCACTGCGCCGCAAGCTCGCACAACTCGTCGTATGAAAGCTCGGGACTGAAAAGTCTTTCAAAAAGAAAAATAAATGCCTGCTCACGCGCTTCTTTTCTGGTCATATAAAAATTATCCTCCGATAAAATGTGCAAATAAAATTCTGTTTTCACCAGTATAGCATAACCGCGCCGAATTAACAAGTGTTTTTGCATATTCACTGTATATTCGTTTTTTTGCGCATGGCACCCGTCCGAAACTGATGCCGCATGTTTTTTGTAAGAAAAAAGCAATTTTTCCGTATTCCGATATGCTTTTGTTTATATTCGATTGACTTGAACGGGTTGAAATGATAAGATATCAAAAGAACGGAGATGGAGTGTATGAACAAAATCGGCATCAACATCAGACCGAACGTAATCTACGGCGCGGACTGCTTTGCGGAATGCATAGCGTCGGCAGGCTTTGATTCGTTTTTTACATACGGCAACGACAGAGAATTTATCGCCCATCTTGCCGAAAAAGCATCTGCGCTGGGTTTAACATATGAGGCTCTCCATGCGCCCGCCGACGGAATAAACGACCTGTGGCTCAGCGGCGAAAAAGGCGAAGAAACGGAAAGGTTGTTAAAAAACAGCGTTTTTCTTGCGTCAGAGTACGGAATCGGCACTGTCATAATGCATGTCAGCTCGAAGGAAAACTGTCCTCATGTAACCGACATAGGACTTTCGCGCTTTGATTCGATAGTCAATGACGCGGCAAAAAAGAATATTGTCATTGCGATTGAAAATCAGCGCAAGCTCGGAAACATCGCAACGCTGCTTGAAATTTACGGCAAGGATACAAATGTCGGCTTTTGCTGGGACGTAGGTCACGAAAAGTGTTTTGCAAACGGCCGCGAATACATGCCGCTTTTCGGCGACAGATGCGTACTGACGCATATTCACGACAACGGATGTCAGTACAACATCGACGAACATCTCCTGCCGTTTGACGGACGGATTGATTTTCGCAGAACGGCGCAGCTTCTGCACGACTACGCATATAAGGGTACGCTTATGCTTGAAATCGACCTGCCGCACGATGGCAGCGACAAATACGCGGAGCTTTCGCCCGAACAGTTCACGTCAAAGGCTTTTGCGGCGATAAACCGTTTACGAATAATATCCGACTATTGAAGCGGGAGTGACAGCTTTGAATATACCGAACAGCAAAGATAAATGCCGATACGACCTTATTTCGCTCGGCGAAGTAATGCTGCGCTTCGACCCCGGTGACATGCGCGTGAGAAATGCGCGTTCGTTCCGAGTGTGGGAGGGCGGCGGAGAATATAACGTCGCAAGAGGACTTGCAAGCTGTTTTCACATGCGAACGGGCATAATCACCGCGTTTGCGGACAACGACCTCGGGAAGCTTGCGGAGGAGCTTATACGTCAAAGCGGCACGGATGTTTCACTGATAAAAAGGATACCGTACGACGGCATAGGCAGAAGCGTCCGAAACGGTCTGAATTTTGTCGACCGCGGCTTCGGAATACGCGGCGCGTCGGGCACATCCGACAGGGCGAACACCGCAGCGTCGCAGCTGACACCCGACATGATTGACTTCGACCGCATCTTCGGCACGCTCGGCACGCGGTGGTTTCACACGGGCGGCATATTCACCGCACTGTCCGACTCCGCAGCGCAAACTGCGCTTGCAGCCGTAAAAGCCGCAAAAAAATACGGTTCGGCAGTTTCATTCGACATGAACTACCGTGCTTCGCTTTGGAATGCGCTGACCGACAAAAACGAAGAAATACGCATACTTCGCGAGCTTGCAGCCGAAGCGGATCTGCTGACGGCGGGTCCCGACGACCTTACAAAACGTCTCGGTGTTCCGATGCCGAAAGCTGAGGCTTACAGCGACGGTTATTTTGCGGAGCTTTTTGACTCGACGCTGAAAAAATATCCGAACCTACAGGCACTTGCCTGCACGCGCAGAAAAGTCGTAAGCGCAACAAAAAACGACTGGAGCGCACTGCTGTACAGCGGCGGTAAAATATACAAAAGCTGCGAATTTAAGGGACTTGAAATATACGATCGCGTCGGCGGCGGCGACGCATTCGCATCGGGACTTATATACGGACTGACGGAATACGGCGATCCGCAAAAAGCACTCGACTGCGGTGTTGCGCACGGAGCTCTGACAATGACTACTCCCGGAGACAATTCCCTTGTATCGGTTGATGAAGTGGAATCGCTCATGTCCGGCATCGGCGCGGGCGTAAAAAGATAAAGAGGGTGAACAAACAATGAAAATGACATTCAGGTGGTACGGCCCCGACGACAGTATTTCATTGAACGAAATAAGGCAGATACCGGGAATGACGGGTGTTGTAACAGCCGTATACGATACACCCGTCGGCACGGTATGGAGCAACGAAAGCATTTACAAAATCAAGCGAATGTGCGACGAAGCGCACCTCGAAACGGAGGTTATCGAGTCCGTACCCGTACACGAGGATATTAAACTCGGAAGCGGCAGGCGCGACGAATATATAGCCAACTACAGCGAAAACATTCGCCGTCTTTCAAAGATAGGTGTAAGGTGCATCTGCTACAACTTCATGCCCGTTTTTGACTGGCTGCGAACGAATCTCCGTACCCCCTCGCCCGACGGGTCAAACAGTCTGTCATACAGTCATGCGGAAATATTAAGTCTTGACCCGAAGCACCTTTCGCTGCCGGGTTGGGACGAAAGCTACACCTCGGAAGAACTGCGCGGACTTCTCGAAAGCTACGAAAACATGTCGCACGGACAGCTTTTCAAAAATCTTGTGTACTTTCTTGAAGCGGTCATCCCCGTTTGCAGGGAGACGGGCATCAGCATGGCTATACATCCCGATGACCCGCCGTGGGACTGCTTCGGTCTTCCGCGTATAATTTCATGTGCCGACGATTATGAACGTCTGTTTGCAGCCGTACCGGATAACGCGAACGGTATCACGTTCTGCACGGGTTCGCTCGGTGCGGGACGCGGCAACGACCTTATCAAAATGGCGTACGACTACTCAAAGCGCGGCAAAATACACTTTGCCCACATACGCAATATTCAGTATTCGAATGAGCTTGATTTCAGAGAGACAGGGCATAAAACAGAGTGCGGCAGTCTTGACATTTACGGCATAGTCAGGGCACTGGTAAAGGGCGGCTTTGACGGATATGTCCGTCCCGACCACGGCAGAAACATATGGGGCGAGGACGGCAAGCCCGGTTACGGTCTGTTTGACAGAGCACTCGGAGCGTGCTATCTCAACGGTCTTTTTGAAGCAATCGAAAAAGGAGAAAAATACAATGAAGCTTCCGTTTAATGTAGATCTTTCATCGAAGGTCGCCGTACTTACGGGCGCGGGCGGTGTACTCATCAGCGAATTTGCAAAGGCTCTTGCAGCAAGCGGCGCAAAAGTCGCGCTGCTCGACATCAATCTCACCGCCGCTCAAAAGGTTGCCGACGAAATCGGCGAAAACGCGCTTGCGGTCGAAACAAACGCACTGTCAAAGGAGTCGCTCGAAAACGCAAAAAAACTTGTCAATGAAAAATTCGGCAAGGTAAACCTGCTCGTAAACGGCGCGGGCGGCAACAATCCCAAGGCAACGACCGACAATGAATACATGACGCACGATGTCGCCGAAAGCGCAAAAACATTCTTCGACCTCGACGAAAACGGTCTTAAGTTCGTATTCGACCTCAACATCACCTCTGCGTTTCTGACAACGCAGGTGTTTGCAAAAGACATGCTTGAAAACGGCGGCAATATAATCAATCTTTCATCCATGAACGCTTTTCGTCCTCTGACTAAAATCCCCGCATATTCCGCTGCAAAAGCGGGTATTTCCAATTTTACGGAATGGCTTGCGGTGCATTTTGCGCCCATGGGCATCCGCTGCAACGCTATCGCTCCCGGCTTCTTTGTGGGAAACCAGAACAGAGGACTGCTCTTTAATCCCGACGGCACACCCACCGCGAGAACGCACAAAATACTTGCGGGTACTCCGATGAACCGTTTCGGCGAGGTTCACGAGCTTCTCGGCGCATTGCTGTTTCTTGCCGACGATAACTCTTCGGGATTTATAACGGGCACGGTGCTGCCCGTCGACGGCGGATTTAATGCTTATTCGGGAGTGTAACGCGAAATGGATGTCAGAGAAACAATAAGCAAATACAGAATAGTACCCGTCGTTGTATTCAATTCGATTGACGAAGTCCGACCCAAGCTCCGCGCGATGTGCGACGGAGGACTTCCGATAGCCGAAATAACGTTCCGTACCGCATGTGCGGCGGACGCAATAAAAATCGCGTGCGGTGAGTTCCCCGAAATGCTCATAGGCGCGGGAACGGTCATAAACGCCGAACAGGCAATATCCGCGTTCGATTCAGGCGCAAAGTTCATTGTTTCCCCGGGTTTTTCGGAGGAAGTCGCGGACTTCTGCTCTGCAAACGGACTTCCCTACTTCGGCGGCTGCGTAACACCGACCGAAATCATGACCGCACTTTCGCACGGCTGCCGTGTAATCAAATTTTTCCCGTGCTCGAATTACGGCGGACTGAAAACGATGAAAGCACTGTCCGCGGCTTTCCCGTCCGTGATGTTTCTGCCGACGGGCGGAATAAACGAAGAAAACCTCACGGAATACCTCGCATATGACAAAATCACCGCCGTCGGCGGCAGCTGGATGATGAAAGGCACCCCCGACGAGATAAAAGAAAAATGCCGCTCGGCAGTCGCTGCGGCACAAAAATAAGCATCTCTGCTTTTAAGCATATTTTATTTATTACTTTACCCGTTGCGGCAAAAGAATACGAAAAAAACCGGCAGCTTCTACGGCTGTAAAAATTACCCTAAATGCAGATACACATTAAAAAAGTAACCGTATTCACTTTACAAAAAAAACAAATTGCCGCATCCTTCGAAAAACTTTTGGCAAGAAAAAAATCCGCCGTAATTCTATCAAAATTACGGTGGACTTATGGCGGAGAGTAAGAGATTCGAACTCTTGATACGCTTATGACGTATACACGATTTCCAATCGTGCTCCTTCGGCCAACTCGGACAACTCTCCAAACGACTTACCCATTATAACCGACGTTAAAATAAAAAGCAAGGGTTTTTTTAATTTTTTTTGCTTTTTCGGAGGCGGCGGTTTTTGTTTTGTTTTTTTGTACGCGGCAAACATTGCGGCGCGGCTGTTATGCGCAGCGAAATTTTGTGCCGTGCCGTTCGGTTTTTGACAAATTTCGTTTTTTGAGGCGAAAGCTTACTGACGGGAAATCGAGACGAAAAGGACAAAAGACGCCGAAAAGGGACGCTGACGGGCGGCATGGGTTCGACTCCCGTCAGCTTACGTATAAAGCTTTGCGAGTCCGCCCTCGCTCGTTTCTCTGTAACGGAAAGAAAGGTCTCTGCCCGTTTCATACATCGTTTTAACGATAAGGTCAAAGGAAATTTTACGTGAATCGGCAAGAAAATTTGCAAGATTCACCGCGTTTATCGCGCGCATTGCGGCGACGGCGTTGCGCTCTATACAGGGTATCTGTACAAGTCCCTTTACGGGGTCGCAGGTAAGTCCCAAATGGTGTTCGACGGCGACCTCCGCCGCATATTCCGTCTGCCCGATATCCATTTGAAAAAGCTCGGAAAGAGCTGCGGCAGCCATTGCGCACGCGCTGCCGATTTCAGCCTGACAGCCTGCCTCCGCGCCGCTTATCGACGCGTTTGTCTTTATAATGTTGCCTATAAGTCCGCCGACGGCAAGAGCGTTTATTATTTCGGCATCCGAAAATCCGCGCCTTTCCTGCATATATTTCAGCACCGAGGGAACGACCCCGCACGATCCGCACGTCGGAGCCGTAACGATGTTGCCCGAGCAGGCTGCATTCTGTTCACTGACGGCAAAGGCATACGCGCAGACAAGTCTGTTTTCACGCGTTTCGGAGGACTCGTCCATATGACGCTGATTGTAAAGCTGTTTTGCTTTACGCTGAACATGCAGTCCGCCGAACAGCTCCCCTTCGGTTTTTATGCCATCTTTAATTGAGTTTTTCATCGCCTCCCATACTTCGCCGAGATAACTGCGCAGTCCGTCGCCTTCACATTCAAAGACGTAATCCGAAAGGCGCATGTCCTTTTGACGGCAATATGCCGCAATTTCCGAAAAAGAGCAGAGGGGATAAATAATGCGTGACTTTTTCGCTTCTTCGCCGATTATTCTTATCTCGCCGCCGCCGATGCTTACTACCGTGATTTCTTTAACCGTACCGTGCACGTTCACGCTGAATTTCATTGTATTCGGGTGCGGTATATCAGTCGTTTCTTCGTCAAAAGCTATACTGTTTTTTATCGGAGAAAGTGTTTTTTTGATAATATAGTCCGTGCGGTGCCCGACACCGGTTTTTGCAAGCGAACCGTAAAGCGTAACCGTTATCGACTCCGCATCGGGATAGCGATCGCTTATTATTTCGGCTGCCTTTTGCGGCCCCATGGTATGTGAGCTGGACGGTCCGACGCCGATTCTGTAAAGTGCTCGCAGCGACTCCATGCCGCCGTCGAAATAGCTTTGCCTGTTATATTCCGACATAAAATCATGCTCCCCGCCGACAAAATTCAAATGATTTCAGTATATCTGAATTTTAACCCAAACGGAGAGCAAAATCAATTACTTTTTGACGGAGCGTAAAATTATTCACATTCCCACAGGGAAGATTACGACTCGGTTTTCTGCGGTAGTATCGGTGTCTATTCCGTTAAGTTCCCTTATTGCCGACACGCGGCACCTGTTTTCTTTGGCTATGTCCCACAGCTTTTCGCCGGCATTTGCATAATATACGGCAATGCCGCCGTGCGCGTCGGCGCATTCACCCGCTTCGCTGCATTTTTCGATGAACTCGCGCTTTTCGGAGCAAATTCCGAAGCCTTTTACGGAAAATACAGCCGAAAATCCTATTTTGCCGTTTGACAGCAGTTCGGCGGAAACGCGGGAAGCCGCAGCCGAAACAAAAAATCTGTCTGCATACGGCAGGTCACACTCGAATGCGGCACTGCGGCTCACGACAGCAATGCCGCCTGCCGAATTTTTAGCAACGGCATTGAGCGTACATGTTCCGTTCAGTTTTCCCCGTCCGTCGGACGAAGAACAGACGTATCTTATTCCGTCGGCAAAAGCTGCAAGCGTTTCCGTCGGCGCGGGGTCGTATACATCCGCTTCGAGGGAAACTCCCGCCGTCGTATCTATCGGTACGGTATCCGTTATTATATCCGCACTCACACGGCAAAGCTCAGTTTCTCCGCGCAGCGAGAACGCATCGCAGACGGCTGTATGCGTCGTTTTTGATAAAGCGAAAACAACGGCTTCTGCCTCCGCCGAAAGCACTGCACTGCCACCGCCGTTTACGGTCTTAAGTTCAACGTGAGCGTTTTTGAGTGAAGCAGTCACGCTGCACTCCCCGTCCTCCTCCGCACCGTAAAACTCATGTACTTCGGTAAACGGCACATCGGCATTAAATCTCTTTACGGAGCCGTCCGCGCACGCGACGACAATTTCCGCCGCGAAGCTGCCTTTGAGCATAACTTTGTTTTTTATCATCCTCGCCTCACGGATAAAAACTTCACCCGAAGCGTTTATCTGCTCCGATTCCGAATTTACCCCGTCGGGCAGCTTCACAGTGTCGCTTATCCCGAACGAAAAGCTCTGTGCGCCTTTTATTTCACGGCAGTCAAAGCTTTCGCAGCACTGTTCTACGGATTCGTCATCAAAGTCAGCCACAAAATCGGTGTCGGAAACGGAGTAAAACGACGCTCCCACGGCAAAAGACGACCGTATTTCGATACGTCGGGGACCCGTCGCCCTGTAGTTAAGCTGTGTTACTTCCTGCCTGACAAAGCATTTGTCACCGTCTGAAAGCGTTTCACAGCGTATCATCTTCGTGTATTTCTGCAGCGACTCAAAAACGCGCACCGCGCCGTCCGAGGAGCAGAACACAACGGTTGCCTGTGCGGCACCCGACACTGCAAGCTTGTCTCCCGCAAAGGAAATGCTTTCGGTCATAGGCAGCACGGAGCATTTCAGTATCTGATTGACTTCCGGATAATAATCGGGCAGCACGATGTCAAACTCCGTCACCTGCTCCCTTGTTTCCTCCGCTTTCATTATAAAGCTTCTCACGGTTTCATTCTTCATTTGCGATATGCACTCCTTTTTCGTTTTCGCTAAATGAATATGAAACGCTCCGTGCGATTATTACCGTATCGCAGGAAATGAATTCTGCTCGTACTTCGCTTGTATTAAGTGCCGCTTTGCCGTACGCATTCTTTGACAGCTCGGAAATCGCACCCGTATCGCCCGTCAGCCTATACAAAAAAAGCACCCGCAGCCTTTTTATAGGGAATGCGGGAGCCGTTCTTTTTTGATTATGTTTTCAGCCTATGGCTTTTTTTCCGGACTCGATACCGAGTTGAAGTGCTTTGTGATTAAGCTCAAGCACTTCTTTTTTCTTTGAAGCAAATTTTTTGTCAAGACTTTTGAGAATTGCTTCTTCCGAAATAATGCCTGCTTCACTTCCGACAAGTGCGCCTATAAGAATTATGTTTGCGCACTTTATATTGCCGAGCTCAACGGCAAGGTCGTCGGCGGGAACTCTTACAACGGTTATTCCGTCGCCTTTAATTTCCGACTCTACGCGGCTCGTATTCGCAACGAGAATACCGCCCGAACGCAGTGTTTTTGCAAATTTTTCGTATGCCTGCTCATTCATCGCAACGAGAGTATCGCACTTGCTTGCGAGAGGGGAAATAATTTCGTTTTCGTCAACAACGACGGTGCACTTTGCGCTGCCGCCGCGCTGTTCGGGACCGTATTCGGGCAAATAAGTTACGCAGCTGCCCGCTTCGACGGCGGTTTGTGCAATCATCACGCCTGCGCTCATGACGCCCTGTCCGCCTGAACCTGAAATAACGAGTGTTCTTTTCATCTTATTTCACCCCGTCCTTGAATTTATCTTTGTATACGCCGGGAACAAAATACGGAATTGTGTTCGTTTCCATATAATCAAGCGTCTGAAGCGGCGTAAGTCCCCAGTTCGTGGGACAGTTGCCGAGCAGCTCGATAAACGAAAATCCCTTGCCCGCCATCTGAATTTCAAATCCCTTGCGGATAGCTTTTTTCGCGTCTCTGCATCCTTTGGGAGTGTTAAGCGGATATCTCGCGATAAACGCGGGAGCCTCGAGCGTCGCAAGCAGCTCGCACATTCTCAGGGGATAACCCGTTGTTTCGGGGTCTCTGCCGTCGCGTGTGGTCGTGGTCTTCTGACCTATGAGCGTAGTGGGAGCCATCTGACCGCCCGTCATGCCGTAGGTCTGGTTGTTAAAGAATATAACCGTGAAGTTTTCGCCTCTGTTTGCGGCATTCATAATTTCCGCAAGACCTATTGCGGCGCAGTCGCCGTCGCCCTGATAGGCAAAAACAAGTCTGTCGGGATTGCTTCTCTTAAAGCCCGTCGCAACGG
The DNA here is from genome assembly GCA_963620305.1 of Bacteroidaceae bacterium. Lineage (GTDB taxonomy): Bacteria > Bacillota > Clostridia > Oscillospirales > Acutalibacteraceae > RUG806. The sequence continues at coordinate 2,206 of CAVFAD010000022.1, read as the reverse complement.
CGGGAGCGCGTCCGTGAGCCGCGCCGAGAACGTCGCCGCCCCAGTAAACGAGGTTGAGCGTTGCACATCCGACAGGTACTATATGAACACAGTTTTTGTGCTGACCCATTTCATCGACGACTTCCGCGATAAGCTTTGTCGCAAGCGAGTGCATGCAGCCGGGGCAAAATCCGCTCGGTGTCTTTTTTAACGTATCGGGTCTTTTGTACACAGCCATTATTTTGCACCTCCGTCGCAAATCTTCTTAACGGCGGCATAAATGCCGTCATCGTCAAACAGGACGCCGCCCGAACGGCAGTATTCGTAAATGGGTGCGCGTCCCTTTACCTGAAGCTCTATATCGTCATGCATCTGTGCGGGTATCGCAAGCTCGATGTCTATAAAACCTTTCACGCGTGAATAGTCGAGCTTTTCGAAGCTCTCTCTCGGGAACGGATTTACCGTTATCGGACGAATCATTCCGAGTTTATACCCCTCTTTGCGCAGATTGACGATAGCTTCCTTCGCGCTTCTTGAAGCTATGCCGTACGCAACAATGACAAATTCGGCATCGTCGAGCATAAACTCCTCTACCCGAACATCATTCTGCGCCCAGCGTTCGTACATTTTCGCACGCGACTTGTTCTGCATCTCAAGCAGCGCTTCGGGGAAATACGGCGTGAGCACTCTGTCTCCGCGCGTCGAGTCCGCGGGACGGTTAAGGCTCCACTTATCGGTGGGAGTTCTGTCGGGTTCTTTCATTTCCGGCAGCTCGACCTGTTCCATGATTGAACCGAGACAGCCGTCCATTAAAATCATAACGGGGTTGCGGTCACGCTCCGCATAATCCCATGCCGTATAGGTAAGATCCACAGCCTCCTGAAGCGTGGCAGGCGTAAAAACCATTACCTTAAAGCCGCCGTGACCGAGTGCTTTTGTAGCCTGAAGATAATCCTGCTGGGCAGGCTGAATGGAACCGAGTCCGGGACCTCCTCGGCTGATGTTGCAGATAACAGCCGGAATCTGTGTGCCGGCAAGATAAGAAATACCCTCTGCCTTAAGGCTTATGCCGGGTCCCGAAGAACTGGTCATTGATCTGCATCCCGATGCCGCCGCGCCGTAAACCATGTTCACCGATGCGACTTCGCTCTCGCCCTGTACAAACACTCCGCCGACCTCGGGCAGCCGCCATGAAAGATATTCGGGAATTTCACTCTGCGGTGTAATGGGGTATCCCGCAAAAAAACGGCATCCCGCTCTGACTGCAGCCTCCGCAATGGCTGCGTTGCCTTTCATTAAAACCTTAGCCATTACGCACCCTCCTTTTCCGTAAGCTCTATTGCGCCCTCGGGACAAATCGTCGCGCACATTGCACACGCGATGCACTTTTCTTCATCGGTGAGATGCGGGAAGAAATATCCTTTTTTGTTGCGCTCGCTGCCCATTTCGAGAATTGCCTTGGGACAGTACTTTATGCAGTAGCCGCAGCCCTTGCAAAGAGTTTCATTGATGCTGAGCATTTTTTCGGTTTCCTCCTCTGTTTTTACACGCGGCAGCCTGCACGCAGCTGCGGATATCCGCGCAAAAAAACAAATTATTTTAACGCATTTATTTTAGCACCTTTGCCGCACGTTTTTCAACACCTATTTGGTAAAAAACATACAAAGAAATATGTGTGTTTTTATGCGCCGTGTCGATTATTCATCGTACGCATTTTAACTTGTCGGCAAACAAAATTTACTGTTGAGAACAAAAGCAGAAAATGATAAAATAGCTATGTGACAAAAAATGAAGATAAGGGGGTCGGAAACAACGGACAGAATCATATTTCACTGCGACTGCAATTCTTTTTTTGCCTCATGCGAAGAAATGCTTGCTCCGGAACTGAAAAACGTTCCGATGGCGGTTGCGGGCGACCCCGAACGCAGACACGGAATAATCCTTGCGAAAAATCAGCTTGCAAAAAAATACGGCGTCCAAACGGCGGAAACGATTCGGCAGGCGCAAAAAAAGTGTCCCGACCTCGTCTGTGTTCCTCCGCATTATTCCCTCTACAAGGAAATATCCGATAAAATAAACGCGATATATCTGAGCTATACCGATCTCACCGAACCCGCAAGCATTGACGAATCGTACCTTGACGTTACAAATTCGATTCATCTTTTCGACAAAAACGCAGAGGAGCTTGCGAACGAAATTCGCCGCAGGGTACGCGAAGAAATAGGCA
>CAVFAD010000021.1:31817-32331 GCA_963620305.1 Bacteroidaceae bacterium | reverse complement strand
TCCAAAACTCACGGGGCAAACCGACCAATTCTGAGTTTATCGCGATGATATCCGACAAGCTGCGAATGAAGCTCAGAAAAATATCATGATTACGACGGACACCGTACCGCAGAATAATAATTCGTAAGAAAAAAAACCGACCGTATTTCACATTTTGCAGCAAAACAGCTGCTTGTGCGAAATACGGTCTTTGGTTTGTACGGAGAAAAAAATTACAGACTTTCGTTAAAAAGTACGGCATCCTCGACTGACGCGAATCGGCGCAGGCATAATGCTGTAGCTTTTTCCGTTCTTTTCCGCTTTAGATTTACAGCCGCAAAAAAATTTTATGTTTACATTCGTATTTAATGAGATTATAATATCATTCGTATATTATTTACCCGAAAACAACTGTAATCGCGGGCAAAAACCCGTACGGTTCAATACTTAAAAACCGTACACTGTAAAGTGTAAAAACGAAAACACGGCATTTACGGGAGATGAACGGAATGTTAAACTTTAGAAGAATAAAAGC
>CAVFAD010000021.1:0-31789 GCA_963620305.1 Bacteroidaceae bacterium | reverse complement strand
AAGCCGAGGACGACGCAGCTCTCGCGCGCATTATACGTTTTAATTTGGAAAAATTCGGTCTGAATATCCCCGGGACGGCATACTTTGACCCGGAATTAGATCATTTGAGTGATTTTTACAACAGCGAAACATCGGGGCGAGCTTACTACGTCGCGCTTGATGATGCGGGACGGATCGTCGGCGGCGCGGGTTTTGCGGAATTTGCGGGCGAAAGTGACTGTGCCGAGCTACAAAAACTCTATCTGGACGATACCGTGAAGGGTAAGGGTTACGGCAAGGAGCTGATGAAAACAGCCGAAGTCGGTGCAAAAGCGTCAGGCTACAAAAAGATGTACCTCGAAACACACACAAATCTGTCTGTCGCACTGGGAATGTACGAAAAAGCGGGATATCGACAGATAGAAATGCCAACCGCCGCAAAACACAGCACAATGAACCGTTTTTACATAAAGGAGCTGTAACGCGCCTACCGAAGTGCACTCTGTCTCTATATCGACTGCACACCGCCGCTTTTACGAAAAAAACGGCGGCGTTTTTGCGTGAATATATTTCCGTTTGCGGTCAAAAATAACTCCGAATATATTTTTTCGGAGGCAAGTATGTTTTCTGCAAAAAAGGCACTCGTCAAAGGAAGAAAAACGCTGAAAAAACACACCTCATCACTGAAAAGAAACGGTATCACGGCAGAGAGCGGCAGATGGCTGCAGGACAATGCGCAGCTCCTGATGTCTTGCATTTCAAACGGAATTAAATCGCTTAAAAAACATCGCAGCGATTCTGCCGACGAGGTTTTTTGTACCCTTGCAGACTGCATAAGCAAAACAAATTCCGAGAACGCACCTCTCAGCTTTGAAAAAGCACTGCGGGAATATGACATTCCGCCGGACTTTTGCGGTGATCTTGCAACGCTTACATTTGCGGCAGCCGCGCTCAAAGCGGTGGAAACATACAAAAACGCACCGAACGGTTTCGGACAAGCGGTACGTCTGATTTTCGGAATGCGCGATATTGATTTTGAGGCACTTTTGCCGAAAGTGTGCGAAGCGGAACGGCTGCTGACTCTTGACCCGAGCGGCGATTACTCAAAATGCGACCGTCTCACAAAATCCGAATACAGACGTGCAGTATGCCGCAGTGCAAAGAAAAGGAATATGTCTGCGGTTGAATTTCTGCGCCGTGCTTCGGAAGACGCCGGAAATGCGGTCGGGATAAAGCGGCACATCGGCTTTTACCTCGGTATAAAAAAGCCTAACCCCGTGTGCGGCTTCATATTTTTATGCTCGGAGGGAATTATCACAGCACTGCTTGCAGTGTCAAGCATAATACTTTGTACGCGCTTTACCGACAGCTTTTTCGGCTCCTTTTCGGGACGGGCGGTCTTGTTTCTGATTGTTTTTATTCCCGCTTTTGCCGCGCTGCGTCCCCTTTTTGACCGCCTTGCATCTGTTTTTTTCCCGCCGTGCTTTCTGCCGTCATACGACACCGAAGCAGCGGACAGTCTGCCGCCGAGCATAATTGCCGTATCAAGCGTACTGCCGTCGGCAGACAGGGCAAAACAGGTCGGTGAGCATCTGTTCGTGACAAAAATGTCAGACGCATCACCCGATACCGTACTTGTTTTTTTGTGCGACCTGAAAAATGCCGACGTCCCGTCGCTGCCCGAGGACAGCGCAGACATAAGAGCGGCAGAAGAAATGATAGACGAACTTAACAAAAGATGCGGAGGCGGATTCGTTTTTGCACTGCGCGACAGAGTATTTGCCCCGTCCGAAAACAGCTACGGCGGACACGAACGCAAGCGCGGCGCGATATGCGCGCTTGTAAAGCTCGTAACCGAAGGTAAAAACATCTTTTCCGTACTTACGGGAGACACCGAAAAGCTTTCACGTGCGCGGTATCTGTTGGCACTCGATTCGGACACGGTGCTGCCGTTTGAAAGCCTTAAAAAGCTTGTCTGCACGGCATACCACCCGATGAACCGTCCCGTTTTTTCGTCGGAAAAAAGGCGCATAACCGACGGCTACGGCGTCATCGCGCCGCGTGTCGAAACTTCCGCAGATTCATCTGAAAAGACATTTTTCTCGGCATTTATGACGCTCGGCGGCATCAGCGCATACTCCGCGCCGGTTTCGGAGCGATATATGGACATGTTCGGCACGTCGCTCTTTACAGGTAAGGGACTTATAGACATACGCGCTTTTTCGCAGACCTGCGCCGACGCTTTTCCCGACGGCACTGTACTGAGTCATGACATTCCCGAAGGCTCGCTGCTCAACACGGCTTTTGCGGGAAGAATATGCCTGTCCGACAGCTTTCCGTCAAAGCCGTCAGCTTACCGCAAGCGCGCCCACCGCTGGATAAGGGGCGACATGCAGAATCTGCGGTTTCTTCACGGCACGGTCAACGGCTCCGCTTATGCCGCATCGCTGACACGGCTTACAAAGTATCAGCTTGCCGACAATTTCCGACGAGCGGCAACTCCCGTGCTGTCACTTGCGGCATTGCTGCTGTCCGTCGTATTTTCGGGCGAAGTCTCGCGCATTTTGCTTTTGTGGGCGATTTTTTCCGTAATAAGCGAACCTTCGGTTGCGTTTTTCGGCGAGATATTCCGACTCGGCGCAAAAGTCCTGACATCGGTCTATCTTACGGCTTCGGCAGGTGTGGGCACAAAATCGCTTCTTCGCGCCGTATACCTCGCCGCTTCGCTGCCCGAAAATGCAGCGGTATCACTTTGTGCCGCCGCAAAAGGACTGTACCGAGGCTTTGTGAGTCATAAAAAGACGCTTGAGTGGACGACTGCGGCTCAGGGTGAGCACGGCGGAAAAATCGCTGTCATTCCGTGCGCCTTGTCTCTCGCGTGCGCCGCCGCGCTTTTTTTCGGTTCGCCGACGCACCGTCTGTGGGCAATTTTTATACTGTTCAACATTCCGTTTTCAGCCTCAAACGGCATAAAAAATACAAACCCTGCGGAGCGTCTGAACGGCAACGACCGCGAAACGCTCAAAAGCTATGCTTCAGCCGAGTGGCTCTATTTTGAAAAATACGTTACCGACGGGGAGAACCGACTCCCGCCTGACAACGTCCAGTATTCGCCGATAAAGAAAATCGCGCACCGTACTTCTCCCACAAACATAGGAATGTATCTTATGAGCTGTCTTACGGCAGCGGATTTATCGCTTATAACAGAGGAACAGCTCCTTAAGCGGCTGACGGGCACATGCGATACTCTTAAAAAACTGAAACGGTGCTGCGGTCTTCTCTACAACTGGTACGACACGCGCACGCTCGAAGTACTGTCCCCGTCGTTTATTTCAACGGTTGACTGCGGCAACTACCTGTGCTGTCTGTCCGCTCTGAAAGAGGGTCTGAAAAAGCTGTCGGGCGACATAAACAAAATTACTGATATCACGGATTTTATAAATTCCGAAATAACCTCGGCGGAACTCGGTATGCTCTTTTCAAAAAGGCGCGGACTTTTTTCCGTCGGGATAAACGGAGCGGACAAGGTTCTCAGCACGTCATTTTACGATACCTACATGTCCGAAATGCGGCTGACTTCATACTATGCCGTTGCGATGCGCGAAGTGCCCGCGTCGCACAACGAAAATCTGTCACGCACCGTTGTCGCATCGGGTCTGTACAATTCAGCCGCATCGTGGACGGGAACTGCGTTTGAGTACCTTATGCCCGCACTGTTTTTGCCGATTTTCGGCGGAACGTTTTTGAGCGAAGCACTCCACAACTGTGTCCGTGAGCAAAAACGCGCCGTGCGTCACACCCCTATGCCGTGGGGAATTTCGGAAAGCGGTTATTACGCTTTCGATCCGGAGCTTAATTACAGATACAAGGCTCACGGAATAAGAAGTCTTTCGATAAAGGCAAATGCCGACTGCGAAAATGTGTTCTCTCCGTATTCGTCTTTTCTCGCGCTTGCGGTCGCGCCTGTCGATGCAATGAAAAATCTTGCGCATTTTGTATCACTCGGCGCGTTCGGCGCGTGCGGATTTTATGAAGCCCTCGACTTTGCGGCGGAACGTGTTGCGCCTGAGCAGTACATGCCCGTGCGCAGTTATATGGCGCACCACAAGGGGATGAGTCTTATTGCGTGCGGCAATGCGCTGTTTAACAATATAAATGTAAGGCGGTTTATGGCGGACGGCAGACTTAACGCAGCGCAGAGCCTGCTCACCGAAAAACTGCCGTCTGAGGTTCCCTTTACCGCACGTCTGAAAACAAAGCGCGAAGCACGCGACAAGACACCGCTTCGCTCATTTTCTCGAACGGAAAACGTCAAACCGCGCTGCTGTGTCTTTTCGGACGGCGACTCGGCACTCATATGCACATCAGACGGAAAAAACAGGTTTATGTACTCGTCACTGTCGGTTTTCGGTTCACGCAAAGCCGCAGCCGGAATTTTCGCCGCAGTCAGAACACCGAACGGCGCAACTGTTCCTCTTTCACAAAACGGAAAAGGCACTCTCAAAAAATCGTGCTTCTACAGTAAAGTAATGTGCGGCGGCGCAACAGCCGAACATGCGCTCTGTCTCTCGCATTCGGCATCGGGAATATACGCACCCGTAAAAATATGCGATGCGTCCGTCGGCGGATTATACGAATTGCTGTTTTTTGCCGAACCCGAACTGATTCCGGTCAATGATTTCAACAATAATAAAAGCTATTCCGACCTATTTATAACAACTTTTGTCAACACAAAGCTTAACTGCGTCACATTCGAAAGACACGAAAAAGGCAGAACCGTTGCGGCGATCGCTCTCGGATTTGCGGACAGCGAACCGTTTGCGTTCACTTGCCGACGCAGTAAAGTACTTGCGCCGTCCGTGACGTCCGACTTTCCGTTTTCGGACGGCTCACCCGACTTTGACAGCAGCACTGCAGATGTTTCGCCCTGCTTTGCCGCAAGCATAAAGCTTCGGCTGTCTCCCGGCGAAAAGCGTGAAAAAGTGCTGATTGCGGCTGCGGGTGCCGATAGCACGGAGGCTGTCAACAAGCTGTCGGTTCTGCGCGGAAAGCCGCTGCCGAAAACAGAGAGCATCGCACCTAATGCGGCGGTCTTCACGGGCAGTATACAAAAAACCGCCGAAGATTATTTTCTTTCACGGTATTTTAATGCTGTGCCTTCCCGCGCGCTTCAAAAAGCACGGATAAAAAACATTTCCTCGATCAATTCGCTCTGGGAAAAAGGAATTTCAGGGGATTTTGGTATCATACGTGTCACAGCCGACGGCGCGCCGCCGTCGCTGTGCGGTGATTTTATCGCGTTTCACTCGGCACTGACGAAAGCGGGGTGCCCGTTTGACCTTGTTTTTACGTTTTACTCGCCCGACGATTATTCATCCGCCGCCACGGAAAAGCTTCGCGGCGTAATCAAAAAAATGCACGCCGAAGTTTTTCTCGGCGCACGCGGCGGAATACACATTGTAAATATCTGTGCGGGGTCGCCGTCCGATATTTTACTGACGGCGGCTGCGGATGCGGTGTTTCCGCTCACCGAAGATGAAACGGAAAACGATGCCGAGGAAGAAAACGCGGTTAAAATTTTGCCGTGCAGACGGGCGGTTTCGGGCGAAGACGGCTTTATTCCGAACGGATATTTTATTAACGAACCGCACGCTTTTCCGATGTCGCTTACACTGTCGAACGGTACGCTCGGTACTCTCCTTACAGACACTTCTCTCGGTTTTACGTGGTTTGCGAATGCGCGGCTGTGTCCGCTGACACCGCGTCCGCACGATGTTTCGGAACCCATGAGAGGTGAAATGCTCACGCTGTGCCAAAACGGCATAACGATCGACTGTATAAAGGGCGCATCGGTATTTTTTACCGACAGCGGAGCACTCTACCGTTCCGTAATAAACGGTATGAGGTGTGATGTAAAAGTATCGGTCGCGTCGCGCGGGGCAATAAAAGAGATTTCCGTTAAACTCTCGGGAATCAAAAGCCGCTGTTCTGTCACCTACAGCGTAACGCCGGTGATGCATGAAAATATAAAATTTGCAAAAATGTGCAGTTCTGTTGTTGCCTCCGACGGCATAACCGTAAGCAATCCGTTTAATACGGACTACCGAGGTTATATGCACATCTCATGCGACGGCGCAACAGGCGCCGTAAGAAAAAACGGAAGACTTGAAATGACCGTCTGCACGGGCGATGAAAACGAAAGCTTTGAAACAAGCTTCAGACTTGTTTTTTCGAAAAACGAAAAGGGTATAACCGCGCTTAACAGCATCGGTTTCCGTCCCTTTGCGGAAAAGCGGACGCGTCTCGCGACAGGTATTGAAGATTTCGACAAGTTCGCAAATGCTCTCCTGTACCATCAGGCAGCCGATTCGAGAATACGTTCGAGGACGGGATATTATCAATGCTCCGGCGCGTACGGTTTTCGCGACCAGCTTCAGGACGCAATGTGCACCGTCCGATTCGTCCCCGAAACAACGCGCAGAATACTGCTTTTGTGTGCTGCAGCGCAGTTCGCCGAGGGAGATGTGCTTCATTGGTTTCATCTCATTCCGTCGGAAGGAAAAAAAGGAGTGCGCACGCGCTGCTCCGACGATATGCTCTGGCTGCCGCTTGCAGCGGCGGTGTATGCCGAAAAAACAGGCGACAGCGGTATTTTCGGCATATCGGTACCGTATCTTGCGGGGACAACGCTCAAAGACAGCGAACGGCAGAGATACGAGCTTTTCCGCCGCTCCGAAAAGACAGGAACGGTGTACGAACACTGCATGAAAAGCATTTTCAGAGCATGCGCGTTCGGTTCTCACGGTCTGCCGCTTATAAAAGACGGAGACTGGAACGATTCGTTCGGCGAAATAGGCGACGGCGGCAAAGGCGAAAGCGTATGGCTTGCAATGTTCTTAAAAACCGTGTGTGACAAAATGTATCCGTTTGCACTGATTTTCGGCAAAGACGAACACGCGCGGCTGCTTCAAAAAATATCGTCGGAAATGTCGGACAGCGTAATGCGCGGCGCATACAACGGAACCTTTTTTACGCGTGCATTCTTCGACGACGGAACTCCGCTCGGCGACGGCAACGGAGATGCCTGCAGGATAGACCTGCTGCCGCAGTCGTTTGCCGCCTTTGCTGAAATCGGCTCTCCGAAACAGCGAAGAACCGCGCTTTTGTACGCATTTGATGCGCTTGTCGACAAACAGAACGGACTGATAAAGCTGTTTTCGCCGCCGTTCGGTTCTCACTCCAAACGTGCCGGATATGTAAACGATTATCCTGCGGGGGTACGCGAAAACGGCGGGCAGTACACACACGCAGTCGTCTGGTTCGCCCTTGCGCTGCTGAAAGAGGGTCTGATTCATGAAGCAGCCGAAGCGACATCAATACTGCTGCCGTCAACAAAAAGCGGCACGTATGAGCGTGAGCCGTACGCCGTTTGCGGCGATGTATATTCAATGCCCGGTGCAGAGGGCAAGGGAGGCTGGAGCCTGTACACGGGTGCTGCCGGGTGGATGCTCATGCTTGCGGAAGAATGGGAAAACAGGCATAAAAGAGAAGAATATCCGCACGCGTAAACCGACAGGATTTTTTCTTTCCGAAAAGTCATATCAGTGTCTCTTTTTTGACGGACTGCGGCAGCATATCGGCAATCGGTATATCCAACACGGTAACCGCACCCGTGCGTCCCCTCTTTGCAGCGCGGTAAACCGCTCTGCCGTATGCGGCGAGAACCGCCCCCGTAAAATCGGGGTTGGATTCCATTTTGAGCAATAGCTCCGCACTTGCGTTCCCTGCGTCGGCTATTACCCTGCCGCCGTGAAACATCGCAGGGAACAGCGCGTGCAGCTCTGTTTCGCTTACAAAGTCAACCGAAGTTTCGTATCCCTCAAAATAATCGGGCGTTGTGCGTATCTCTTTCTCTATACGCGCTCTGTCCGCACCCTCCTCAGCCGCGACATAACAGTGACGGGTATGGGTCTTTTTGCCGTCGCACTCCGCAAGAGTTCCGTTTTGCGCCGCCGTCACCGCATCGGCTTTCGGAACGGTGACTTGAATCGCATCCCTGACTCCGTTTATGCGCCGCAGAACCTCGGAGTGTCCCTGACTGATGCCCTCGCCCCAAAACGTGTAAAGCTTCGTCTGCGGAAAAACCGCCTTAGATACCGCCCTGACTGCCGAAAAAATCCCCGGATCCCACCCCGCACTTATCAGCGCAAGGTGTTTGCCTTTCAGTGCGGAGCGATTCACCCCGTCAAAATGACGCTTTATTTCGGCATGACGGTCAAAGCTGTCAACAACATTGAAATGCTCCGCAAGTGCGGGTGTGTGTACGGGTAAATCGTCGGCAGATCCGCCGCAAATAAAAAGAACATCAATTTTATCCTTAAAATCCAATATCTCGTTTGCCGAAAAAACTTCGGTGCCGCCCTCGGCGCAAATCTCCGACTTTTCACGGCGCGTAAAAACACCGATAACCTCCATGTCCTCCGCATAACGCACGGCGCGGAGCGTTGCGCGTCCCAAGTTGCCGTATCCGAAAATTGCCGCTCTTATCATAATAAAAAAACCTCCGTATGAATATGTACCGATACATATATACGGAGATCTTTCGCAGATATTCATTTTAACGGATTTAATCGGCAGCCGTTCTCACGCGGCTGTATTTTTGCAGTGCCGTTTCAGCGGTCAAGCATTCTAAACAGCTCACACCGTTTGTCGGAATCGGTCTCAAAGACACCTCTTAAAGCGCACGTGACCGTTTTTGCCCCTGCGGCGCGAATACCGCGCATTGTCATGCACATGTGCTCGGCTTCAACCTTTACGGCGATACCCGCGGAGGAAAGCTCTCCTTCCAGAAAATCCGCAATATCGTTTGTCAGCCGTTCCTGAAGCTGCGGACGGCGGGCAAAACAGTCAGCGATACGCGCAAGTTTTGAAATGCCGATCACCTTACCGTCGGTCGGAATGTATGCGACCGACGCCTTGCCGACAAACGGCAGCAAATGGTGCTCGCATACGGAATAAACGGGAATGTCTTTCACAAGCACAATGCTTCCGCTTTTCTGCCCGTCGAATATTTTCAGATGTTCACGCGGGTCACGGTGAATCCCGCCGAATATTTCTTCGCACATATCAGCGACACGGGACGGAGTTTCACTAAGACCGCTTCTGTCCGGGTTCTCGCCTATCGCTTCAAGAATATCGCGCACGGCACGCTCAATTTTTTGTTTATCCAACTGAAATTACCTCTATTTTGTATATTCGACCGTAAAACAACCGGAATTCAATCCCAACCCGAGAGTATCGCTCAGTTTTTCCGATTTTGAAAGAAGAGTATCCCCAACAAGCACCTGTGTAACGTAACCTCTGTCTTCATCAATGGATGCCGTATGCGACATAATTTCAATCCATTTCGACGGGTCGTCACTCAAAACGGTATCGGGAATCGCTTTCAGTATTTTTGCTTTTATTTCTTCTGCGGAAAATTGCACCACACTCACAAAGCCATCCATTGACATCTCAAACGGCGATTTGACCGAAACGGGATAACTCTCGTACCATATGTCGCTGCAATTCACCGACGCACCCGCAGCCATACTGCTGTAGACGGTTAAAATCGGCTTTTTCGTCTCATCGTCCGATTTTGCAAGATACTGTCCCGCAACGGACAGTACGGTGGGGATAAGGGTGTTTTGCGTCCAATCGTTTGTCCATATCCGCGCGGAGGTGTCGCATATTGTCGCGACATCCCACTTACCGCTGACCTTAAAGTCGTATTTTTTCAGCAAAGTAAAAATCGCGACGGTCTGCGCTTTCAGAGCTTCGAGCGGCGGCTGTATGCCGCCTATCTCCTGCGCAGCCATACGGCAAAGCAGGTCGAGCGTGTCGTATTCCGTCCCGCAGTACGATGTTTTCTCCGGAATGGTTTCTTCTTGACAGATTACGGAATCACTGAAATAATGCGACAGTATATATTGGTATGTACAACCCTTTTGCGCCATGTATACCGCGCCGTACTGCGACAGTCCGACACCGTGCCCGTTGCCGTAAACAACAAACGTGAAATAACCCGATTTTTTTTCGTACTGCGGCACGGTCGGCAAGGGATAAGCGGAAAGGTCGCCGAGCGGATTGCTGTCATCGACCTCAACCGCATCGCCCGTTATAGGCTCAAGACCTACGGCATGACGAAGCACCGCGCGGGCATCCGAAACATCAACCTGACCGTCGCCGTTTATGTCGCATATTTTTGACACATCGACTGTCGGATATTCAAGACCCACTGCATACCTGAGCGTCAGTCTCGCGTCGCCCACGTCAACGGTGCCGTTCATATCGGCATCACCGCGTGCAACGCTTTTTGCAAATGCAATGCACGGGAACGACGCGATAATTATTATCGCCGAAAGAAAAACGGCTGTATTTTTGCATTTCCTTTTCATAATCACCGAAACAGACAAAATTTACTGCACTGCCGACTCATCCGCCGCTGTCGATGAACCGTTTTCCGACACAGCATCGCTCTTTTCCGTCTGACTGTCGGCTGCGGTAACGTCTGTATCACCGTCGACATCAAATGTATAGTGCGAATATTTCGACAGGTAGGTATTATACCATTGCTTAAGCGAATAGTTGTTCTTCTTAAAAACTCCCGCGCCGTACCCGACGATACCGCCTATCATCGCAAGAACGACATAAACGGCAACGACAAGTCCCGCGTTGCTTTGCTTCTTCGAGCGGACGGGACGCGGTTTTACACCCGTATCCATTTCAACCGTATCGGTAAGCAAGCGGCACATTTCTCCGCAGCAGCGCATCATAAAATCGTTTACGCTTTCGAATGACAGCGAATGCACCACGCGCACCACGGTTTCGGCATCGTTTGTGACTGCCATATAAACCGTCTTTTCACTTTCTGCGCTATCGCCCGAATAAAATGCATTCGACATGGCTATTCCGTACGGCGCGCCCAACAGTTCCGCTGCGGTTATGGACAAGCTCACGACATATTCATTCGGCGGTACGTTTTTGCGCGGCTCGGCACGTCCGGAAAAAACGACCGCTTCTTTAAGAACGGGACTGCACGAAATGTAATCCGCAAACAGCTTTGCCGAATTTGTACCGGAAACGGCAATCGAAATATCGCTCCCGTCAATGCGTTTTGCGAGTCTGTCGATGTACCGTCTTAAAACCGAAGCTGCGGAAATCTCGACGTTGTAGGATGCATTGAGATACGGAATGACCTGCTTTACAAGCAAATGAACCGTTCTGACTGCCGACAGCGGCAGCACAACCGTGGTCTGCGTACCTTTTGCGGCGGCAAAGCCTGCGTAAAGTCCGTCGTCGAGAACAAAGCTTTTTGCGTCCTTCGGCAAACGGCAGTGCGTTTCATTAAACTGCGCGTCATCCGCAAAACCGTCACCCGACGAATGCAGAGCCATCGCTCGTATCACGGCATCCGACTCAAACGAAAGACCGAGCGCTTTGCACAAAAGACGCTTGTCGCCGCCGTATCTTTTTTCGCCGATGAGAAACATGACGGTATCGGCTTCGGTGAAAGCCTTGCTTACCGCAACGGTTGCATCCTTCAGCGTCGGAAAACAGCAAACGGAGTCGTTATCCGGAAGGTACTCCGCAAAGACTTCGCCGAGCACGTCCGTGATGTCGGACTCCTCCGAAGCTCCGTCCGCGCCCAAAACAATAATTTTAATTTTCATGTCATTTTTGCCTTTCTTTCTCTTTCTTTCCGCTTTACCTGCATGCCGAGTCGCGTTTGACGGTTTATGCCGCCTCCGATGTCGGCGGTGCCTCCGTAACCGGCGCAGTCTCGACAGAGGACTGCGGCTGAGTTTCGGGCGGCGAAGCGGTCACAGACGGTTCCGCAGCCGTCGCCTGCTCCGTAACGTTTACATGTGTAACGTCTGTCGCGCTTTCTGTCGTGTTCTCCGTGCTCACTTCCGTTACGGACGTTGTCACAGCCGAAGTCGGCTCCGTTTCCGTCTCGGTCGGTTCGGTCGCCTGCGCAAACGGATTTGTCATATTCCGCGCGTCGTAATATGCCTGCGGAAAACGCGCACTTCCGTTATAGTATACCTTGGATTTGTTTATTTCCTCCGTTTCTCCGTCGCGCAGCTGCCGTGCAAATACGACAAGTCTGCCGCCGTCAAAAATGGTCTGATAGCAGGTGTAAAGAGTAAGTATCCTGTCCTCTGCGGTGACGTCTACTCCCGTGTGAATCATCGAACGCTCAAGAATGCCGTTCAGCACCGATGTGTAGTGCTGCTTTGAATCAAATGTCGAATAAAGGTACCTGAAAATATAATTATTGTCCGCTTCGAGAGTGGAATTTGTGAGGATAACGGCAAATATTTTCCATTTAGTCTGTTCGAAAAGCGTATCAAGCGTAACTATCGGCGCATCAAGATAACCGTCGACCTTCATATAGTTTTCAAGCTCATGGAACATAAGTCCGTCATGCGTATTGTGACCGTAAATTATGGTGTTCTGCGACAGACCGCTCTTAGCCATACTGCTGGTGGACTTGACAAACGGGTTGCCGTAACGGCTCCGTTTGCCGTACATATCGCGATAGAGATAATAGTTGTCATCGCTCTTGCTCTGTAAAAGAATCGTACCGATATTTGTCTTTTCGCCGGCGATACGCAAATATCCGACAACATCGGAATTTATCGCGTAGGTATTCGCGAATTTGATGTTCATTCCCTCGGGAAACTCCACGTCGGGATACTTTGCCTTAATATCTGCCCATGCATTGTCCACCTCGTCCGCAGGGAGCGTCTGCTCCATTTCGCGGTCAATGGCCGCGTCGTTGCGCTTACGCGTTTCGTACCTGACAAAGTACACTATGAGGTATATGACCGCTGCGGCAAGTGCCAGAAAAGATATTATCCTGACGATTTTTCTGGCGACTTCCCTGCCGCCGTCACCCTTCTGCGGCAATATCTCCTTTACCTTACGGTGAATGCTCTCGGCGGAGAAACGGGTTTTGAAGAAAAACGCAAACCGTTCACCCGCGCTCTTTTTTACGGTTCTGTCAACGGTAGACATGACAGCTCTTGCGGGGATGTCGCGCGTGCTTATTTTTTCGACTATTTCCGAATCGGGGATATCTCGCATGTTCTCCTCCGAGAAACTGAATCCGGAATATTCGGACACTGTCTCCGCGCCGCTCGCCTGAGCCGTGTCGGTTGTCGGTGCGTTCTCGGCAGCCTTTGCCGCCTCCTCCGCGCCGTCTATTTCAAGCGGGATTCCGGGACGGTCATCAGCCAAAGCTTTCTTCTCCGCTTCTTGCCGTTCTTTCTCCGCGCGAAGTTCCGCTTTTCTTCTCGATTCCGCCTCGGCGCGCTCTTTTTTGCGCTTTTCGGCAAGTTCAATTTCATTTTTCCAGCGTTCGCGAAAATCCTCGTCGCTCTTTTGCGAACGCGCAAATGCGTCAAGGATCGCGTCATCTATAATCGGCTCGGTAGGCACAGATGAAGATTCTTTTGCCGGGTCGGCTGCTGCCGAAGATGCA
Source organism: Bacteroidaceae bacterium (assembly GCA_963620305.1). GTDB lineage: Bacteria > Bacillota > Clostridia > Oscillospirales > Acutalibacteraceae > RUG806. The sequence continues at coordinate 18,282 of CAVFAD010000021.1, read as the reverse complement.
CCCGCGCGCGGCGGAGTGCCGTAGGTTTTTCCGTCGGCAGCTGCGGGGTTACCGCTTCTTGCGGAAAAACCGTCTTGAAAAAACGGATTTTTCTGTTCGGATTTTTCGGAATTGTTCACTTTGTTTTCTCGCCTTTCATCAGTTTTCGGCACATCCGGCACGGACGGACGGACAGGTTCGGCGGTATCGTCATCGGAAAGAGGATCGATAAACCGCGGATTGACCGACGGACGTTTTTCGGCTGCACCGCCTCTTTTTGCAATCGGCATGCCGCCCGAAACAAACGATCTGGCATATGCGCCGTCGCCCATAAGTGCGGTTTCTCTGCGCCGTGCCTCGCGCTTTGCGGCATCCTGCTTTGCCTGCGCCTCCCATGAAGCATCATAAACAACGCGTTCTTCCGCTTCGCCCGAACCCATTGTGGGATATCTTACTTCTCCGTCCGAAGTAAATTCCGGTCGGCGGGCATCCTCCTCGGCTGCATCGTAAACGACCCGCATACCTGCGGGAAGCTTTTCTTCAAAGCTTTTTTTCTTTGCCGAAGAAAATTTATCCTTCTCGGGCGGCGCCTCATATTCAACCCGTTGACGTACACCGTCCTCTGCGGGCATATCCCCGCGCATCCTGCCGCCGAGATAGCGTGCATAGAGTCCCGTAAAATCATCGTTAAAGCTGCCGTCGCCCATTATCTCGGCAAGAATGTCGTCTACCGATTCCGTACCGGCGTCATCTGCGGCATCATACGAAGTCTCAGCGGCATCGGCATTTTCCGCGTTAGGTGCGTTCGCTATCGGAATAGCACCGTTCAACTCCGGAGCATTGCCGTCGGGAACATATTCTTCCATAAAAGCTCTCCTTTCCGAAAACATTTTTCATTTTCACTTTTACCTTGAAAAAACAGGCACACCCGCATACGGATTCTGCAATCCGTTTCTGTCGTAGTATATCTGCGGCATACGTCTGTTTTCGTTTGCATACGCACCGCTCACGTCGACCTCATCGCTTTCGCCGCTTCTGACAAGCCGCGCCATAAGAACACAGCGCGTTTCGATGTATGTCGACGAAGTGTTGTAGTCGTAAACACACGTGGAAAGACACAGCAGCTTGTCCGTGGGCAGAATATCGACGGACGGGTTCACAAAATAGCTGCGCGTAAGACACTCGCTTGCAAACGCCTCGGTCATGCTGTCGGGGATCGACGGGTCTATGTAATAAAACACATTTCCGCCGTCATATTCTGCATTAACCGTCGTTTTGAAGCACGCAAAAACTTTCCACTTGAAGTTGTTATATATCGTATTGAATTCCACAACGGGATGAGTTTTATAGTACTCAAGGTCGGTATATTTTGTCACATCACGGAAAATGCACTCATCCTGCGTAAGATTATGCCCGTACAGAATGGTGTTTTTAGAAAGGCTGCCGCTGCCGCGTCCTACTTTACAGCGCGAATCAAGCCAGATGGAACCGCGGCGGTCATACTCGCCGTAAAAATTTTTGCGCTCGTAATATTCGTTGTCCTCACCCTGCACAACAGGGAAATCAATTGAAGTGCCGTCAATTTTTATCCAGCCGACCGTATCCTGATTTTCGGAATAAATGCTCTTAAAACTGTCCTGAATACCTTCGGGGAATCCCACGTCGCTCATATAGGGAACAAGCTCGCCGTCGAAGACTGCGGAAACGTCGTAGTAGTCCTTGGACGGATCGAAATTGTTTCCGCTTTTTATTCCGGAATACGGATCCCCCGCACCGGTGAGGATAAGATATATTCCGATGACGGCAAAAACCGCAAAATCTGCAACCGCAAGCGCGGTAACCGTTTTTCTGTCCTTTGCGGACATGACATTTTTTTTGAGTTTTACGCGCTCCGCCTTTTCTTCCTCTGTGTCGTCGACATCATCGAGATAAACGCTGCCGTCCGACTGTTTCGCATCCGCGAAACGGTGTGTCGGTTCGCTGAACGTTTTTTTGTCTGCGGCATCGCCGTGAAAAACATAATTCGGTTTTGCTGCCGCCGTACCGCGCTCGGGAACATGTCCCTCCTGCGAGGAAGCCGAAAATCCGCCGAACTTTTTCGAAAAAGATATGTCTGAATTTCCGTGTTGCGAGGGAGTTCTGTTTTCGTCTGACAAAGCTGATTCCTCCGTTTTTCGGTTTACGGCTCCGTTCGGCTCCGCCGCGCGGCACACGAAAGAAAACCTTACCCGTAAGCATTACCCCATATGGGGTATATAATACCACATAAAATGTTTTAATACAAGTACCCTAAATATATATTAAATTAAAATTCCGTCAAAAAATCTCTTTACTATCGCGGCGGTGCTTGTTATAATTATATAAAAATGCAAAACGGAGGGTGAACCGATGCGTAATTTCTTTTTAAGAATAACAGCGGTGTTGATGACGTTTGTCTGCTTTCTCGGTTCTCTTTGCGCGTGCGGTGTGCAAAAAAACGAATACACTTCCTTTGCAATGGGCAGCGTAATCACCGCAACGCTCTGCGGCAGCGACAAAGACCGAATCGATATTTTATGGGATGAAATATCGTCCGACATCGCAAAGACCGACGGTTTTCTCTCTGCCACCGCCGCAGGTTCCGACATATCGAGAATAAACACCACGGGTTCTGCCGTCGTCGACGGTTACACCGTGTCTTTTTTGCAAAAAGCCGTTCTTCTCTGCAATACTCTCAACAGAAGTCTCGACATATCCGTCGGCGCGGTTACGCAGCTTTGGGGATTTACGGAAGGAACGCCGTCGGTTCCCGATGAAAACGAACTCAAAAATGCCGTTCAAACGGTCGGAATCGACAGCGTATTTATCGACGAAGCAAACAAAACCGTAAGTGTCGCAGCAGGGCAAAAGCTTGATATCGGCGCACTCGGCAAGGGCGAAGCGTGCGATATCATGAAAAAAAAGCTGATTGACGCAGACATACCGTCATGCATTTCCTTCGGCGGAAACATCCTCGTCACGGGCAAAAATCCGAGCGGCAAAAACGGCGAATGGAAAATCGGCATGCGCGATCCGCTCGGCGGCGAGAACGATGTTTTTGCCACGCTCACACTCTCAGCCGAAAACGGTGCTTTATGCGTATCCACATCGGGGAGTTACGAAAAACAGTTTGAGGAAAACGGAAAAAAATATCACCATATAATCGACCCCGACACGGGATATCCCGTTGAGAACGGACTTGTAAGCGTGAGCGTTATCTGCGAATCGGGTCTCAATGCAGACGCTCTTTCGACCGCCCTTTTCGTACACGGACTCGATGATACCGCCGTGCTATGGCTTAAATCATTCAATGCCGACGCGGTATTTGTTTTTGAGGACGGCACGGTTTATATTACAGACGGAATAAGTAAAAATTTTGCAATTATTAAATCTGACAATTACAAAATCGCATCATATGAAGAATCGGCAAAATAACACTTCGACAAAGACAACTAAACGCGATATCATTACGGCGGCAGTTCTTCTTATTGCCGCCGCAGCCGCATGTCTTTTTATAAAAAACAGACGAAGCGATGTCACCGCACGCGTTTTCTTGGACGGTCAGACCGTTTTTGAAGCAAAATTATCCGAAATAAATGAAAAAACAGTCATAAACCCTGCTGACGGAATCGAAATAATTGCCGAAAACGGAACGATAGGCTTCACGTCATCAACCTGCGCAACACACGAATGCATAAAAAGCGGAATGCTTTCGCTGCCGTACAGCACCGCCGCATGTATACCGAACAGAGTGCTGATAACACTTTCACCGAACACACGCGCCGACGGAGAACTCGATGCGATTGCATACTGATATCTTCTTAAGGACAAAAATATGAAAGTTTCAAAGTCACGTTTTTCAATACGCGCAACCGCCGCGACGGGAATACTCGGCGCAACGATGCTTGCGTTTTCGTACATTGAAAGCGTTGTAACGGCACTGCTGCCGCTCCCGCCGGGTGTAAAACCCGGCATCGCAAATATAGTTGTAATGTTCGCATGCGCCTCGATGGGGTTCGGGTATGCGCTTTTGCTGACGGTTATAAAATCGGCATTTGCGGTCATTATTTCGGGAGCAACGGCAGGGTTCATTTCACTGTCAGGCGGACTCCTCAGCGTTGCAGCAACTGCACTTCTCATAAAAAAGGCGTACGGCAAGCTGTCTTTTACGGGTATTTCGGTGCTCGGTGCAGTGTGTCACAATACGGGGCAGACTGCGGCAGCATGCATTATACTCGGTTCGGCATACTACGCGGCATATTTTCCCGTGCTCGTTATTTCGGCAGTCATAACGGGCGCGGCAACCGGCACGGTACTCAACTGCGTCATGCCGTCACTGAAAAAACTCGGACTTTTTAATAAGCTTAAATCCGAAAAAGCAGAAACGGAGGAATAAAATAACATGGTTAAGTTAAGACCCGACGCCGTACTTAGGGCGGTTAAGAAAGGAACCGGCGGCGTAAGCGTGGTTCACAACAAAATAACCGCCGAATTTGAAACGGTACGAATACCGATGCCGCATTCGGTAACGCTGCCGATGCTCCAGCATATCGGAGCACCGTGCGAACCTACCGTAACGGTCGGCGACACAGTAAAGGCAGGTCAGATAATCGGCGACAGCGACAAGTTCATCTGCGCGCCGATACATGCATCCGTATCGGGCATTGTCACCGCCGTCGGCGATGTAAAGCTCTCAAACGGCAAAATGTGCAAAGCCGTCACGGTAACGTCCGACGGAAGAACGGATAATTTTGCCGAATTCACACCGCCCGCCGTTACGGATAACGCATCGCTGTGCGAGGCTATACGCCAATCGGGACTTGTGGGTCTCGGCGGCGCAGGCTTCCCCGCTCACGTAAAATACCGCATTTCGCCCGATAAACCTATCGACACGCTGATAGTAAACGCTGCGGAGTGTGAACCTTATATAACGGTCGACTACCGCGAGTGCAAGGATCACGGCAGCAACATCATCGACGGCGTTTACAAACTCGCGAAATACTGCGGCTTTAAGCGTGTTATAATAGCGGTCGAGGACAACAAACCCGATGCCGTCAAAACGCTCAGGGCACTTGCCGACTCCGACACCGTACGCGGCAATCTCGTGCGTCTTATGACGCTTAAATCGAGATATCCTCAGGGAGCGGAAAAAATGATGGTGCTTTCGGCGACCGGACGCAAGGTTCCCGAGGGTGCACTGCCCGCAGATGTAGGCTGTATAGTTTCAAACGTTGCAAGCGTCGCGTTCATATCAAGATATCTGAAAACCGGAAAACCGCTTATCAGCCGTTCGCTGACCGTCAGCGGCGACGCGATAGCCGAACCGAAAAACATACGTGTTCCGATAGGAATGTCCGTGAGAGAAGCCATAGAATTTTGCGGCGGCTTTTCGGCGGAACCGTACAAGGTTCTCATCGGCGGTCCCATGATGGGGATGAGCGCAGAGGATCTCGACGTGCCGATTGTAAAGAGCAACAACGCAATACTTGCTTTCACCGAAAAGGGGCTGAATGTCAAAAAAGCGCGTGACTGCATCCGCTGCGGACGCTGTCATGAGGCTTGTCCGATGAATCTGTTCCCGACGGAAATCGAAAAATTCGCTCTCCGAGGCGACGGCGAAGAGCTTAAAAAACTCGGCACTGGAGTATGCATGGAATGCGGCAGCTGCGCCTATGCGTGCCCCGCCGCAAAACCGCTCGTACAGTACATGCGCCTTGCAAAATCGGTTATGAAGGAGGCGGGCATAAAATGACCGAACTTACAAAAAAACTCACGGTAAGCGCATCGCCGCACATTAAAAGTCCGAAAACCGTTACAGGCATAATGGGCGATGTAATAATTTCGCTTATCCCCGCCGGAATTGCCGGAACGCTCATTTTCGGCATCCGCGCGCTGCTTGTCACAGCGGTGTGCGTCGCAAGCTGCGTCGCATTTGAATACATTTCAAGGAAAATTCTGAAAAGAAGCGTCTCCGTCGGCGACCTCAGTGCCGTCGTAACGGGACTGCTGCTTGCCTACAATCTGCCCGTGTCGATACCGCTGTGGATGTGCGTTGTCGGTTCGTTCGTCGCCATAGTCATAGTAAAACAGCTGTTCGGCGGCATCGGACAGAATTTCGCAAATCCGGCGATAACCGCACGGATAGTAATGCTCGTGTCATTCGCGTCGGCAATGACGAATTTCACGCAGCCGACGCTGTGGAGATACGATGCGGTGGCAAGCGCAACTCCCCTGTCTTCGCTTTCGTCGCTTGACATAAACGGTGACATCGCGTCGCAGATAAATGCGCTTGCAGGCAGCGGCAATCTGCCCGAACTGAAAGAAATGCTGTTCGGTGTGCGAGCAGGCTGCATAGGCGAAACCTGCGCTGCTGCACTGCTGCTCGGTGCGCTCTATCTCATTGCGAGAGGAGTCATAAGTGTGCGCATTCCGTTTGCATACATTGCGACGGTAGGCATTTTTATGCTTACGGTGTCGCACGGCAGCTTTATATTTACGGCATACGAGCTTACGGCGGGCGGTCTGCTGCTCGGTGCCTTCTTCATGGCGACCGACTACACCACAAGCCCGATGTCAAAAAAAGGCAAGTTCGTTTTCGGCGTCGGCTGCGGACTGCTGACATCGGTAATAAGACTTTACGGCTCGCTGCCGGAGGGTGTTTCGTATTCGATACTGCTGATGAACATAGCGTGCCCGCTCATCGAAAAGGCGTGCCGACCCGGATACTTCGGGCAGAAAAAGGCTGAAAAGAAGAAAAAGGAGGAGACGGCTGCATGAACAAGCGCGACATAAGAGATATTTTCAAAACCGCGATTTCGCTCTTTGTAATCTGCGCGGTGGCTGCGGGACTTCTCGCTGCGGTAAATTCGGTAACGGAACCAAAAATCGCCGCAAATGCCGCCGAAACGGCAAACGAAGCCAGAAAGGGTGTGCTCCCCGCCGCCGATAATTTCGAAGAAAAAACTCTTGACGACGGCACAGTTTACTACAAAGGCACCTCAGGCGGCGAAACGTCGGGATACGTGTTCACCGTTTCGTCCTCGGGTTACGGCGGCGAAATAGAACTGACGGTCGGCATAAACTCCGACGGCGCGGTAACGGGACTCACAATTCTCTCGATAAACGAAACGCCGGGACTCGGCATGAACGCGAAAAAAGACAGCTTCATATCACAGTACATCGGCAAATCGGGCAGTCTGAGCGTTGTAAAGAACAAAACGCCCGGCAGCAGTGAGATACTCGCAATAACGAGCGCGACGGTAACGAGTAAAGCCGTGACGAATGCCGTAAACAACGCGCTGTCGCTTTACTCCCGTGTTACGGGTCAGGAGGGGCAATAAAATGGCTGAAAAGAAAAAATACAATTACTGCAAAGAACTGACAAAAGGTTTTTTACGCGAAAACCCCGTTCTGCGTCTTGTGCTCGGCACTTGTCCCACGCTTGCCACCTCCACAAGCGTCGTGAACGGTCTCGGCATGGGCATTGCGGCGACAATCGTCCTCGTCTGCTCAAACATAGCGATATCCGCGCTGCGAAGAATCATACCGTCAAAAGCACGTATCCCCGCATACATAGTAATAATCGCGTCTTTCGTCACCATGGTTCAGATGCTCGTAAAAGCATTTGTTCCCGCACTTGACGAATCACTCGGCGTATTTTTGCCGCTCATAGTCGTAAACTGCATCATTCTCGGCAGAGCCGAAGCGTTCGCCGGCAAAAATCCCGTTCTTGTGTCGGCTGTCGACGGATTGGGCATGGGCATCGGCTTTACCGCCGCGCTGTTCTGCATGGGAACGGTGAGAGAAATACTCGGCGCGGGCACTTTCCTCACGGGACTTGACACGATGATAGGCTCATCGTTCAAAGGCTTTGATTTCACACAGGCACTTTCCGATATCGGTCTTGCTCCGATGACTATATTCATTCTTCCCGCAGGCGGATTTTTCGTATTCGGTCTTCTCATGGCTCTTGCAAACAGGCTTGCGGAGAAAAAAGGAATGAAACGCGCAAGTCTGAACGGCTGCGAAGGCTGCCCGCATGCCGCCGCATGCGGAAAAAGACAGGAGGGTGAAGAAAAATGAAATTTTACATCGCACTGCTCGTAATGGGCATTCTGACGCAGAACTTCACACTCTCGAAATTCCTCGGAATATGTCCCTTTTTGGGCGTTTCGAAAAAGCTCAACACCGCTCTCGGCATGAGCGCGGCGGTCATATTTGTAATGCTGCTCTCCACCGCAGCAACGTATCCGCTCAACATACTGCTCGAAAAATGCGGACTCGGATATCTTCAGACTATTGTCTTCATCCTCGTTATCGCCGCTCTTGTGCAAACGGTGGAGATAGTAATGAAAAAATACATGAAGCCTCTGTACAATTCGCTCGGCATTTATCTGCCGCTCATAACCACAAACTGCGCTGTGCTCGGCGTTGTGATTCTCAACATCGAAAACATAACGGGCTATGCCGCATACGGTTTCGGTTTCGGTCATGCAATGGTAAATTCGTTCGCCGCCGGTGCGGGATTCATGCTCGCAATGGTACTGTTTTCGGGTGTCCGCTCACGTCTTGAAGCGGCGGATATTCCGAAATCGCTGCAGGGACTTCCGATAACACTTATCGCCGCATCTATAGTGTCGCTGAGCTTTTTGGGATTTTCCGGCATTGTAGAGGGCATGGGACTCATGTGAGAAAGGAGAAAAGACCGTGAACGGAATTTTAATCGCCGTCGCAATAGTGGCGGGAATAGGCATCCTTGCGGGTTTTCTCCTTGCGGTGCTTTCAAAAGTAATGGCTGTGCCGGTTGACGAAAAAGCAGCCGAAATAGAAGAAATACTGCCCGGCGCAAACTGCGGCTCATGCGGTTTTTCGGGATGCTCCGGATATGCCGCCGCATTATCGTCGGGAAAAACAAAAGAAACGGGACTTTGCAATCCCGGCGGCAGTGAGGTTTCGCAGCAAATAGCGTCGGTAATGGGACTCGCGGCAAGCGAATTTGTTCCCATGACGGCGGTGGTAAGATGCGCCGGCACTCCCGACAAGGCAAAATCCGACGCGATATACGACGGCGTACAAAGCTGTGTATTGGCATCGCAGCTGTTCGACGGTGCAAAATCGTGCAAATACGGCTGTCTGGGTCTCGGTGACTGCGCACGTGCATGTCCGTATGACGCAATAATGCTCTGTGACGGCATTGCGGTCGTAAGTCCGTCGCTGTGCCGTGCCTGCAAAAAGTGCATCGCCGCCTGTCCGAAAAATATTATCGCGCTGATGCCGAAAACTCAGCTGACCGCAGCGGTCATGTGCGTGAACCGCGACAAAGGCGCAAAAACCCGCAAAGACTGCACCGTCGGGTGCATCGGCTGCATGAAATGCGAAAAAGTATGCCCGAACGACGCTGTAAAGGTCACAAATTTCGTTGCATCGGTCGACAACATGAAATGCACCGCGTGCGGCGCATGTGCGGATGTCTGCCCCACAGGTGCAATAAACACGGTAAAACTCGACTGAAGCCGAAAGGCAAGCACCCAACCGCAGAAAACACGTGTTGCGGACAATGAAAAACAACGGAGAATATAACAATGAAAAACTTTATGGATAAAGACTTTCTGCTTTCAACGTCAACGGCAAAACGGTTGTTTGAAGACTGCAAGGACGAGCCTGTATTCGACTGGCACTGTCACCTCTCTCCGAAAGAGATTTACGAGAACAATACGCCGCGCGACATAGCCGAACTTTGGCTCTCCGGCGACCACTACAAATGGAGAGCGATGCGAAGCGCGGGCATTTCGGAAAAATATATCACCGGCAGCGCATCTCCGTACGAAAAATTCAGAGCATGGGCAAAGTGCATGCCGATGCTTATCGGCAACCCGCTGTATCACTGGACGCATCTCGAGCTTCAACGCTATTTTGACATTTACGAGCCGCTGAGCGAAAAAACCGCAGACGCAATATGGAAAAAGGCGAACGCAATGATTAAAGCAGGCGGATTTACCCCGCGTGAGCTTATAACAAAATCGAACGTCGTATGCGTGTGCACCACCGATGATCCCTCCGATACTCTTGAGTATCACAGGCTTCTGGCGGAGGACGGCTCTTTTGCGGTAAAGGTTCTCCCGGCTTTCCGTCCCGACAAGGCACTTGCGGCGGAATCTCCGACGTTTATACCGTGGCTTAAGTCGCTCGAAAAGCAGTACGGCAGAGACATAAATTCATACGCGGAGCTGAAAGACGCGCTGCTTTCCCGCATTGAACTGTTCGCATCCCTCGGCTGCCGTGCGGCAGACCACGCTTTTTCGCCCGTTCCCTACAGACGTGCCGACGAAGACACCTTGAACGAAGTGTTTGTAAAAGCGAAAAGGGGCGACACGCTCTCCCCCGAAAAAACCGAGGCGTACAAAACAGAGCTTTTCAGATTCCTGGCGAAGGAATACGCAAAGCGCGGCTGGGTATCGGAAATGCATATAGGACCCATGCGGAACAATAACACGAGGATGTTCGCTGCGCTCGGTCCCGACGCGGGATTTGACTCCGTCGACGATGTCGGATGCGCACACAAGCTGTCGCGCCTGCTCGATTCGCTTGACGAAGAAAGTCTTCTCCCGAAAACGGTGCTTTTTGCACTCAATCCGAAAGACAACATCGTTTTGGGTTCAATGCTCGGCAACTTCCAGACGGACGAAGCAATAAGCAAATTGCAATTCGGCTCGGCATGGTGGTTCAACGACAACATAGACGGAATGAAAGCACAGCTTGCGTCGCTCGGTAATCTCGGAGTGCTTGCGGCATTCGTCGGCATGGTCACAGACTCCCGCTCGTTCCTGTCATATCCGCGCCATGAATATTTCAGGCGCATTCTCTGCGATATGCTCGGCTCGTTCGTCGAAAACGGCGAATATCCAGATGACCGGGAAACGCTCGCGGCAATCGTAAAGAATATTTCTTTCCGAAATGCAAAAAAATATTTCGGAATTTAAGCGTCCGTTAAGCACTCCGCTGTATCATCTGCTATCGCAAGCCGAAGCGCAGGCTCATTTTGAATTACACAGGAGAAGAAATGAACATTCTACGTTTTCTGACACCGAAAGCCGATGTCGAATACATACATGTCGAGTCCTCAGTTCGTCAGGGTCTTGAAAAAATGAAATTTCACGGCTATGCGGCAATTCCCGTTATTGACAGGGAGGGACATTATGTCGGTGTCGTTACCGAGGGTGACTTTTTGTGGGCGCTCTACAACAACGACAACCCCGACATAAAAAAACTTGAGCAAACGGAGCTTAGAAGCATAATGCACAAGGACTATCACCCCGTGAACGCAAGTGCATCCATTGACGAAATTTTAACACGCGCATACAGTCAGAATTTTGTACCTGTTGTGGATGACCGCAACATGTTTATAGGAATAATAAGACGTATGCACATCATAAAATATCTCGCAACGATAAAAACCGAAATATAAAAAGAAGGAATTGTTACGGAACCCGAAAAAATCAGAGAGCAAGGTTATCTTGCCGCAAAAGAAATAATTGAAACGGCGAAGCTGCACCGAGGTCAAATCCTCGTCGTCGGCTGCTCCACGAGTGAAATACTCGGTGAAAAAATCGGCACCTATTCCAGTCCCGAAACAGCGCAATCGCTTTTTGACGGGATAAAACAGGCGTGCGACGAACACGGCATCTTCATAGCCGCTCAGTGCTGTGAACACCTCAACCGCGCAATAATAACCGAACGTGCGGCTGCTGGAAACAACGATGAAGTGAACGTCGTGCCGTTTCCGAAAGCAGGCGGTTCGTTCGCAACTGCTTGCTATCATTCGCTGAAAGACCCCGTCGCAATTGAACACATCAAAGCCGATGCGGGACTTGATATCGGTCTTACGATGATCGGCATGCATCTGAAAGAAGTTGCGGTGCCGGTTCGCCTTGTTAACAACCGCATAGGCGACGCGCTTGTCGCGGCTGCGCGGACACGTCCGAAATTCATCGGCGGCGATCGTGCCCACTACAGCGAAGAACTGAAGTAACACCCCGCGCGATGCTGCAATTGCAAAAATCTCACGCCACGAATTTTAACGGCAGAGTTTTTCTCCGCAGCATTAAAAACCGAGCACCTTTTTTGCTGACACCGCATAAGACGAAAACATAAAATCTACAAATAAAGTCTTATAGGGCACAGTAAATATTAGATTGAGGGACTGCAAAAAAACAACCGCCAAAAAGCCGAGATTCGTAAATGTTGCGAGTCTCGGCTGCTTTTTTGTGAATTATGATTTACAAGAATCCTTTTTTGCTTGGGATGTTTTTTGAAAAATGTAATCTTTGCTTGTGTTTGTTTACTTATATTGCCGATGTCGGGTTGTTGGTATTGATTGCCGACAGATACAGTTCCGTCAGATAATCGCGGACGATGTCCTTAACGAACCGTACAGTCCGACATATTCGATTACATAAGGCTTCTGTAGAGAGCTTCGATATCCTCAACACTCGTCTCTCTGGGGTTGCCGGGACGGCATGCATCCGCAAATGCATCGAGAGCAAGCGCATGAACATCCTCCTCTTTAACTACACCCTTGAGCGAAAGAGTAATGCCGACATCCTCCGCAAGCTGCTTAACCGCGTCGCAAGCCGCTGCGCGGTATTCGTCTTCGGACATTGCGTCAACACCCTTGACACCCATTGCGCGAGCAATTTCACGGTACTTTTCACCCGTAAAGGGAGCATTGTATGCCATAACGGTGGGAAGAAGCGTAGCACATGCTTTGCCGTGGGGCATATCGTAATAAGCCGAAAGAGTATGAGCCATAGAGTGATCTACACCGAGTCCGACATTCGAAAATCCCATTCCCGCGACGTACTGACCGAGAGCCATTCCCTCTCTGCCGGCGCTTTCGTTTTTGACAGCACCTCTGAGGTTAGCGGCAATAATTTCGATAGCCTTAATATGGAACATGTCGGAAAGCTCCCATGCGCCCTTTGTAATATATCCTTCAATGGCATGTGTAAGCGCATCCATGCCTGTTGCGGCGGTAAGAGATGCGGGCATTGAGCTCATCATTTCAGGGTCGACAACTGCGACGACGGGAATGTCATGTACATCAACACATACGAATTTACGCTTTTTCTCAACATCGGTGATAACGTAATTTATCGTAACTTCGGCTGCGGTGCCCGCCGTTGTCGGCACTGCGATTATCGGAACGCAGGGTTTGTTTGTGGGCGAAACTCCCTCAAGCGAACGCACATCGGCAAATTCGGGATTTGCGATTATAATGCCTATAGCCTTTGCCGTGTCCATTGACGACCCGCCGCCGACGGCAACGATGCAGTCCGCACCGGCTTTTTTGAATTCATCGACACCGTGCTGCACGTTTTCGATCGTGGGATTTGCTTTTATATCGGAATAAACCGAATACGCAATTCCCGCCGCATCGAGCAAAGCCGTAACCTTACCCGTAATGCCGAACTTTATAAGATCGGGATCGGATGCAAGGAATACCTTTTTGAATCCGCGGGCATTGATCTCCTTCGGGATGGCTTTAATTGCCCCCGCGCCGTGATAAGAAGTCTCGTTCAAAACAAATCTGTTCATAGAAATCACCTTTCCTGTTTTTTTATGCCGAAAAGCAAAACCGAGTATCACCGAACGGAACAACTCCGTTCAAAAGACCTCCGACCTGCTTTTTTCGCCTTGTTAAATGAATTCACTCTGCCGCTCTTTCAACCGCATTATACACGCTTTGAAAGAACATTATTCTCATATGCCTTTATTTCGGCAATATAATCCGCGCAAACACCCTCACGCTCAAGATATTCTTCCCAAACATCGCCGAACGGCATTATCTTCATTTCTTCCGACAGCACCATAAGTTCCGTGAATCTTCCGTCATTCTGCAGTGTCTTCATCGTATTTTCAGGCTGCAGCAATGCGAAAAGCAGTGATTTTTGAACACTGCGAAGACCCGTCACCCACGCCGAAATGCGGTTTATCGACGCGTCGAAATAGTCCGTTGCGATAAAGACCCTTTCGAGAGCATCGCTTCTCACGATCTCCTTGCATATTTCTCTCGTTTCGTCATCGAAAATGACAACATGGTCGGAATCCCACCGAACGCCGCGAGTAATGTGCAAAGCTATCTTCTCATTAAACAGCAGCATCGAGGATATTTTGTCGGAAACAAGCTCCGTCGGATGATAGTGACCGTTGTCCATAAGCGGAGTTATTCCCTTTGATGCGGCATAATTCATGCAAAATTCAGCTGAACCGACCGTATAGCTTTCAAGTCCTATGCCGAACACTTTCGACTCAAGCGTTACATAAACCTTGCCGTGATCGTACGGAACGCTCAGTATCTCGTCAAGACTCTTTTTGAAACGTGCGCGCGGAGCAAGTCTGTCGGCGGGAATGTCCTTATAACCGTCGGGAATCCAAATATTCATAACACACGGATATCCCGTTGCGTTTGCAAAATACTCCGAAATCCCAAGGCACCTTTTTCCGTGTTCGACCCAAAAGCGTCTGACATTTTCGTCGGGCGACGAAAGCGTCAGATTGTCTTTTACCATGGAGTGCGAAAAAAATGTGGGATTAAAGTCGATGCCGACTCCCCTTTCCCTTGCAAACCTGACCCAGTAATCAAAATGCTCCGGACGCAGCGCATCCCTGTCCGCAAATTCGCCGTCGGCAAAAACTGCATATGACGCGTGCAGATTCAACTTTTTCCTGCCCGGAACAAGCGAAAACACCTTGTCGATATCTTCGCGCAGTTCATCGGGAGTACGCGCTTTTCCGGGATAATTTCCCGTTGCCTGTATACCGCCCGAAAGTGCCTGTCTGCTGTCAAAACCGGCAACATCGTCCCCCTGCCAGCAGTGCACCGACAGAGTCACGTCCTTAAGGATATTAAGCGCACGCTCCGTGTCAATCCCGTATGCAGCGTATTTTTCTTTTGCTTCGCTGTAGCTCATCTTTATTTCTCCTCAAGCTCTCAAAGAGCATACTTCATATATGCTTCGCCGTCATCAAGCCTTTTCCACTCAAAAACGCCGTCCGTGTACGTCATATACGATCTGTCCGATCCGTCTTTCGGAATTGAAAGAGAGCCGGGATTAAGATATACAAAATCGCCGCAGTCCTCTTTTGCCGGCACATGGGTGTGTCCGTGAAGAAGAATATCACCCTTTGCAAACGGCAGCGGCGTTTCTTTGTTGTAATTATGTCCGTGAGTTATCCACACGTTCTTGCCGTTAAGAATCATTACCCCATACTCTGCCGATATCGGAAAATTAAGAACCATCCGATCGACTTCACAGTCGCAATTACCGCGTACGCACACAATTTTATCGGCAATGCCGTTCAGCGCGGCAATCACTTCTTTCGGAGAATAGCCGTCGGGCAGGTCGTTTCGCGGACCGTGATACAGTATATCGCCGAGAAAAATAATTTTATCGGCTTTCTCGACCTTGAATCTTTCCAAGAGCATGCGGCAGTATTTTATCGAACCGTGCAGATCGGACGCTATCAGATATTTCATTTTTTTACTCCGTTTCGCAATTCATCAAGCTTTTTTACAAGCGCATCATGTGCTTCGTCGGGTGACTGTATATCTGCCACCGTCTGCTCCATCGGGCATATTCCCGTACCCTCACGGTTTTTTATTGCCGAACAGAGCGTCCCGCACGAAAACGGAACCGCATGCGAACGGAGCGTCTCTGCGCCGCTCTCGCTCAGAACTTCGGCATACACCGCCTTGATTCCGACAAGAACGAACAGCAAGGCGGCGGCTTTTCCTACAATTTTATCCGCTGCCGAATATCCGTCAAGCTCTATGCCGCGTTCAATGAAATCAAGCATCGGGGCAATTCCGCTCTTTTGCGAGGTGACAATGTCGCGGTTTTTGCACAGCACGATCGTATACTCGCCTGAATCCAACAGTGCCTTTGCCGTTTCCGTATCCGTCATATGCTTATTCCTCTGATTTTTTTCTTATTTTCGGGAAATACCACGGTAAATACCGTTCCGTCGCGTTCATCGCTTCGGACTGATATCTGCGCATCGTGCAGTTCGACGAGATTCTTGCAGATTGCCAGTCCCAAGCCGTACCCTTTTCCTGCAGTGTGCGCTCTGTCCGAACGGTAAAAACGTTCAAACAAATGCGGAATATCCTCCTGAGGTACGGTCACGTCGGGATTGCGCGTCGACATAACACAGCCGCTCGGCTTGCGCTTAAGAGAAAAGAAAACTTCTCCGCTGCTGCCCGCATACTTCACCGCATTATCAATAAGAATATGCATTATTTGGTTAAGCGATGTCTGATCGCCGTGTATCACAACACCGCTGTCTATATCCGTATTCAGAGCGACACCGTTTTCAAATGCTATCGGCTCAAACTGCAGACAAAGCCGCGTCGCAAGCTCCGAAACATCTACATCCGAAAACATGTTATTGACCTTCATGTTGTCGGATTTGGCAAGAATGAGCATCTTGTCGACAAGCTCTTTCATATGAGTGGCTTCAACCTGTGTGCTTTCCAGCCATTTGTACTGACTGTCGATCGTATCGTCCTTGTGCTCCTGCAAAATATTGGTATTGGCAAGTATAACGGTCAGCGGTGTTTTCAGCTCATGCGAAGCGTCCGCTATAAAATTCTGCTGCTGCCCCCATGCCTTTTCAACGGGTCTTATAAAAATACGCGACATAAAACGGCTCATGATATAGATGACGATTATCGCCAATGCACACATTATCGCACCGCGCAGCAGCAGCTGTCCGAGATATGACGCATACTGCGATGCGTCAGCAAACGCTATCCGAATTCCGTCAAGAGAGACATTTTTGTAAAAAAACAGCATCTGTGAAGGCAGAAGACCGAACGTATAATCCGCCGACACCGCCTCCCCGACGACGTCCGAAAGCACCTTGCTGTCAATTCTCGCCTGACCGATGTTCAGTTTTTCGAAAGAACCGTCCTGCAGCACCCTTACTACACAAACCTCCTCCGAATAAAGCGGAAAAACCTGCGTACTGTCATATGACCGCTCGGCAGTCAGGTCATGATATACTTCAACATGCTCCTCTGCGGCGAAATCGTGCAGCGAGGAACGCATGTTAACTGTTATCGTCAGCATCAGCAGTCCGACAACAACAAGATAGAAAAAGATAAGCACCGCGCCGACAATGAGCATCAGCAGTGACGTAAAACGGCGTCTCAGCTTCTTGAGCATTTATTTCACCTCAAGGCGATATCCTATTTTTCTCAAAGATACAATTTGCGCAGAGGAGCCGATAAAATCAAGTTTTTTGCGAAGAAAAGATATATAGACCTCAACGTTATTGTCAACCGCATTCGAATCATATCCCCACACCTTGACGATAAGGTCGTCCTTGGTGGTCACCTTGCCTGGATTTGACATGAGTATCTTCATTATTTCCGATTCTTTATAGTTCAAATGAACGCTCTTATCACCGCAGCACAAATCGCAGGTCGAAAGATTCAGATCGGTATCGGAAAATGTCAGCTTGTCGATTATAACCTCGCCCTGCCTCCTCGTAAGCGCATTTATCCGCGCAAACAACTCAATCGGAGCAAACGGCTTTGTCATATAGTCGTCCGCACCGGCATCAAGTCCCGCAACCTTGTCATTTATCTGGTCTTTTGCCGTAAGCATCAAAACGGGAGTCTCGACTTTTGCCTTGCGCAGTTCGCTTACGACCTGCAGTCCGTTCATTTTCGGCAGCATAACATCAAGAACTATCACGTCGTATATCCCGCTTAATGCCATGCTCAAACCGTCCATGCCGTCAAATGCAAGGTCGACCATATACTTTTTTTCGCTCAAAAGCTGCTGCAGAGCCTCAGCCAAACGTTTTTCGTCCTCTATAACCAAAATCTGCATATCAATACCTCCGAGTTTGTCTATATTTTAGTACAGTTTACACAGCTTTTCAATACGAATTTTTAATTTGCCGTTAGGCACACATCATTTTGACGAAATATTACACAGGAAAGACGTTTTTGCATAAAAAACCCGCTTAAAATTTCCGTTATTCTTCTCCGCGTATTGTACAGATTGAAGCTGAAAAAAAATTAAACTTGACAACACGTTTTTTTTCTGATATAGTATCTCATGTTCCGGTTCGCAGAACATGAACGCGGTTTTTCGGTTTCCGTATCCGGCCATGCATCAAAGCGGTCATAACGGTTCCGACTCGAAATAGATTATTTCGGTGCGCCGCCGCAACAAAACTTAATATGGAGAGGTATCGAAGTGGTCATAACGGGGC
>CAVFAD010000020.1:11966-33402 GCA_963620305.1 Bacteroidaceae bacterium | reverse complement strand
CAATGTTGCCGCAGAAAAAAGAAATCAGCTTTGCGGGAACTCCCGACAGCCTTGCCGCGGTAAGCATCCGTGACACCGCTCCGAATGTAAGTCCCGCAAAAATAAAGCCGATGAGAAACCCGCCGGTAGGTCCGAAAAGCACGCCCGCACCGCTCTTGAACCCCGAAAAAACGGGAACTCCCACAAGTCCCAAAATCAGATAGATTACTACGCTGAGCGTTCCCCGCTTCCAACCCAATGTGCCGAGCGCAAGAAATACGGCAAAGCTCTGCAGCGTAAAAGGAACCGCCGCAAGCTGCAGCGACATAAAAGCGCCGACTGCGATTATCGCGGCAAAAACAGCCGTCACGACCGTATCGAATATTTTGTTTCCGCGTTTCACGGTAACACCCCACAGCATAAATTTTTACGTTTTCTTTCTCTCTTGCGCACAATATAAATGTATATAATATAATAACATTATAATATAGGAAAATATCATGCGGCAAACGGCAGCGGATTAAATCAGTTTTTCGAAATCGGCAATACGGCAGTCACCGTACAGCGACAGACATTTTTCAAGTCCGCAGTCGAGATATTCGGCATCGTGGCAATCACTTGAAAAAACAAGGCTGCCGCCGTTATCCGAAATATATTTTGCGATATCATGCGACGGATACGGTGTTTTTCTGCGCCCGCGCGCAATCGCTCCGGTGTTTATTTCGAACGGAGCATTACAAGGCAAAAGCTTATCGACAGCCGACCGCCAAGCATTGATATATGCGGGAGTTTCAGTCGAAAACAAACAGTCGGACTCGTTGAACTTCGTCACGAGGTCAATATGACCTATCATGTCGGCGTGCGTTTTTTCGGCAGCCTGTGCGACAAGCTCATAGTATGCCGTGCAGTACCTGTCGAACGAGCCGCCGAAAAATCTGTCAACGGTTTTGCGCTGACACTCCGCCGTTTCGTCAACGGGGATAAACTCACCGCCGATTTTGAGATAATGCACGGAGCCTATTATATAATCATATGCGTCAAAATCTATATTTTCGGCGAAAATATCCGCCTCCAATCCGAGATAAATACGTATTTTATCGCAG
The DNA here is from genome assembly GCA_963620305.1 of Bacteroidaceae bacterium. GTDB lineage: Bacteria > Bacillota > Clostridia > Oscillospirales > Acutalibacteraceae > RUG806. The sequence goes on along the minus strand of CAVFAD010000020.1, from coordinate 32,320 downwards.
TATTTTTCCCGCAGACGCTTTATTTCATCTCTGTAACGCAATGTGCCGTCCTCGGACATACAGTAAGAGTTGTCGAAATACGTGTATGAGTGTCCCGAAAAACCGAGTGCCGTAAAGCCTTTTTCAATAGCCTTCAGCACTGTTTCCTCCGCGCTGTTTTTGCCGTCGCAAAATAGCGTGTGCGTGTGAAAGTTTTTGCGTTCCGTACAAATCAGCTCCTTTCACTTCGTCATTTTACCATGTTTTTTATGCACTTTCAATGAAAGATTTTTTGCGGCATATCGGTGACAAGCTGACGCCCGTACAAAAAACGGCGGTTCCTGTATGCCGCCGTTTCCTCAGTTGTATATATTTTTGCAAATAATAAATTCAGATATTCACTTCGGTAACCTTGCCGTCTATCTCATGCCCCATGAATATGCCGCCGTGACGGGCAAAGCTCTCCGCGTTATCGCTGACATAATATGCCACACTGCCGTTTTTTTCGGTCGGTGCTCCCAATCCGTTTTCGTCAAGCTTTTTGCGAAGCGATGCAACCGCCGCCTGACCGGAATCAATAAGTCTCACGTCAGGTAAAATTTCTGCAATTATCGGACTGAGCAGCGGATAGTGCGTACAACCCAAAACAAGCGTGTCTATCCCCTTTTCGGCAAGCGGCTGCAGATACTCCTTCAGCACCCTGCGAGTTACCCTGTCGTCTGTTAAAATTCTGCCCTCCTCAACAAGCGGAACAAGCAAAGGACACGCGACAGTAAACACATCTGCAGACGAATTATATTCCTTTATGACGGTTTTGTAGGCATCGCTGCGCACCGTTGCATTTGTGCCGATGACACCTATCCTGCCGTTTTCGGTGGTAAGAGCAGCCTTTTTTGCCGCAGGACCGACAACACCGACAATGGGTATCCTGAAAATATTTTCCATTTCAAGACGCGCCATGGAATCGGCTGTATTGCACGCTATTACGATCGCCTTAACATCATGCGACAGCAAAAATTCGATATCGTCTTTCACGTATTCGATTATCGTTTCTTTTGAACGGTCGCCGTACGGCACTCGCGCGGTATCGCCGAAATACACAATATCTTCGTTCGGCAATGCATCACGCACGGCTTTGACGGAAGTAAGACCGCCGAGTCCCGAATCAAAAATCCCTATCGGCTTATTTCTGTTATCCATTTTCATTCCCCGAGCGCGTTCACAAGACGTTTGAAATGTTCTCCGCGCTCTTCAAAACAGCTGTACTGGTCATATGAACTTGTTGTAGGCGACAGCAAAACAACATCACCCGCAGCGGCAATCCTCACAGCCTCCGTAAGTGCTTCGGGGAGCGTATTTACAAGTACGCCCTTATCGCCTGCCAATTCGTCACAGATACGCTTGCCGCATTCGCCGTACGCAATTATTTTTTTAACACCGCCCATATTCTCTTTAAGCGGCTCCAGCGAAAGACCTTTTTCATGTCCGCCCGCAAGCAGAATGACGGGGGAATCGAACGCTTTCAGCGCAGTTTTTGTCGCGTCCACATTCGTTCCCTTTGAGTCATTGAAAAATTTCACGCCTTTATACTCGCGGACAAACTCGATGCGGTGTTCAACGCCCTTAAACTGCTCGACACCGCTTTTTATCTGCTCCGGGGTCAAGCCTTCTTCGGCAGCGGCGGCGCACGCAACAAGCACGTTCTGAACGTTGTGCCGCCCGACGACCTTAATGCAGTCAAGCGGGAACAGCTTTTTTCCGAAGCCGTATGCGTTTTCGGTGTCCGCGTAAAAATCCGCCGAACTGTTAACAAGACTGTAGGTTATCTGACGGCAGCGAACCGGAACAAGCGATGTATATTCGTCGATCAAAGGGTCATCAATATTGCGCAAAAAGACATCGTTGTCACGCATGTTTTCATAGACGCGGCACTTTGAACGGTAGTAGGCATCCTCCGTACCCATAAAATCAAGGTGGTCGGCTGACAGATTTATTATCACCGCAATTTCGGGACGGAATTTGTCTATATCAAGCAGCTGAAAATTCGATATTTCAAGTACGATATAATGTCCCGCATCATTCAGCAAATCATTTTCAAGCACAGTGTCGCAGAGCGCAACACCGATATTGCCCGACAGATGCGTTTTGTCGGGATAAACTCTTGAAATGACCTCATACAGCAGCGTTGCGGTAGTGGTTTTGCCGTTCGAACCCGTCACCGCGATATAGTGCTGAGGCGCGCATACGGTAAAAGCAAGCTCAATCTCCGTGATAACGGGAATCCCGCGTTCGCGAAGCCGACGGACAAACCACAGGTTACCGTTTATACCGGGATTCTTCACGGCGAGGTCAAAATCCTCTTCAAAAATCTCTTTATCCTGCCCGACAACGCGCACACCCGCGCTGCGAAGCTCGTCAAGCTCCTTTATCTCGTTCATAGGCTTCGACTCCGACACGGTAACCTCCGCACCGAGCTTCAAAAGAAGCCGCACCGCCGCCAGACCGCTGCGGGCAAGTCCAATGACAAGCACGCGTTTCCCTTTGTAATCCGCCATAAAAATGCCTCCGAAAATATGTAAACTCAAATGCTATCATATGATTATATTCGCTGTGCCTGTTTATTATACTCCACACTCACCGCAAGGTCAATCGAAAACGAACAAAAAAACGCCCCGGAAAACCCGAAGCGTTGATTTGCATAAGAGCGGTCTGTTATCTCTTGCATAGTTCCGAACTTTGAAAAATAAGGCTTTTGTGTGTCACCCTTGCTTCACGCATACTATCACAAACACATTCAACGCAAAAGCACTATTCCTGTTTCATCAGGTTCACTGTTTAATTCATTCATGAATTCCCGGAATTCCTTCTTTGTCCATTCAGGTGCATTGTCTTTCAATTTCCATCTCTGTTCACTCTTAGTGGATGGGCATAGTTGGTGGAGGCGGTGCATCTCTCACACCACCTCAAAAAACGTATCCGGCTTCTTTGCATCAAAAATCTCATTACAGGTCATCACCGTCACGAGGTTCTCCGTTTCAGAAAGATTTATAATATTATGCGTCCAGCCGGGGATCATGTAGACAGCTTCGATCCTATCTCCGCTCACTTCGAAGGAAACTTTCTCTCCGGTGTTGATGTTTCTCTCTTCGATCAGGCCGTGACCATGAACCACGATAAACTGCTCCCACTTGCTGTTATGCCAGTGCTGACCTTTTGTAATGCCAGGCTTGCTTATGTTAATGCTCACCTGTCCGCAGTCAACGGTGTGCATCAGCTCTGTGAAGCTGCCCCTATCGTCCACATTCATTTTGAATGCGTACTTGAACTTCTCTGTCGGAAGATAAGTCAGATATAGGGAAAACAGCTTCTTTGCAAAGGAACCCTCCGGCATCTTCGGCATCATGAGGCTGATGGACTGATTCTTAAACTGCTCCAACAGATCCACGATCTCACCAAGAGTAACCTTGTGTGTGACAGGGACACAGCAATAACGACCGTTGGCAGCTAACGTTGTCTCCACCCCATCAAACTCACAGTGCTGCTCCTTACCCTCCAAGAGGTCAAACATACCCTCTACCAGATCATCGATATAAAGGACTTCAAGCTCAGTACTTCTATCATTCACGGTAAATTCTTCATCGTTTGCCGCAGCCCAACAGAAGGTAGATATGGCGCTGTTGTACTTCGGTCTGCTGTGACCCATGAGGTTAGGAAAACGATAAACATAGACAGGTGCGCCCGTCTCCTTGGCGTACTCGAAGAAAAGTTCCTCTCCGGCTTTCTTGCTTCTGCCATACTCGCTATTGCCAAAGCGACCTGCCAAAGTCGCCTGCAGCGAGGAAGAAAGCATGATGCCCGCTTTGTTCCCGTGCTTTTTAAGGCACTCTAACAGCTCCGAGGCAAATCCGAAATTTCCCTTCATGAAATCTTCCGGATTCTCAGGGCGATTCACTCCCGCAAGGTTGAATACAAAGTCCGCCTTTGCGCAGTACTCATCCAGTTCCGCTGCGGTGCTGTCCTTGTCGTACTCATAGATTTCTTCAATGTGCAAATCGGGACGAGTTCTGTTCTTACCATCCCGTATGTTTTTCAGATTGTTGCAAAGAGCCGTTCCTACCATGCCCTTTGCGCCTGTGACTAATATGTTCAAATTCGCTCACCCCACCAATGTTTCACAGGTCATCAGACCGCCACACGCCGTATCAGGCTGTCATGCATGCCGTGTTCGACTATCATTTGAATTGTCATCCGACTGTCAGCGAAGTTATCAGTCCTTCCTCCAGACCATCTTGTTGACCACGTTCACATATCCCTGAATGATCCTTACCACCTTCATGGATACCGTTTCATCCGTATAATCCGGGCACGGCTTGCCGAGAACGCCTTCGCGCTTCATCTTGATTGCCATGTCTGTGGCATTCAGAAGCTCTTTTGTTGTTATACCGGCAAGGATAAAGTCACCGGCCTCCAGTGCCTCCGGCCGCTCAGTACTTGTTCTGATGCACACAGCGGCAATCGGATGCCCGATGGAAAGGTAAAAAGAACTCTCCTCCGGCAAGGTACCGGAATCGCTCACAATCGCTAAAGCATTCATCTGCAAACAATTATAGTCATTAAATCCCAGCGGTTCATTGACTCTTACTCTTCTATCCAGTTCAAACCCACTGCTCTCCAGTCTCTTCTTACTTCTCGGATGGCAGGAGTACAGAATAGGCATGTCGTATTTTTCCGCTAACGCATTTATCGCATTGAAAAGGCTCAAGAAGTTCTTCTCGGAGTCAATGTTCTCCTCACGGTGAGCAGAGAGCAGGATGTACTTATCCTTCTCAAGTCCCAACCTCTCAAGCACATCAGACTTTTCAATCTTCTCAAGGTTCATACGAAGTACCTCTGCCATGGGAGAACCGGTCATGTATGTTCTCTCTTTCGGAAGTCCCGTGTCTGCTAAGTATTTTCTTGCGAACTCGCTATAACACAGATTCACATCGGAGATCACATCCACGATCCGGCGATTCGTTTCCTCCGGAAGGCACTCATCCTTGCAGCGGTTTCCCGCTTCCATGTGGAAAAGAGGAATGTGAAGGCGCTTTGCGCTTATAGCGGAGAGGCAAGAATTTGTATCCCCCAGCACCAGATACCCGTCCGGCTGCAACTCGCTTAACAGCTCATAAGACCTTCCCAGAATATTGCCGCAGGTTATGCCGAGATTATCCCCGACCACCGGAACGAGAATATCCGGTCCGAACTCTCCGAAGGTATTCGTCAGCTCAAAGTCCTCCCAGAACACAGTACTTAAATTTCTGTCCCAGTTTTGATTATAATACACCACGCAAGTATCAAAGTACTCACGGCATCTTTTTATCACAGCCGCAAGGCGAATAATTTCCGGGCGGGTTCCGCAGCCGATCATCACCTTGGTACGGCCGTCATTTTTCCATTTGAATTTATGTTCCGTCATATGTTACGTTCCTCCTGCACCGCCATGCTCTCTCCACACTGATATTCTAACACAACTGTCAAATTGTGTTCTGCGGCATGTTTTTTACGCCTCTACCGTGTGCGGCTTTCCTTCCAGTTCTTCTTTCACATAGTCCGTGCCCATAATCTTCTTAACCACGCCGTACACGTCAAGACGGATAGTATTATGGCTTGTGTACGCCTCATCGCCCTCGGTGGTCACAGTACCTTCGACATAGAACTTGTCATAGTTCAGTCCGCGGGCATCCGGCATGATACGGTAGTAATGACCCATATCCACGGAACGGAGCATCTCTTCACGAGTTACCAAAGTCTCATAGAGTTTTTCACCGTGCCTGCTGCCGATAATCTTGCACTCGGTTTCGCCGAACACCTTCATGACACCTTTGGCAAGGTCTCCTATCGTGCTTGCATCCGCTTTCTGCACGAACAGGTCGCCCGGCTCGGCATGTTCAAATGCGAAGGCTACCAAGTCTACAGCTTCATCAAGATTCATGAGGAAGCGCGTCATGTTGGGATCGGTTATAGTAATCGGAGCTTTTCTCTTGATCTGGTCGATAAAGAGAGGGATAACAGACCCGCGGCTGCACATAACATTACCATATCTCGTACACGCCAGTACAGTACCGCCTCTTTCAAATGCCTTCTGCGCACGAGCCTGTACGACCTTTTCACCTACAGCTTTTGTCATGCCCATCGTGTTGATAGGATAGGCAGCTTTATCAGTTGACAGAAACACCACACGCTCCACCTTGTTCTCCACTGCTGCCGTGATCACATTATCCGTGCCGAGAATGTTGGTTCTCACAGCCTCCATCGGGAAGAACTCGCAGGAAGGTACTTCTTTCAGTGCCGCAGCGTGGAAAACATAGTTTGCCCCATACATAACGTCACGAACAGAGTCAACGTTTCTCACATCTCCCACATAAAACTGCACCTTGCCCGCATAGTCGGGGTACTGTGCCTGTAAGGTGTGCCGCATCCAGTCCTGCTTCTTCTCGTCACGGGAGATGATGCGGATTTCACCTATCAAAAGGCTCATCTTTTATTACATACCACCAGTTCGTCTCATAGCCGCAATCCCAATCGGTTGTCCACCTTGCAAATAAAGGAGTACCCCCCCCCCGCATTCCAAATGTCTCCGCTTTCAATCGGACGCATATCCGGTATTTCATGCGGTTCCGATGTCGGCAACATCGCGTGGTTATAATATTTCCAACCTTCTATCTGCATCGTCTCTCCCCCAGCAGCTCTCGCGCTTCTTTTTGTTTTTCTTCGTATTCTTCCGCAGTTATTCTTCCGGATTTCAAAAGGTAATCCCCAAAATCGTCGGCGATATCGACCTCGTTGACATCACTGTTCTCCAATCCCTTCTGCCTGAAGAAAACCTGCTTCACTGTGTCGAATACAATCTTGACATCACCCGAGAACGTGACGTTCTCTATGTACTCCAGATCGGTGCTCAGCTTTTCATCCCATGAAAGGGCATTTCTGCCGCGTGTCTGAGCCAAGCCGCTGAGACCGGGGCGAACGCTGTGTCTTTTCCTTTGCTCCGGTGTCATAAACACCATATCCCGGACAAGCTGCGGTCTGGGACCTACCACACTCATATCCCCTCTCAAAATATTAAATGCTTCGGGAAGTTCGTCAAGGCTTGTGCTTCTTAAAAACCTTCCGTACCGATTCAGTCTTATTTCATCCGGCAGGAGCTTTCCGTCTTTATCTTTTCTGTTGTCCATGGTGCGGAACTTGATAAGCTTAAATATCTTCTCGTCTTTTCCGGGTCTGTCCTGAACAAAAAACGGATTTCCCCGCATGAAGATTGCACCGAAAACGATAAGGATAAGATGCAACCAAGAAAACGCAATCACAGCCGCCGAAGCGCAAAGTATATCGAGAGGTCTTTTTATATGCTTTTCATAAGAACCCATATGCCTGTTTTTGCTCATTCGAAACATCCCTTAATAATCTCAATCACAATTTCCTGCTCCGCCGCCGTCATTTTGTTGTCGCTCGGCAGGCAGCACCCGCGCTCAAATATATCCGCGCCGACATCCGTCACGCCGCCTGCGATATAGGCATTTGTACGGCAGCGAAGTGTGCCGTCTCTGCCGACAGCCTCGTGCATACGGTACATCGGCTGCATGTGCATAGGCTTCCATATCGGCCGTCCCTCGGCATTAAGGCTTGCGAGCGTTTCAAGTATCTCTGTCGGGCAGGATTTGCCTTTTTCTTTTATGTAAACAGCCTTGGAATCGTCTCTGACCTGCTTGCACATATATTCCCTGTCGATAATCAGCGCGGACAGCCAATAGTTCGGTTCCGTACCCTCTGTAATCGGGTTCATTTTCACAGGCAGATTTTTTAACCCGTCGCGGTATCTTTCATAGACTGCTTTTTTCTGTTCTATATGTTCTTTCAAGTGCGGATACTGACCGCGGATAACACCTGCAACGACGTTACTCATGCGATAGTTATAGCCGACCTCCTCATGCTGATACCACGGGGCGTTTTCTCTCGCCTGAGTACTCCACTTGCGGACGCGATTCGCATCTTCCAAGCTGTTCGTCAGCAGACAGCCTCCGGACGAGCCCGTAATTATCTTGTTGCCGTTATAACTGACGGCAGCGTAATCGCCGAAGCTGCCGCACGGCTTTCCGTTCACCGTTGCTCCCATTGCTTCTGCGGCATCTTCTATCAAAAGTGCGCCGTGCTTTTCGCAAATTTTCTTAATTTCATCTATGCGCCCCGGGAAACCGTACAGCTCGGCGCAGACTGCGAGTTTTACGTCGGGGTACATTTCGAACGCTTTTTCGAGTGCAACGGGATCCATATTCCAGGAATCCGCTTCGGTGTCAATAAATATCGGAATACCGCCCTCATAAACAACGGGATTAAGCGTTGCATCAAAGGTCATATCCGAACAAAACACCCGTCTGCCCTCCAGCGAACCGCGGGAAACGGCAGGCTTGCCGTACAGCTTCTCCCCCGCAAGCTTACAGCACAAATGAAGCGCGGCGGTACAGGACGAAAGACCGACGGCATATTTCATGCCGGCTTTTTCGGCGGCAATACGCTCGACTTCGTTGATGTTTGCACCGACCGTGGACATCCAGTTGGTTTCGTATGCTTCTGTCATATATTTCAGCTCTTCGCCGTGCATTGTCGGCGTTGCAAGCCAAACTTTCTTTTTAAACGGTTGAAATTCCATAATTACCTCAAAAAACTCCATTCTGCCGCAAGGCTTTTTTATGTCCCGTTACCTGTTTTTATCGCAGATTATATCGGGAGAACCGAGCGGAATCATTCCCGTGCTTTCCGACATGGCAATAACCCCTTTTTGTTTGAAATGATACTCGGTAAAAATTCGGATAATTCTTCTGTATTTCCGCTTTGTTCTGCGGTTTATTTATTTTTGCTTTTTTTCGCGTTCGGTTTCGCGTGCGGAAAGCGCTGTCCGTCATTCCGCCGCGAGGTGCACATGCAGCTTTTCGCTGTTTTCCGCAAGTGCCGCCTGTTCTTCGAATACCGCGCCCTTGTTTTCGGAGCCGTGCTTGCCGGCGGGGTGATATGTGTTTACTACGCTTCCGACGAGCGTCCGTATTTCGTCTTCTCTGCCGTCATACGCAGCATCGGTGAGCATGCGAAGCTGTCCCAAAAACGTATCGGTGTCGAACGGAATGGGCTTTCCGATATGTATAAGGTGGTTCGGTGTGGTGCGCATACCCTCCTCGGACATCAGCTTTTCTTCGTAAAGCTTTTCGCCCGGACGAAGACCCGTGTACTCAATCTTTATGTCAATGTCGGGACGCAGTCCGGACAGCTTGATAAGATTTCGCGCCAGTGTGTCAATCTTCACGGGAGAACCCATGTCAAGAACAAATATTTCGCCGCCCTTTGCATATGTTCCCGCCTGAAGCACGAGCGATGCCGCCTCGGGGATTGTCATAAAGTAGCGGATTATATCGGGATGCGTCACCGTAACGGGGCCGCCCTTTGCAATCTGCTCCTTAAAACGCGGGACAACAGAGCCGTTGCTGCCCAGAACATTGCCGAAACGCACCGCCACAAATTCCGTTTTTGCGTACTCGCGTACTTCGCCGACGTTGGCAGCATCGGCGCACCCATTTTCGGTATGAACCCGAAGCATCTGCAGCTCGTCGGTCTTCCCGTCGCGTATTTTGCGGTCGAATGTCTGGATTATCATCTCGCAGAGACGCTTCGACGCGCCCATTATATTCGTGGGATTTACCGCCTTGTCGGTCGATATGAGAACAAAACGCTTGCAGCCGTTCGTAACGGCGGCATATGCCGTCTTGTATGTGCCGACGGCATTGTTTTTTACGGACTCGCACGGACTGTCCTCCATAAGCGGTACATGCTTGTGCGCAGCCGCATGGTACACGACATCGGGTCTGTACTTTTTGAAGACCTGATTTATGCGTCGGCTGTCTCTGACGGAGCCGATAAGAACCGCAAGATCCAGCTCCGGGTATCTGTCGCGCAGCTCAAGCTGAATGGCATGCGCGTTGTTTTCGTAAATATCAAATATGATAAGCTGTTTAGGCTCATGCGAAGCGACCTGACGGCACAGCTCACTGCCGATAGAACCGCCGCCGCCCGTAACAAGAATGACCTTGCCCTTGATAAAAGAATAGATTTCATTCATGTCCACCTTGACGGGTTCGCGTCCGAGCAAATCCTCAACGGCGACATCCTTCATTTGGCTTGCGTCGACGTTTCCGTTTACAAACTGGAATATGCCGGGCAGATTCTTCAATTCACAGCTTGTTTCCTTGCAGATATCGAGAATATCTCTGCGCTGTTCGGCAGTCGCGCTCGGAATGGCAAGAAAAATCTTTTCGATTCCGTACTTTTTTACATTGTACAGAATATCGTCCCTGCCGCCGACTATCTGAACGCCGTCGATATAGCAGCCGCGCTTGTTCTTGTCGTCGTCGATAATACAGCACACGCGGTCGTTAACTTCTTTTGCGCTCTGCAGGTCGCGCAGAATCATTCTGCCTGCGGAGCCTGCGCCGATGAGCATAACACGGCTTGCCGTGCTGCCGGTCTGTTTCCACGACAGTCTGTTGCGCTCCAGGTGAACAAAGCGGTACGCAAACCGCACCGAAAGCGAAATTATCGACTGAATCATAATACCGCCGATATAATACGAAATCGGCATACGTCCGAAAAGCACCGTGATCCCGACCGCATGAAATGCGCCGAGTATCAACGATGCTATTGCCGTTCTTTCAAGCTCGGAAAAGCTTGCAAATCTCCAAACACTGCGATAAAGCCTGAATGCGCCGAACACGAGCACGCATGCGACGGCATAAACAGGCATAAATCCGAGCCACGCGTTGAAAAAGTCGCGAGGTACTTCGGAATACCTGCAGTCGTACCTGATCCAAAGCGCAACATAGTAGGACATCGCCGAAGCAACGATGTCACAAAACATCAGCAAAAACGATGCAGCATAAAAAGAGTCGAAGAGCGATCGCTTCTTTTTGCCGCAGGAAATATTATTTTGCTCTTTCATTATTGAGTTTCTCCCCTTGGGTCCACTTCCCGCTCTCGGAGAAAAGACACGTCTTTTCCGAGCTTCGATGTGAATCCCTCTGTTCCTTCATTTTCATAAACGGATAAGTCGGCGCGATACCGACCGCCGATCCGAAGCAGCAGTGCCCAAGCAGCCGACAAAAAGCCGCGCCGCTATCCCTTTAGGCACATCCGCCTGCAAATTATTGAGAATAAAAGCCGCATGCGCAGTGCTGCGGTGATGTCCGCAGAAAACGCGCCCGACACACCTTAAATGCCGCTGCCGAAAAAAACTTTTCCTGAGTTTTCGGCTCATACTGACGGAAAAACGGCAGTATATATTTACTGACGGCAGCCGCCGCAAGACTCGGCATTCGAAAAACAGCATCCCGAAATGAACCTTCCCGCGATGACTTAATTTCAGTCGGGGCAGTCTCCGGTCAAAAACGGAGACGCACGCAATATGATTATAACCGATAGCAACTATTTTGTCAATTAAAATACATCAAACGATAATTTTGTTACAAATTTTACACATTTTTAGTGGATAGTGATGATAAAAATGTCGAATTATTACTCTTTAATAGACGAAGCAACGGCGGTCTTACCCGACAGAATATGCCATGCGGCGCGATGCGCGGCGAACCGTTTTAACGGCAGAGTATACGAAGTGCGGCTGTACGCAAACGGCGGCACTTCGTTCACAACGGACAGCGGGACGAAATATGTCACCGAGCTCGGCACTTTTTCGGACAACCCCCGCGAAAGTCTGCGCCCCACGTCGGAGGAGACGGAATTTACCGTAATGAAAGCCGCAGACTGGTCGCCTTTTGCGCATGAGGAAGAAATAAAAAACGGCTACATAACCTTCGGCAGAGGGATACGTATGGGACTCGGCGGCGAAGCGGGCGACGGCGGCACGCTCACCGTCAGAGGAGTCACATCGGTCAATATTCGCATTCCGCACACGGTGCAAGGCGGCACGGCGGGAGGCGATACGGGATATTTTACGGCAGCGGAAAACGGACTTCTCATTGCAGGCGAACCCGGCAGCGGAAAAACAACGCTTTTGAAAAAAGCGATAAGGCAGCTTGCCGAAGCGGGGCGGCGCGTCTGCGCAGTCGATGAGCGGCGCGAGCTTTTCGGACGGGGCGCACCCGAAATTTCGCTGCCGAACGTCGATATCATCGGCGGAGTGACAAAAGCGGCAGGCATCATGCGCGCCGTAAGGCTCCTGTCGCCCGAATACGTCATTTGCGACGAGATAGGTACGGACGGCGAAAGCGAAGCGGTAAGGGCATGTCTTAACAGCGGAGTGAAATTTATCGCCAGCATGCACGCGGGCAGCCTTAAGCAGCTCGTGCGCCGCGAACAGTTCAAAATACTGTTTGCGGAGGGGATTTTCGACCGCGTGATTTTCCTCGACGGCACGTCACCCGGCAGAACACTGCGCGAATATTCTTTTTCGGAGGTGAAATATGCGCTATACGGGACTGCTTCTTCTGTGTGCACCGACCGCGCTTGCGGGGGCGATGTATGCGGCGGCGATAAAAAGACGCTCTGATTTGTGTATGCTGCTTGCCGCGCTTTTAAACGATACCGCGCGCTTTATTTCGGAAACAGGAACGGATATATACAAAGCAATGAACTATATTTCGCAAAAGCGGAAATATGCAGCCTTTGATTTTCCGAATGCGCTGCTGCGCGAGCTCTCGGACGGACGCGAGCTGCAGACGGCGTGGAAAGAATGCGCGATGAACAGCGGCGGAATATCGGCACTGCTGCGCGACGAACGTGAAATATTTCTTGCCGCATGCGAATGTTTTGACTCGTCGACATCAAAGGAAGTATCAAAAAGGCTCGCCGAGCATGCCGCTCTTCTTACCGAAACGGCAAGAGAGGAATCGACCCGTTTTGCGAAAAACGGCGGCGCGGCGGCAGGACTGTCTTTTCTCGGCGCGGCGGCGCTGTTTATAATTCTTGTGTAAAGCGGAGGACGCAAATGAACATTGACATCATTTTCAAAATCGCGGCTGTCGGTCTTATCGTAGCGGTAATAAATCAGGTACTCACGCGCTCCGGGCGTGAGGAGTACACAATGATAACGACACTCGCGGGAATAATAATCGTACTGATGATGATACTCCCTTATATCGGCACGTTTTTCGATTATCTGAGGACGGTGTTTGAGCTGTGACGGCGCGTTTCGCGGGTCTTGCCGTATGTGAATCGGTGCTGTATCTGCTTTTGAAGCGGTACAAGCCAGAAATGTGTCCGCTGTGCGAAATAAGCGCGGTCATTGCACTCTTTTTTGTAATGATGCCCGAAATAAAGCAGCTCAAAACGCTGATATCGGAGCTTATCGGCACGGCGGGAATACAGGGAGATTATCTCGAAATACTGCTCAAGGTGCTCGGACTCGCTCTCATCACCGAAATCTGCGCGGACATGTGCCGCGACTCGGGACAGTCGGCACTCGGCACAAAAATAGAGCTTTTCGGAACGGTATCGGTGTTCACCGCGTCGGTTCCTCTGTTTAAGGCAGTACTGCAGCTTATCGCTGCGGCGGCGGGAGTGTAATATCAATGAAAAAGACAGTCATACTGCTGCTTGCATTATTGCCGACGGCATTTTTCCTGACCGTCTGTTTGATGCCGACGGCATCGGCTGCCGACAAAACGGCGGACGGATACTATGCGGACATATGGAACAAAATCGACGGCGAAACAAAAAAGCTTATGGAATCAATAGGTATAACGCAGTCTGCCGAAAGTCTTTCGGACATGACCCCCGAACGGGTGATAAGCTCGGTATTTTCGCTTTTTTCCGACTCCGCAGCCGACGTGCTGCCGAGCTTTTGCGCCGTGCTTGCCGTAATGCTCGCCGTAAGCCTTTTAATGTCCTTCGGAATAAAGACAGAGGGTGTACGGCAGACTGCGGAATGCGCGGGATGCGCCTGCATTATGTTTACGGTGCTTTCGGTGTCGGGCGGACTGACAGAGGCGGTGACGGGCGCGGTAAACCTTACGGAGGATTTCATGCTCGGCATCGTTCCGACATTTGCCGGAGTTATCGCAATGAGCGGTTCGCCGACGCTTGCACTCAGCTTCAACAGCGCGGTGCTTGCGTTCGCGCAAGGCATAAGCGGTACGTTTTCTTCCCTTTTGCCGTCGTATGCGTCCGTTATAACGTCCGTTGCGGCGGCGGGTGTCATAAACCCGTATTTCGCGTGCGAAAAGCTTAGCTCTCTCCTGAATAAGCTCACCTGCGGCGCAATGACGTTCATATGCGGCATTTTTACGGCGGTACTGTCGGTAAAAGGCATTATTGCTGGGGCAGCCGACACGGTGACTGTAAAGGGACTGCGGTTTTTAATCGGCAGTTCCGTACCGGTGGTCGGCAGTGCGATAGGCGACGCACTCAACTCCGTAATTGCATCGCTCGGACTCATACGTCATTCGGTAGCGGCAGTCGCGCTCACCGCAGTCGTGCTTATCGCCCTGCCCGCGCTCGTAAAAATCGCGGTATACAAAATTTCGCTGAATCTGCTGTCGGTGCTTTCCGACATTTTGTCGCTGAACAAAATAAGCGGATTTATCGATTCCGTAAACGGCATCTTTTCGCTTTACGCGGCTGTGCTGTGCTTCAATGCGTTTGTATTCACCGTGAGCACCGCCATCGTTCTGACGCTTTCGAAATAGCCGCACAAAATCACGAAAAAACAAGACCTGCGGCAAGCCGACGGAGTCCGACCGCCTGCCGCCCGTCGGCTCGTGCAAAAAAAACATACTCTTTCGGAGGGGTTATGGATAAAATTAAAAGCTTTGCGCTGATGCTGCTTTTTGTTTCCGCTGCGCTTGCAGCCGTCACTTTTCTGCTGCCGTCGGGACGCATTTCGAAATCGGCAAAGGCTGCGCTGTCCGTTTTTATGACGCTGTGCGTCGTCGCTCCCGTTTTCGGCGTGATAGGCAAAAACAGCGACGCGCGTGCCCTGCTCGACATTTTTTCGGGCTTCGAAACGCCCGATGTTGCCGAAAATGCCGACGCATTCGCAAAAGCCGCCGAAGAAAAGATAACCGATGCGCTCGATGCGAAAATAACACGGCTCACGGATATTCCGTACAATATTTCGCTGAATACTGATATCGGAGAAGATTTCGTCATAAACATAGAACGTGTACGGATACAATTTTCGGAACGTCCCGAAAACCTTGACGAAATTGCATTTGCGCTCGAAAAGGAGCTCGGCTTTATGCCCGATTTTGAGGTGGTAAAGAAATGAAAAATGCGGATTTTTTCAATAAGCTGAAAAAGGATAAGCGCATGCTTGCCGTTATCGGCATCGGGATTCTCGGGATGCTGCTTCTGCTCGTTTCCGAATCGGGGTCTTCCGAAAAAACTGCCGCAGACACCGAAGCGATGCCATACGGCACGGATGCCGAAAACGAGCTCGAACAGCGGCTCGAGAAGCTGTTGTCGGTGGTCAGCGGCGTCGGAAAGGTCAACGTGATGGTAACTCTCGACGGCACATGGGAAAACATATACGCAACGGACAGCGAAACAAAGGACGGAGCGGAAAAAAATGAATACGTCACGGTAAAGGAAGACGGCAGCACCGTCGGACTGCGCCTGCGTGCCGTTTGTCCCGCCGTAAAAGGAGTGGGGGTGAGCTGCGAGGGCGCGGGCAGTGCTGCCGTAAGGGAAAATGTCACTTCCCTTATCTGCGCCGCGCTCGGAATACCGTCCAACAGAGTGTATGTGGCAAAGGCGGCGGAAAAAACAAAATAATTTACAAAAACCGCGTACCGACGCAAAGCTATCGCTTCGGGATAAACCGACCGACATCACATGTTAGGCTTAAAGGCGGTATCCGAAAAACGGTTTGTTCGGCACTCGGCTTCAGGAGGTCATCTTATGCATTTATTACTCGGAAAACGTCAACTCATTCTTGCGGGACTTGCGGTAATGCTCGGTCTTGCCGTGTTCGCGAACTGGTACTATACCGGCACCGACAGGCAGCTTTCACCCGAGGGTGCGGCAAGCATCACCGAAGGCACGGAAAAAAGCGGAAACGCGGAATATGTCAATGCCGAAGCCGAAACGCAGGCGGACGGCGATTATTTTGCTTCGGTCAGGATGACGCGAAACGCACGGCGCGACAAGTCGACGGAAGAGCTTAAAGCCGTTTTGGCAAGCGCGGGAGACGGCACCGACACTGCGGCAAAAGCCTCTGCTGCCATTGAGGAAATTGCGAACACCGCTTCTGCCGAAACAAATCTTGAGGGACTTGTATCCGCCGCCACCGGCAGCGAATGCGTGGCAGTCATTTCGGAGGATTCGGTAAATGTCGTTGTTTCGCCCGACGCGCTGACCGACGGCAATGTGCTGAAAATAAGCGATATCGTATCGGAGGTCTGCGGCGGCAAATACGAAAACATCCGCATCTCCGCAGCGGGAAATTGACAAAACAAACAATCCGCAGTACAATTACCGTGATTTGCGCTGCGGAGGTTTTTATATGATATTCAAAAAAACAGGCGAACGCGACGGGTTCACGGTGCTGAGCGACGACGACGGAAACACCGCTCTGTTCGATTTTATCGAAATGACAGCCGTAGGCGGCTGCGAATATGCCGCGCTGTGCGAAGCCGACACGGGTGACATTGTCATTCTGCGTATTGCAGAGGACGGCGCAGCCGAGACGTACGAAACCGTGGACGACGACGATGTCTTTGAACGCATATGCAGAGCATTCTCGGAAGAATTTCCCGATGACTTTGATTTTTGACAACTAAAACGAACAAAACGCCGTACGGCTCTTTCGAACCGGCGGCATTTTGATTTTTTATCAGTTTTGTTTACCGTGTTTCAGCCGTTCAGCTGTCGTGCGCAAGGTTGGGTTTGACTGCGGTCAGCACGAAAACGATGGAATTTTTCTCATACTGGTACGTGCCTAAAGAGGAATTGTAAAAATACTTTCTTTCTCTGACACGCGGAATGACATCGTTTGTATCGGTCGGGTCTATTATGCTCGCCTCCGTACATAAGAACGTGCCGTCATCGTACACCTCTATAATCTGCGCGGTATGGTCAATGGTGGGGATTCCGTTATGGTATGTGCTGCTCTTGTTGCTCATAAACAGCATATCTCCGACCTCAGGCTTATAGCTCGACGCATTTGACGAGGGATAGTACATATCCTGCTCGATAATGTCATCGAAAAACTCGTGAAGCGTGTAGACCGTGCAGGCTGAGGGAGTGCGGTAATAATAGTCCATAAGAACGGACGGCACAAAGACCTTGTACTCATTTTTCAGCAAACCGAATTTTTTGCCGTAGTTCTTAAAAAGTATGTTGTATTCCTCTATTTTTTGAAGCCTTTCGGGTTCGAAATACGTAGGAGCGATGCGCTCTATTTCCGCCTCCGTGTACCCTGCCTGCTTGAGTGCGGGACGGAATACCGCGTTCACGGAATAATAACAGCACCATTTTGACGCATTCTTATACAGCAGATTAGCATAAATAATGTTAAATTCCGCTATATCGTCAAAGCTTGCACGCCAATACTTATGCGCCTGACTGTAAAGCGCGGCGCCGAACACCGAACCGAGACCCACGGCGATTCGAAGAACCGCGCGTGCGTCGGCGACCGTCACGGAGCCGTCCCCGTCCGTGTCCGCAAGCTTCTGCGCCTCCGAGGAAAGAGCTTCAAGTCCGACCGCACAGCGAAGCACGGTACGCGCGTCGCCGACGGTAACGCTGCCGTCAAGGTCGACATCGCCGATAGATGCGGCGGCTGCCTGCAGCGGCAGCAGGCAAAGGCTTATAACGGCAAGCACAATGCCCAATGCTTTTTTCACTTTCATTTTCATAAAAAACAATCCACCCGTAAACATTTTCAGTCGTATCATTAAAGCACGGTTTGCGTAAAACAGTCTTAAAACCTCCGTATACTGTTATTTTATCAGTTACGGGACTGTTCGGCAAGTCTTTTTTCCGTCTTTCGACTGTAAAATGACGGAAAATACGGTTTTTTTATTCATCTGCAATAAATTTTGTTTATAACAGTGGAAATTTTAAAAGCGTAGGTGTATAATTCCGAGAAGCAACAGAAAAGGAGAAAAACTGTATGGATATTATCGTTGCGGGATGCGGAAAAATCGGAACCGTTCTGATAGAGAGCCTTCTGAGCGAGGGACATGACATAACGGCGGTCGACATTTCACCCGAAATTCTCGAAAAGACCGTGACCGCATTCGACATACGCGGAGTGTCGGGCAGCTGCGCCGCGTACGAAACTCTGTCGGAGGCGGAAGCGGAAAAAGCGGATATTTTCATTGCGGTAACCGATTCGGACGAGCTTAACATGCTGAGCTGCTTCTTTGCGCGAAAGCTCGGCGCAAAGCACACTATAGCGAGAATCCGCAAGGCGGAATACAACGACCGCGAAAAAAGCTTCATCCGCAGCAATCTCGAGCTTTCAAAGGCGATAAACCCCGATGCCGTAACGGCGCGTGAGCTTTTCAACATGCTCGACCTGCCCGCATCCGTAAAAATAGAAACTTTTTCGAGCAACAGCTTTGAAATGGCAGAGCTGCGCCTAAAGCCCGATTCGCCGCTTGACGGTCAGCGTCTTTGCGAGCTTCGCGAAAAATACAAATGCACGTTCCTTGTATGCGCGGTTCAGCGCGGCGGCGACGTATTCATACCCGACGGTAATTTTGTGCTGAAAAGCGGAGATAAAATAGGCATCACGGCTTCGCCGCAGGAAACACAGAAGCTTCTGAAAAATCTGCGCCTTACACAAAAGCACACGCGCAGCATAATGATTTTGGGCGGTTCACGCACGGCATACTATCTTGCAAAACGTCTTGCAGCGGCGGGGATATCGGTCAAAATAATCGAACAGAGCCTTGAAAAATGCGCGGAGCTTGCAAAGCTTCTTCCGCCGAGCGTCCCGGTGATAAACGGCGACGGTGCGGAACACGATATGCTGATAGAAGAAGGCATAAAAAACACCGATGCCTTTGTCGCGCTCACGGGCATGGACGAAGAAAACATACTGTTTTCGTTCTTTGCCGCGTCGCAGAACGTGCCGAAAATAATCGCAAAGGTCAACAGCGAGGGCCTCGGTCAAATCGCCGAAAAGCTCGGACTCGACTGCGTGGTTTCACCGAAACACATGATGAGCGAAGTAATAGTACGCTACGCGCGAATGATAGCGAATGCACAGGGCAGCCGAGTCGAAACGCTTTATAAGCTCATGGACGGCTCGGTCGAGGCGGTTGAATTCACCGTGACGAACGACTTCCCCGCTGCGGAGGTACCGCTCAAAAATCTCAACCTGCGCAAAAACATTCTTATAGGCGGCATAATAAGACGCAAAAAATCAATAATTCCGACCGGCGACGACTTCATTCTGCCGGGCGACCGCGTGGTCGTCATTGCGGACGAACTGCATCTTACGGATCTGTCGGATATACTTCAGTAAGCCGACACGGCATCATATTTGCCTGTTAGGAGAAAAAACAATGAACCGAAAAATGGTTTTTAACATACTCGGACGTATTATGATAGCGATCGCGGCACTTCTGCTCCTGCCGACGGCATGTGCCGCATACTACAGAGAGGACACGCTGCCCGCTTTCGGCATAACGGTTGCCGTTTCGCTCGGCATCGGCATTGCGCTGACGCTGCTGTGCCGCACAAAAAACGGCGTCATTTTTGCAAAGGAAGGCTTTGCTATAGTCGCTCTCGCATGGGTGGCAGCCTCTGCCGTCGGTGCTCTGCCGTTTTACCTTTCGGGCGAAATACCGTCGTATATCGACGCGTTTTTTGAAACCGTGAGCGGTTTTACCACCACGGGTGCGTCAATTCTCACCGATGTGGAGGCAATGAGCAAGGGGCTGCTGTTCTGGCGCAGCTTTACGCACTGGGTCGGCGGCATGGGAGTGCTCGTGTTTGTCATGATGTTCACAAATCTGTCGGACAGATCGCTGCACATAATGCGAGCCGAAATGCCCGGTCCTATCGTCGGCAAGCTCGTCCCGAAAGCAAAGGACACGGCGCGTATACTTTACATCATATACATTGTGATGACTGCCGTGCTCGTTGTTTTGCTGTGTCTCGGCGGCATGCCGCTGTTTGAATCGCTGCTGCATGCCTTCGGCACGGCGGGCACGGGCGGCTTCGGCATCAAAGCCGACAGCATTGCAGGCTACAATCCGTATCTGCAATGGGTAATAACAATTTTCATGTTCCTGTTCGGCGTCAACTTCAACATCTACTACCTGATTCTCATAAAGCGTTTTCGCACTGCGGCAAAAAGCAGCGAATTTTGGACATACCTCGGC
>CAVFAD010000020.1:0-11956 GCA_963620305.1 Bacteroidaceae bacterium | reverse complement strand
GGCATAGTCGGCGCATCGACCGCAATGATAACCGCAAATATCCTTTCAATGAGCGGCTCGTTCTCAAAAGCACTGCGCGATGCGGCTTTTCAGGTATCGTCAATCATCACCACAACGGGATATTCAACTGCCGACTTTGACCGCTGGCCGTCGCTTTCAAAAACAGTACTTCTCATTCTTATGATGATAGGCGCGTGTGCAGGCTCAACGGGCGGCGGCTTCAAGGTGTCGCGCGTTATAATAATCTTCAAAATGATCAAGCGCGAATTTGTAAAGCTGCTGCATCCGAGAAGCGTACGCATTATACGCTTTGAGGGCAAGCCGCTCGACGAAGCAA
This sequence comes from Bacteroidaceae bacterium, assembly GCA_963620305.1. Lineage (GTDB taxonomy): Bacteria > Bacillota > Clostridia > Oscillospirales > Acutalibacteraceae > RUG806. Next base: position 11,619 of record CAVFAD010000020.1, on the reverse strand, counting down.
CGGTATCAAACACGGGCAGCTACCTTGCGGTGTACTCGGTATGCTTTTTGACGATACTTTTGACCGTCACTACAGACGGCTTTGATTTCGAAACGAACTTCTCCGCCGTCGCGTCATGCTTCAATAACATCGGTCCCGGTCTCGCAAAGGTCGGCCCCATGCTGAACTTCTCGTGCTATTCGCCGTTTTCGACTTTCGTGCTGTCGGTCGCAATGCTGCTCGGTCGGCTTGAAATATTCCCCCTTCTTATTGCGGCAATGCCGTCAACCTGGTCAAAAAGAAGCTGAATAATATACGGCATCTCCGAAACCGCGCTCCGTAAAATGCGGGTTCGGAGGTGTTTTTAAATTCCCCGACAGGCAGTCTCCGTCAGACATACAAAAGCATTGCAAAAAAATGTCAAATGATGTATCATGTACAAAAACATTCAAAGGGTCAATCGGTATGCGAAATTATATCATAGAAAAAAACGACGCGGGTCAGCGGCTCGACAAATTCATCTCCAAGGCACTTCCGTCGCTGCCGAAAACGCTGATGTACAAGTACCTGCGCCTGAAAAGAATCAAGCTCAACGGCAAAAAGGCGGATATTGCTACCCGTCTCAAAGAGGGCGACAGCATAGACATGTATATCAACGACGAATTTTTTGTCGAAAAAGAAGAAAGATACTCTTTTCTCGGCGCGGGAAAAAGTCTTGATATACTGTACGAGGACGATAACATTATGCTGCTCGACAAAAAAGCCGGACTGCTCTCGCACCCCGACGAAGGCGAATACATCGACACGCTCATCTGCCGCGTGCAGCGATACCTCTACGAAAAGGGCGAATACGACCCGAAGAACGAAGTGTCGTTCACTCCCGCGCTCGCGAACCGAATCGACCGCAACACGGGCGGCATCGTCATGGCTGCAAAAAACGCGGAGTCGCTGCGCATATTAAACGAAAAAATAAAATTCAGAGAAATAAAAAAGCTGTACCTGTGCCTTCTTATCGGCTGTCCGAGCGAAAAAAGCGCGGTTCTTCACGGGTATATAACAAAGGACGAGAAGAAAAACAAGGTGACGGTGCTCTCATCTCCCGAACCCGGAGCGCGTGAAATAAGGACAAAATACACCGTGCTCGACTCAAAAAACGGCATAACGCTGACCGAAGTCGACCTGCTGACGGGACGCACTCATCAGATAAGAGCGCATATGGCATCAATCGGCTGCCCTCTGCTCGGCGACGGCAAATACGGCACCAACGCGCAAAACAAAAAATACGGCGGCTACAAAAAGCAGTGTCTGTATTCTTATAAAACCGTATTTGACTTCAAAACCGATGCGGGAATACTGAATTATCTCAAGGGCAAAAGCTTTGAAGCGAAAAGCATTTGGTTCCGTGACGCTTTTTATAACGGCACACTGCTTGAGCACGGCAAGAAGTAAGCTTACGGACAGCATAAACTCACCCGCGCTGACGGGCGGTATGGGTTCGACTCCCGTCAGCTTATCATTTCGGCGAATTGCTTTTCGTCGATAACGCGAATACCGAGTTCGTTTGCTTTTCTGAGCTTGCTGCCCGCGTTTTCACCTGCGAGCACCATGCCCGTCTTTTTTGATACGGAGGATGACACCTTGCCGCCGAAACGCTCGATTATTTCGGTTGCTTCGTCCCGCGTAAAGTCGGAAAGCGCGCCGGTAAGAACGAACGTCATACCCGCAAAGCGCGTATCGGTCGTATCGGCAAGGCTCGTCATGTTCACTCCGTTTTTCTTAAGACGCGCGACAAGAGCCGTTGTGCCGGGCAGTGAGAAGAACTCGGCAACGCTCTGCGACATGACTTTGCCGAAACCGTCTATCTTAAGAATATCGTCCTCGGACGCATTCATAACCGCGTCAAGAGAACCGAATGAAGCGGAGAGCAGCTTTGCAGCCTTCGCTCCTATATTGTCAATACCGAGAGCAAAAATAAGCCTTGAAAGGTCGTTGCTTTTTGATTTTTCTATCGAATTGATAAGATTTGACGCGGACTTTTCGCCGTGACGGTCAAGTGAAGCTATCATGTCCGCATTCAGTGTATATATGTCGGCTGCGTCATGAATCATACCACTGTTTATAAACGTTTCGCAAACCGCATCGCCCATGCCCTCGATGTCCATGGCATCGCGTGAACAGAAATGTATAAGATTGCGCAGAAGCTGCGCGGGGCATTCGGGATTTCGGCACTTTAGCGCACTCATGCCCTCGTCGCGGAACACTTTCGCTCCGCACGACGGACATGTATCGGGCATCTTGAACACGGGTGACGCGTCATTGTGCATTTTCACCGCCGCAACTTCGGGTATGACGTCTCCCGCCTTGCGAACCGTTACGGTATCTCCTATCGACAGACCGAGACGGTCTATCTGTTCCTGATTGTGCAAGGTTGCGCGTGAGACAGTCGAGCCTGCGAGAAAAACAGGCTCAAAGCATGCAGTGGGCGTAAGTACTCCCGTGCGCCCGACCGATACCTCGATATCGGTCAGCACCGTATCCTTTTCCTCGGGCGGATATTTATAAGCAATCGCCCAGCGCGGAAATTTAGCCGTGCTGCCGAGCTTTTTTCTTTTTTCAAGGTCGTCGACCTTAATTACCGCTCCGTCGATATCAAATTCAAGCTCACTGCGCACGGAGCCTATTCGCTCCAGCTCCTTTTCCGCTTGCGCAATGTCCTTGCACGGAGTAAAAAACGGAACGGTAACAAAGCCGAGACGCTGCAGCAGCTCAAGACTCTGCCTGTGCCCTGTTATCTCCGCGCCCTCTATCCGCTGAACGTTAAAGACAAAAATACTGAGCTTGCGCCGTGCGGTAACCGACGGATTCTTCTGACGCAGACTCCCCGCAGCCGCATTTCTCGGATTCTTAAACGGCCTTTCGCCCGCATTCTCCTGCTTCTTTACAAGTTCAAAAAACACGTCGCGGCGCATATAAACCTCACCGCGAACCTCTATAAAGGGCAGTGCCTCGCGCAGCCGAAGCGGAATCGTTTTAACGGTTTTCAGATTTTCGGTTATATCCTCGCCGACATCGCCGTCGCCGCGCGTCGACCCGCGGGTAAGCACGCCGTCGGTGTATTCGAGAGACACGGACAGTCCGTCTATCTTCGGTTCGACGACGTAACCCGTATCGCCGACAGCTTCGGTAACGCGTTTGTCAAAATCCTCTATTTCACCGAAATCGAACGCGTCGAGAAGACTCTCCATGCGCACCTCGTGCGTTACGCTCTCAAAGGTGTTTTCGGCTTCGCCGCCGACACGCGCGGAGGGAGAATCGGAACGCTTCAACTCGGGAAATTCGTTTTCCAGTTCGATAAGCTCACGCGACATCATGTCGTACTCATAGTCCGAAACATCATTCTCGTTTTCGACATAATACCGATAGCTCAAATGATTCAGCGTTTCCGTCAGCTCGTCTATGCGTTTTTTTGCCTGTGTTCCGTTCATTGTCTTCCCTCCGGTAAGCTGACGGAAGTCGAACCCATGCCGCCCGTCAGCTTAAAATATGCACTGTAATTTTACCACTTCATACACTCAAAATCAAGAAACGGTGCCGAAATTGTTTTCCGACGAAAAAGCTGCCGCAGACAGGCGGGACACTCCGATTCCGCACCTACCTGCAGCAGCAGTCCGATTCATATACACTCGACCGCAGCCGAAATTTTATTTCTGCTTTGCGCCGCCGTCGAACTTTTCGAGCACCTTAACGCTTACGGCAAAGCAATCCGCGAGTCCCTCGAGATTCATGTTGTCGTAAGAATCGCGTCTTGTGTGATAATAGCTTTCGAGCTTGTGGTTAAGACCCGTTATACCCGTTACGCGGAAACCGCCCTGAGCAAAAGCTGCGGAGTCGGTCGCGCCGCCGAGCGGAGGAACCATGCCCTTTTTGCAGCCGATGCCGAGCTCCTCAGCACTCTCCATGAACAGGTCGGATACATCAACGTCTGCGGCAACGGTGCCGTTAAGGTCGCGATAGTTTGTCATAAGATATTTGGGGTCGTGGATAGTATCGTAAGAATAGATAAACGTGGGAACGTCGTCGTATTCACCCTTGTGTGCCTCGCACCATGCCTTTGAACCGCGAAGTCCCGCTTCCTCCGAGCCTGTGAGCACAACGCCGATTTCGGTATTTTCAAGCTCAATGCCCTCGTCCTTAAGAGCCTTGAGAATGGCAATGCCCATATAGCAGCCGGAAAGGTTGTCGTTTGCGCCGTCGACAACGCGCTTCTTGTTCCACATGAAATAAAGTCCGATCCAGAACGGAACAAACACAAGCGTGATAAGACCGAGCGTTTTAAGGTACGTTGCATCGGGTGACGCAAGCTTTATTGCGGAAATTACGATAAGATAAATGGCTCCCGCGCCGCAGATAAGAGCGTGGCTCTCAAAGCCGACTCCGCCGAGAAGATAGTTTACGGGCCACTCCCACGCAGCGTCCGGATGACCGTTGAAAATAATGCGGCGTTTTGTCTCACCCTTGCACTTTTTGATTGCGGTTACGTTGTGTCCCGTCTTTTCGGGGAAGAGCGGGTCAACGAGCTTTTTGTAAAGACCGAACTGAAGGAAGCCGACGGCAAGACCGAAAACGACAAGCACAATGCTGACCGCAGGCGCGAAGAAATAGAGAACAAATGCAAGCAGCACCGCCGTAATGGTTATGTAAATCCAGCCGTAGAACGAACCGGGATTTTCCTTAAAGGATTCAACATCGGCTTTTTCGCAGCCGCAGTCCTTTTTCAGAACCTCTGCCATGTATTCGCATGCCTGCTTTTCACCCTTTGAGCCGGGATCTCTTTTTTCAAATGTTTTGCATATATGCGTAATTTCATCAAGCATATATTTTGCTGCCTTGTCCTTTGCGGAGACAATTGAGCTTAAGTCCATAACGAACTCCCCTTTTACGATTTTTTAAAGCTATTTTAAGCGAATATCCATTTACAGTCAAGGCATAATTTGTTAACATTTTATTAAAGGAAGTGTTTTTTTACGATTGTCGCGGCTTTACCGCAAAAAAGACTTGTTAACGACCGATTTACTGTGTTAAAATACGGGTGATTATTACTGAAAGCGTTCGGAGATGAGGCACATTGATCATACTTACACCCGAAAAAATACGCGCGGTGGAAATGTACGCAAACCGCAAGAGACTGTCATACGAAAGCATGATGGAAAAGGCGGGCAGCGGCTGCGCCGAATACATACTCAGAGAGCACCCCGATGTCCGCAGGGCGGTCATCCTTTGCGGAAAGGGCAAAAACGGCGGCGACGGCTTTGTTATCGCACGTCATCTGACTTCCGCATGCAAGAGCGTTACGGTCATAAAGCTGTTTGATTCTCCGAGCGACAATCTCTCGGAAAGCCGCCGTGAAATGCTCGGCTCAGACACGAAGGTGATTGTATTCGAAAACGACCGAACGGCTGCCGCCGACGCAATACTGAATGCCGACATAACGGTCGATGCCGTTTTCGGCATAGGCTTTACGGGACAGCTGCCCGCGCAGGTTCGGGAGGTAAACGCGCTGTGCATGCGCTCGAATGCCGTAAAGCTCGCCGTCGACCTGCCGTCCGGTGTATCGGTCGGCGGAATCGCGGAGGACTGCTTTAAAGCGGACGAAACGCTCTCCATGCTCTGTCTGAAAAAAGAACACGTGTACAAGCCGTACTCGGACTGCTGCGGCAAAGTCACCGTCATACCGATAGGTATCAACATATCGACGACAAGCGGATTGTTCTCGCTCACTCCGTCGGAGCTGCGGCAAAAACTCCCCGCGCGTCCGTTTGATTCGAATAAGGGCACCTTCGGCAAGACCGCAATAATCGCAGGCAGCAAAAACATGCCCGGAGCCGCCGTCATAGCGGCAATGGGCGCGGTTTCGTCGGGGGCGGGACTTGTGTGCGCGATATACCCAGACGTATGTCGGGAAATAATCTGCTCTGCTGTCCCCGAATGTATTCACATGCCGGTTTCCGCCGACGAAAACGGCTCAATCGACAGCTCCGAAGCATGCGTCATTTCGGAAAAAGTCGCAAAATACGACTCCGTTGCATTCGGCTGCGGACTCGGCACGGGCATCGGCGCGCAAACGGTGCTCGGCACGCTTCTTCACGAATACCGCGGAACGCTGATAATTGACGCGGACGGCATAAATATTTTGGCGAAGCATATAGATTTGTTGGAGAATGTCTCCTGCACCGTGTTGCTTACCCCGCACCCCGGCGAAATGAGCCGTCTTACGGGCAAAACGGTTGAGGAGGTCAACGCAGACAGAGAAAATATCGCCGCGGCTTTTGCACGCAAGCACGGTGTTTTTGTTCTGCTCAAGGGCGTAAACACCGCAATAGCGTCGCCCGAGGGCGAGGTGTACATAAACACAACGGGGTCAACCTCTCTTTCACGCGGCGGCAGCGGCGATCTGCTGACGGGAATAACGGCGGCACTCGCGGCAGAGGGCGCAAAGCCGTTCGATGCGCTCATGCTCGCTGCGTTTGTGCACGGCAGAGCGGGCGAAATAGCGGAAAAACGCTTCACCCCGTTCGCGTCAACGGTTCGGCGCATCACGGACTGTCTGTCGGAGGCATTCTTACAACTGTGTAAGGGTCGGTGATCTCTCCGTGTCAAAAAAATTTATCGCTCTTTTTCTTTCCGCGCTGCCGTTATTCGCTTTTTTCGGATGCAAAATGACGTCCGCAGCGCGCTTTGAGCCTGTGAAAAATTTTTCGGCGACCGCGCAAGCGAAAAAGGGCGATTTTTCTTTTGCCTGCAAGGTAACATGCACGTCATACGAGGACACAAAAATGGAATTTACCTCGCCCCCGTCGCTTGAAGGACTTTCACTGTCGCTCTCGTCGGACGGCATACGTGTAAACGCGTACGGTATAGCAGACAGCTTTCCCGCAGAATACATAAACGACGCTTCTCCCGTCGCGGTTATACTCTACGCGGTTCGCGACGGAATATTCACTGCACGTGATTTTGCGAAAACCGACAGCGGAGCATATACTGCGAACATTTCCGTCGGCGACGCTCCCGTTCGTGTCACGTATACCGCAGACGGCAGAATTTCAAAAATAAACACGGCAAACGACGGCTTTTTCGCAGCTTTCGAATAGTCTTCACTTCGCTCTCGAACAGCTCTCGCGCCGCTTTCTCCCGAACGGCTTTCGCGCTCCGAATGTTTTCGCACCGCCCTCGGGCAAAGCTATAACGGCGCAACCCGTTTCCGAGTTGCACCGTGGCTGTTACAACATCTTTGTGCGCTGCCGGCTTTAGCTCGGGAGCGCGTTTTTGTGTCGGTTTATTTGTTTTCTTCTTTGTCCGTGCGGATGTAATATACGCAGATGTCGGAATAAGTGCCGTCTTTAAGAAGAAATCCGTCGGGAATCGTTCCCACGAGCCTGAAGCCGAGCCGCTCGTACAAATGCCGCGCGTGAACATTGCCCGCAACCACGGCATTAAACTGCATAAGCTTAAATCCCTCCGCCGCGGCTTGATTCAGGCAGTGTGTTACAAGCTTTTCGCCTATATGCATTCCTCTGCTTAAAGACGACACGGCAAAGCTTGCGTTTGCGATGTGACCGCACCTGCCCACATTGTTCGGGTGAAGAATATAAAGACCCGTTATTTTGCCGTCTTCTTCGTTTTCGGCGACACCGCAAAAGGTTTGCGACGCAAAAAATTCACGTCCGGATTCATGCGTCAGCTTATCGAGCTGCGGGAAAGCGATACCGTCCTCCACAACTTCGTTCCATATCTCGGTCATTGCGTCCGTGTCCGCGCTGCGGTACTGTCTGACCGTTATTTTTTCGTCCATATTCGGTCTCCGTTAAAAATATCTTACAAGTGAAATAACCTTGCCGAGGATGAAAAGCTCGTCGGTTATTATCGGTTCGTAGTCATCGTTTTCCGGCTGCAGGCGGAAGTGTCCGTTCTCTTTGTAAAACCGTTTTACGGTCGCTTCTTCTCCGATCAGCGCGACTACTATTTCGCCGTTTGACGCGACGGGTGTTTTTTTTGCGATTATTATATCACCCGACAGAATGCCGGCTTTTATCATGCTGTCGCCGCGCACTCTGAGCGCGAACAGCGGCTCGTCGGGCGCATTCTCCGACGGAAACGGCACATACCCCTCAATGGACTCAACCGCAAGTATCGGCATTCCCGCAGTCACCGTGCCGAGCAGCGGCACCTGTGTTACGGAATCCGCCTGTCCTTTTACGCGAATCGAGCGTTTGAGCATCGGGTCGCGTTCGATGTAACCCGCCTGTTCGAGAGCGTCGAGGTTTGCCTGAACCGACGATGTCGATTTCAGACCGACCGCCGCGCATATTTCGCGTACGGTGGGCGGCACGCCGTTTTGTGCCTTTTCCGCAAGAAATTCATATATTTTCCGCTGCGTGTTGTTAAGCTCTTTCATATCGGCTCCTTGTTGTCGGACGGTGCGCAGCCGTCTTTTTGTTCCGATTACGAGTATAGCACAAATGTTCTGGAAAAGCAAACATTTGTTTTGTTTTTTTTGGGAATTTTTTTCATAAGCCGACAGGAACCGAAATACGGGTATCATAAGCCTTTTCGTTATTGTTCCGCATCCATCCATTCTTTTATCGCTTTTTTCATTCGGCGGTCAATATCCTCACGCGTCTGTCTGCATTCTTTCGGGTGTTCTCTTGCGGAAAGGAATGCCCTGCCGATGAAAAAATCGGGAAAGACGGGGATAATTTGCCTGAGCATAGACTCGGGAAAAGCATAATGCGTACCGTACTCATAAACTGCGGCATCGCAGGTGCAGTCGTGCTCCCGAGCTTTGAGCCGCTCAGTCATACGCCGAATATAACGGGCTGTATTCCAGAGACAGTCGTCCTCACAGCCGATGAGCAGCAGATGCCCGTGTATATTTTCAACGGGAATCATAACCTCCTCGGGCAGCGGATTTTTCGCCTCCGTGTCGTCAAAAACCTTTCTCGCGGCAAGTATATTGCCGGAACCCCTTGTCTCCTCCCGCACCGTGCGCCAGTAGTCGGGGTGCTGATAAGCATAATTAACATACGGAACGGGTATGCCCTCCCATGTGAGCATGGATTCACCGCCGACCGGCCACTCCTTGCAGCCGTCGCGCTTTCCCTGTGCAAAGCCCTGCAAAACATAGTCGCAGGGGGAGACGGCTGCGGTCAGCGTAATATCCGAGAACCTCGCCGCAGCCGTCAGCGCGGGAACAGTCGTTACGGACGCGCCGAGGATTCCTGTTTTTCGGTTACCCTGCGCCTCCAAAAATTCAATCGCCGCCGCCACTCTTTCAAGCGGAAAGCTGTGATATCCCGCTTCTCCCTTATCGGGACCGAGACTTAAAACATTCACGCCCTGCTTGACGAGCCATTTTGACACGCCCTTTGTCAGTGCGTTACTGCCGCCGCTGCCGAGCATCAGAATGATCGCAGCATCGGAATGTTCGCTGCACATATAATCTTTTGCTGTATCCATGTATGTAACCTCCTATTTCTTGCCGCCCCGCGCCCATCCATGTGACAGTACGGTGCGTCTCTTTTGTAAATCTCCGACTCATTAAAATTCATTTTCGGTGTCTCGCCGTCCGGCTGCGGTTAGAGTGTGCTAACCGCCTTGCTTTTAAAAAGCCACATTGCTGCGACCGTTGGCAGGCATGACCGAATAAATCATCCCGACCCATTATTTGACGCTTGCAGCCGTTGTGTTTTGCCGTTGCCGCGGGCATTCACCTTTTGGCTGCTTTATTCATCGGTATTCTTTTCGAATATTTTTCCGTTGTCGGAATTCCCGACAGATATTTATTATCCGAAATCATGCCGCCGCGAATCAGCCGTCGTTTGGTTTTCTTCCGAAACAACACCCTAAGCTGACGAAAAGCAAACCCATGCCGTCCTTAACCGAACGGCAAACCGAAGGCATTTGCGCCAATACGTCACAGCGATTTCTGATAATACAGCACATCGAGCGATCTGCCGAATTTCACACCGACCTTTTCAAGCCGTCCGACAGGGCGAAAGCCGTGCTTCTCGTGAAAGGCGACGCTGAGCGCGTTTTCCTCGGTTATAAGCGAAATTATATTCGCAACGCCCATCGCTTTTCCGCGCCGTTCGATTTCGTCCAGCAGCAGTCCTCCCGTACCTTTTGCAATACAGTCCCTGTCAAGATATATCGACAGATCGGCAGTGTATCTGTATGCAGAGCGTTCGTGAAAGCGGTCGAGATACGCATACCCGACGGTCTTTTCGCCGTCATCGGCAACTATAAACGGATAATTCTCCGCTATTTTCTTTGCGCGCTCGGTAAAGGCTCCGAGCGACAGCGGTTTTTCTTCGAAAGAAACCGTTGTTTTTTCTATATAATAATTATATATTTCCAGACAGCGAACGATATCGCCGTCGCGGATATTTCTTACCGTCATGTTTTCACCCGTTCACAAAATACTCAGAACAGCATCGGCACAAACCTTGCAAGCAGCAGTCCGCCGCCGAAAGATATTGCATTCGCTGCAGCCGTATAAAGTATTATGCGTGACTTTTTGATATCACCGCGTCCGGCATTTTTAAAGCCAAGCAGATATATAACGGCTTCAGCCGCAAAAACCAACAGTTCAAGCAGTCCGTATACGACCCCGACTCCGCCGTTTTTGAAGTACATAAGCGACAGTGCGGTGTTCAAAACAAGCTGAGTGCAGATGTTCGCCGTCAAAATCAAAAGCACAAGCTTTTTATCGCGAAATCCGAACGGCAGTGCGACAAGCAGCTCGATTGCAATACAAATAAGCATTCTTGCGGCAAGTCCGACGATTTCCGAAGTAAAATCATGTTCGCACGTTAACGCACCCTTGCCGTCGCTGTCCGACGAGCCGTCCGCGTCCGTCACGTCCGCAGTGTTAAGCGTTCCGTCGGGAGCAACAGAAACTGTTTTCATTTCGCTGACATCGGCGGTAAAGTAGCTGTGAAACGCATAACGTGTACATTTCTCACTTACCGCATACTCATCGGTTTCGGGGAAATAAAGCAGAACCTTAAAATTCTCGGGCGGATAATATGTCCAGTCGAGCGACTTGCTCTCGCCGCAGTTCCAAAATTCCTGAAGAAAATAATAGCCGTCGCTGTCCTCATATGCTTCAAAGGCGCGCCATATTTCCTCATTATCGTGAAACTGTTCGCTGCCCGAAGTCCCGTCCCACGCGGAGGCGGGTCCCGTAGACGCGTCGGCGGACAGGAGCGTCCCCCAGCATTCGTTTGTTGAAAGATTTTCAAATTTAATTCTGACCGACGGCTTCGGTCCCGTGTCGGCAAGAGCCGTCACACCGAATACGCACAGCAAAACGGCAGCGGCAATGCATGCTGCGATCTTTTTTTTCATTGCAATCTCTCCTTTTCCGTTATTCGTTCCGAGCGAAGTCAAAAGCGCACGGGTTCATTTCCCGTCTGCCTACGCAAGCGAATCAATAAATTCATCGGCTTCCGTTCGCGATTTGAAAATTATTTTCTCTTTTTCCGAGCCGATTTTACGGAACATCAAACCTTTCCGTTTTTAAGTATACAGCTTTTCGGCTGTTTCCGCAAGTTAAGAAATTGTAATTTGTTCCCCTTTTGC
>CAVFAD010000019.1:0-33731 GCA_963620305.1 Bacteroidaceae bacterium | reverse complement strand
GCGCAGCAATAGCAATGCTCCGGTGAAGCATTGCGGTGCTCCGTGTGCGTGCCGCAGCACCGGCAGGTGCGTTAAGCGGGCGAGCCTCGTCATCACGGAAACCGATTTACCGCAAAGCGGACTGTGTTCTTTTTGGAATATGCAGTACAGCGAGGCTCGAAAGGAGCGCGTCGTCACAAACTGCGTTTCGCTTTGCGGCTGCGTTCCTCGCCGCTGACGCTTACTCCGTTGTTCCTCCGTTCGGCAAAAAGTCCCGCTGCGATTCGCCTGTTCGTTTGTAAACGCACTCACGACGGCTCATTCTTGCTGCCGACTTTTTGCCGTATCGGGCGGTTGGGAGTCGTGCATGAATTTTTTTGTCAAATTTGAAAACAAGAAATTTTTATAAGTATGTAAAAATACAAAGGTTAAAAGGTGAAGGTATGAATGAAAAAAAGTTTACCGGCAAAGGTGCCGTATATGCTTCAAGCCGTCCTGCATATCCGCGTGCGCTTTTTGACACGCTGACTTCGCGCGGAGTTCTGCTGCCGACATCTACGGCGGCTGACATCGGCGCGGGTACGGGCATTTTTACGGGACTGTTGTCGGAATACGTTGAAAAAGTATATGCCGTTGAGCCGAATTCGGATATGAGGGATTCTGCGGCAAAAAACGGCATGAAACCGAATACGGTTTTTGTAAACGGAAATGCGGAGAACACCGGCTTGCCCGACGGTTCCGTTGATGTTATCACTGCCGCGCAGGCATTTCACTGGTTTGATGCCGCTGCTTTTGCCGAGGAATGCAAACGGATATTCCGACCGCGCGGAGAGGGTTTTGTTGTTCTTGTCTGGAATGACCGAGATGCGGAAAGTGACATTGTTAAGGCGAACTTTGACGTCAACCGAAAATTTTGTCCGCTGTTCAAAAATTCTTCCGACGGCATGGACATAGGCGGCAGTGTCTCGCGGTTTTTTGACGGAAGGTTCGATGTTTTTACTTTCGATAACGGCTGCATGTACGACGAAAACGCTTTTCTGCGGCGCAATTTATCTTCGTCCTATGCTCCGCTGCCTGACGACGCAGCCTTTGCCCCGTATGTTGAGGCTCTGAGGGAGGTCTTTTCTGCAAGCAATTCGAACGGAAAGGTTTTTTATCCGTACATTACGAGGTGCTATGCAGGAAAACTGTAAGTATGTTTTTGCGGTGAAAATGTCTGATTTTTCACCGCTTTTCTATTGTATTCAAAAAAATTTTGTGATAACATTAAAAGCAGTTACCGGCGGAGGAGAAAAAAATGAGGTATGCACTTATCGGCTGCGGTCGGGTGTCCGTAAACCATGTAAAGGCAGCGCGGGATAACGGTTTTGATATCGCTGCCGTGTGCGATACCGATGCGTCGCACATAGACAGAATGTTTGAGAACAGCGGAGCTTCAGAGAATGAAAGTGCATGTATCCGCCGATTTTTTGATTGGAACGAAATGCTTGATGCGGTTCACCCGGATATTGTGAGCATCGCACTGCCGAGCGGACTCCATGCCGAAGCCGCATGTGACGTGATTTTACGCGGAATAAACTGCATAATAGAAAAACCCATGGCTATGAGCATCGAAGATGCCGACAGGATAATTGCCGCTGCGGAAAAAACCGGCGCTACTGTTTCGGTTTGTCATCAGAACAGATTCAATGATGCCGTTCGGGAGATGCGCAGCGAACTCGAAAGGGGACACTTCGGCAAGCTTTCAAATGCTGCCGTTACCGTGCGCTGGCACAGAGACAAGCAGTACTATTCGCAGGCATCATGGCGCGGAAAATGGGCATCGGACGGCGGCACGCTCATGAACCAGTGCATCCATGGGATAGACCTGCTGCGCTGGATGTGCGGCGATGAGATAGAGAGTGTTTACGGTATCACGAACAACGTTTGCCATCCGTATATCGAAGCGGAGGACATTGGCGCGGCGGTTATAAAATTCAAAAACGGAATTGTTGCCACCGTTGAGGGAACCGTGAACGTTAACCTTACGGACATGGAGGAGCACCTGACGCTTATAGGTGAGCACGGGAGCATGAAGCTCGGCGGCACGTGCGCAAATACGGTAGAGTTTCGGTCGTTCGACGGTGAACCCGACCGCTCAAACCGGTTGTTTCATGAAAATGTCGAGAATGTTTACGGCAACGGTCATACGAGACTTTTCGGCGACGTTGCCGCAGCAATAAAAGAACACCGCGCGCCTTTTGTTGACGTTTACGCAGGAAAACGCGCGATTGAAACGGTTCTTGCAATATACAAATCCGCACATGACGGTGCGCCTGTGCGCCTGCCGCTTGACTGCGCCGCTGCGACGGATTTTGACGATACCGTCTGGGGGGAACGCAAATGATAAAAGCCGTGATATTTGACCTCGACCACACGCTTTTTGACCGTCACGCCACGCTGCGTGCGATCGCGCCGTTATTCAGAAAGCATTTTGACGTAAACAGCGGCATTACCGACGATTATATTGCCGAAAAGTGGATATACGCTGATGACCGCTATGTTTACGACGGCTGGCGGTATATATTTGAATATCTTAAGGAGAACGGCATTTTTAAGACCGCTCCGAGCTTTGACGATTACCGTTCGTTTGTTTTTCTTACCTTTGCGGAAATTGCGGTCAAATTCGATTTTACGTATCCGATGCTTATGAGCCTTAAGCGTGACGGATTAAAGGTTGCGCTGATAACCAACGGACGGCACGAATTGCAGTATAAAAAGCTTTCACTTATAGGCTTGCGCTATGTTTTTGATGAAATAATAGTCAGCGGAGATGTCATGATTGAAAAACCCGACCGCGATATATTTTTGATGATGTGTGAAAAGCTGGGTGTTCAGCCGAGTGAGTGCGTTTATGTCGGCGACAACCCGTTTAACGACATCGGTGGCGCAAAAGGTGCGGGAATGTACACCTTTCATATAAAGACCGTGTACAGCAATCCGAAGGCACCCGCGGCAGATGTTGAAATAAACACCGTGGCTGACGTACCCGATGCGCTCTGCACGCTTGAACAGAGAATTTTATCGGATGAATAACCGCGCCGGCGGCGAATGTACATAGAAAGGAACGGAATGAATGGAGCAGCTTTTAACACGTTGGGGCAAAGACCTTGACAGAGCATGTCCGCTCAATGACTATCCGCGCCCGCAGATGCAGCGCGATTCTTTTATCTGTCTTAACGGCGAATGGGATTATGCGATTTATCCGACGGCGGACGGTTTTTCCGGATATGAGGGAAAAATTACCGTTCCGTTCAGTCCGGAAACGCTCCTGAGCGGTGTAAACCGCACGGTTACTCCGACGGATACGCTTTACTACAGAAAAAATTTCGAATTCAAACGCACAAAGGCGCGTGTTCTGCTGCATTTCGGTGCGGTTGATTATGCATGCGAGGTCGCGCTGAACGGTAAAACGCTCGGTTCGCACGAGGGCGGCTATTATCCGTTTACATTCGATATTACCGACGAAATCGCAGACGGTACGAATGAGCTTACGCTCAGCGTTACAGACCCGTCCGAAACAGGCTCGCAGGCAAGCGGCAAGCAAACTTCAAAACGCGGAAACATATGGTATACGCCGCAGTCGGGCATTTGGCAGACGGTTTGGCTTGAAGAAGTACCCGAAAATTACATTGAATCCGTCAGACTGACTCCGGATATTGATACGGGCGTTATAAAAGCGGAAATTACCGCGTCGGGCGATTTGGGCGACGTTACTTACACCGTTAAGGACGGCGGCACGGTAAAGGCGACGCTCTGTGTTGCGGGAAAAAGCGTAAGTGTGGCGGTTGGTGAATACACCCTCTGGACGCCCGAATCGCCGAAGCTTTACAACCTTTACATAAAAGCAGGCGAGGATGAAGTAAAGTGCTATTTCGGCATGCGTAAGTTTTCCGTGGGCAGGGACATAAACGGTACTCCGCGCCTTATGCTCAACAACGAAGCGTATTTTCATAACGGCTTGCTCGATCAGGGGTATTGGAGCGACGGACTTTACACCGCGCCGTCGGATGAAGCCATGATTTACGACATACAGACAATGAAGGACATGGGCTTTAACATGCTGCGCAAGCACATAAAGGTCGAGCCGCTCCGTTGGTATTATCACTGTGACCGTATCGGTATGCTCGTGTGGCAGGATATGGTAAACGGCGGCTATCCCGTAAATCCCGTCGCAACGGCAGTCCTGCCCGCGCTGCAGCTCGGCACATGCTCGAAAAAGGTCGGAGTTCTCAACGACGGACGGAAAAACTACAAGCTTTTTTCGCGTGACGATGCAAAAGGCAGGCGCGAATATTATACCGATGCCGAGCGCATGATAAACACGCTTTACAACTGCGTTTCCATTTGCCTTTGGGTGCCCTTTAACGAGGGTTGGGGGCAGTTTGACGCGGTGAAAGCCGAAAAATTCTTCCGTGAAAAAGACCCGACCCGCATTATAGACCATGCGAGCGGCTGGCACGACAGGGGAGTCGGCGACATAAACAGCTTTCACATATACTTTACGCCGTTCGTTTTTCCGAAATATTCCAAAAACGACAACCGCGTTATCGCGCTGACGGAGTTCGGCGGGTATTCGATGAGCATCGACGGGCACCGCTTTAACACCGAAAAAACGTTCGGCTACAGGATTTTCAAGGACAGAAAAAAACTGTGTGCCGCGCTCCGTCATCTCTATATAGACAGACTGAAACCGCTCATTTACTCAAAGGGTCTGTCCGCGCTTGTCTATACCGAAGTAAGCGACGTTGAGGACGAAACAAACGGACTGCTTACTTTTGACCGTGAGATTGTGAAAGTCGATATTGACTTTATGCGCGAAATCAACGAACAGATGAAGCTGTAAGCTTCAGCAAAAGGTGATATTATGTCATTATATATAGGGTGTCATCTATCTTCATCGGGCGGATTCCTCGCTATGGGCAAGCAGGCGACGGAGATAGGTGCGAATACATTTCAGTTTTTTACGCGCAATCCGCGCGGCGGCGCGGCAAAGCCGATAGACCACGCCGATGCGGCAGCATTTATGTCGTATGCGGAGGAACACGCTTTCGGTCAAATCGTGGCTCATGCGCCCTACACGCTCAATCCGTGCGCTGCCGATGACCGTGTTCGCGAATTTGCGCTCAATACCTTTAAGGACGACCTGCTCCGCATGGAGTATGTCCCCGGCAATCTCTACAATTTTCACCCCGGCAGTCATGTAAAACAGGGTGCGGAAAAAGGTATAGAGCTTACGGCGCAGCTGCTCAATTCGGTGCTTTTCGACGGTATGCGCACGACGGTTCTGCTCGAAACGATGGCAGGCAAGGGCAGTGAGATAGGACGCACGTTTGAGGAAATACGCGCTGTAATCGACAGAGTTGAAATGCAGGATAAGCTCGGCGTTTGTCTTGATACCTGTCATGTATTTGACGGCGGCTACGATATCGTCGGCGACCTTGACGGGGTGCTCGGCGAATTTGACCGTATAATAGGACTTGACCGATTGAAGGCACTGCACCTGAACGACAGTAAAAATGTATTCGGCAGTCACAAGGACAGGCACGAGGTCATAGGCGGCGGCAATATCGGTACGGATGCGCTTGCCCGCGTGATGAAGCATCCCGTTTTTGACGGCAAGCCGATTATACTCGAAACTCCGAACGACCTCGACGGCTATAAGCGCGAAATAGGACTGCTGCGCGGACTTTTTTCGGAATAATAAAAAACTGTCTCGCGGGCGGGTCATATCCGCCGTTTCGGGACAGTCTTTTTTTTGCAATTCGGTTAAGGGCGATAAGATTCGGTTTCTGTCAGCTTATATCATTTTACGAGTTTAACGGTAAAAGATGAAGCCTTTGTCGTTTCGTCTGCCGATAAGGTTATTGTACCGCTTGCGGTTGCAGTGCGTGCGCCGCCGACATAAAGCTCTGCCGTATAATCGAAGGCGTTATCGGTCGAGGGGGATTTTGTGAGCTTTAATTCTTTCGGTGTGATGTCGCCGTCGATGTCCTTAAGCGCAGAACTGCCGAAAAGGAAGTAACGGTTTTCCGCCGCTTTTTCGATGCATTCATCGGTGAGATAATCGCCGAATTCATTTTCGAGCACTTTTGCGAAGGACTTTATGCTCTGTATTCCCGCATCCGTAACCTCCAAGCCGAGAATTGTCACGCCGAAGCTGTCGCGCTGCTCCGCCGTGCAGGTCAGAACCTTCACGGCTATTTCTTCTGCGCGCGTTTTTGCTGAGGCTTGTGCTCCGCATCCGGAAAACAGCGTAAACAGCAGTAATATGACAGAAAGACAACACAGAAAGCGTTTTGCTTTTTTAGTTTTTATGTACATTATACACCTCCCGCCAACAGAGTTGATAAAATGTTTTTGTCATAAGCTTGACATTTCTTTGTTGAAATTCCAATATATTTTATATTCTTGCTGCGGGTAACAGTCAGTTAAACTGACGGGCGGCATGGGGTCGACTCCCGTCAGCTTAAGGTTGAAATGTCGAAGCAGGGAACCTGTATTGTCGCAACAAATGTTGTTTTATCCGTCGGATAAAAGAATTGATAACAAGGAATTACATAGTTTTCCTTAAGAGAACCGTCATACACAAGGCGGTATGTTGCCTTGTCTTTGTCCTCTATTTTATACCCGTTGGGCACCTCTGCCTCAATTGAGTCGTCGGCTTGCTGTTTTGCAGTCGTAAAATAGGAATTGTCTACAGTTGTTTCGACAATGTATTTGTCCTCCATCCACTTTGCATAAACAGATACCTCGTGCTTGTTTAACGATTATTTTGTCGCAACTATCCAAAAGGAAATACTGTTAAAGGCAAGATCAAATGCCGTTTGCTCGGGCGAATCGGATTTGTTGCAGACGGTGAAGGTTCTGAAAACGTAATACTCGTCATCCTCGGTCTTTTCGAGTTCCTCAAGAGAGCCTTCATCCCGTACCGATACAAAAGCCTTGTCAAAATCAACGCCCGAAAAAACAGTCAGCAGTGAAAGATATTTGTCGGACTTCAAAAAGCTGATAATTTCCTCGTCTGTTGCATTGATATCAAAGGGAACGGACGGAGGTGTTACCGCAATAAATCTTTCACCGGCTTCAATTTTATGATTTTCGAGCGAAAAAGCGACCCTGTTCATTTCGTTAACCGAAAATTCAACCGTGTCGTTAATTCCGAGCTCATCAAGATACCGCTGCGCATTTTTCCTTTTTTTTGCAGCTAATTCCTCGTTGTTGTATTCGGGGAGAGAGGGATCGCCCGTGTATACTCCCTTAAGATATTTTATTTTTTCGACGGGTTTTTTGAGTATGACATCTTCGGAAACGAACCCGTCGTATGTTTGAACGCTTTTTTTCTCCCCGTAAGCCGATGCCGCTCCGTCTTTTGACGCTTGGGCGGCGGTTGTGTTATCGTTTCGGTTCTTTTGTGTATCGCTGCATCCGGCAAAAAGTAATGTTGCGAACATGCAAAGTATCAACAAGGCTGCGGTTATTGTTTTCCTCATTGTTGTTCCCTCCTTAGAGACTGATGTCAGCACTGATGCAATATCCGCCACCGGAATGCGCCTGATTGCTTTAGTCCCATATGCCGTCATAAGAGTACCTGTCGACTTCGCAGACACCGCTTTTTTATACATGAAACATCGGAATCATCTCCCTTCGTTTTTTCGACGAGAATACCTTACAATTATAATATATCAGTATTGAAGTGCAAATTGCAATTGATATTGTGACCAAAATGCATACATGAGAATTATATGACTTGCTGAAAATGAGAAAAACAGCTTCGGAATGTTTAAAAAACTATTGACGAAAGGTGTATTTTTGTATACAACAAAAGGGTAGGGCATTGCTGCTGTATGCGGTCATGCCCGTTTTTTATGCCTTGGTGAAGTGCCGAAAGAGACTCCGACGGACGGCAAGGGTTGCTTGTCCGCAGACAAACGGCAAGGGGGCGAACCGTTTGCCGTTCGGTTCGTTTAATGACTGCCGCATGCGCCGGGACGACCGAATTAAAACAAAAAAAACGGTACGGCAAAAGCCGTACCGCCAAAACGCATTGTATGATTTTGACCGAATAACTTTACAAACAATCAGTGAAGGTCGCCTGTGTCGGGGTTGACATAGTCATCGGTAGAAACTTCGTCCGTGGAATACTCATCTGTTGAATATTCGTCGGAGGAATAATCTTCGGAAGAACTGTCGGAGGAGTTTGTGGGATCCTCGCCGCTTCCGGGAATAAGACCTTTGATAAAGTCAATTATGGAACCGATGTCGAAACTGCCGCCGCCGAGACTGCCGAAAATGCTGTCAAGGTCAATGCCGCCTAAAATGCTGCTGATATCAAAGTCGCCGAGACCGCCGAGGAGACCGCCGATGTCAATGCTTTCACCGGAGAGGGGTTTGACAACGGGAGTTTCCGATTTTGCATTGAGAGCCGTCGCGGAGACAGATATGCTTACCGACAGAGCAAGGACAAGAGCCATTGCAATAGCAATGATTTTTTTCATGGAAAAATCCACCCTTTCTTGATATTGAATAAAAAATTCATAACAGATTTTTTTTACATGCTAACTATACTACATTTGAGGGGGCGATGTCAATATCATTTTTAAAAGTTTAAATGAAACTTTAATTAAGAATCGAACCCATGCCGCCCGTCAGCTTATGCTGCGTTACGAAAAATTGTACGACCCGCTCATAAGGACATCTTTTACCGTTTTTGTTCCGTCGATTATCGCCTGTGCGTTTGCGGATACGGATATGCTGTTCTGCGACATTGTGTTGTCAACCGTTGAAACGAGCGATTTGAGAGTTTCTGCCGTTTCGCCGTCTTTTTCGGTGTAAAGAGCTTCAAGCACCTTGACGAGGTCGCAAAGGTCATAGGAGAGTCCCGCTTCGACGAGGGGTGAGGTAAGCTCTATCGCCTTTTCGTAGTTGCCGAGAATAAGATAGCAGAGTGCGGCTTCGTATGCGGCATAATTTGTTTCGCCCGAAAGCTCCATTGATTTTTCCGCCGTTTCGAGTGCCTTTTCCGCGCTGCCGTTCATGCGTTCGCGAAGTGCCGCATATTTGCCAGCGAAGTCGTCCGCTTTGTTTATCGCAAGCACGTTATCGACAAGCTTAAAGGCTTCATCGTAGTTCTTTTCGGAGATGTACTGACCGATGATGTCATATGAATATATAAGCGGATAGTCCTTGAGAAGCGAAGCATATTCGGTGAGATAACCTTTCATGGTATCGGCATCGCTGTCGGTGAAAGCTTCGGTGAGATACTTATAGTAGAAGACCATTGCCTTGTCAAAATCGTTTGAGTCGGCTGTGATAAGCGCGTCAAGCTGTGTGCTTACGGACGATTTGTCGATAGCCGTTCCCGAATAGTAGTAGTTCATGTATGCCGAATAGAAAATATCGTTCGCAGCTTTCTGCGCCGCATAGAGCTTGGTAACGTTCGAATAAAGTGCCGCCTGTGCTTCATCGGCGGACTTGATGTCATCATCCGTGAGATAGGTTGTGACTATTTCATTAGCACCCTGAACGTTGCCGAGCTTGAGCAGCAGTTCGGTTGTTTTCCATACGAGTCCCTCGGTGGGAATGCCGAGAGCCTTTGCCGAATCGAGTGTTACGGAGCAGAGAGAAGATGCCTTTGTGAGATTTGTGTCACGTTCTTCCTCAAGTGCACCGACGAGGCTTGCTATCATAGAAGCTATCGAGTTTTTTATTTTGTCGCTCAGTCCGCCGTCCGTTACAAGTGACGTAAAATCGTCCGCAGATGTCTTGCCTGCCGCAAATTCAGTCGAAGCGAGTGCAAATATGTCGCCCGTGAAAGCGGATGCCGACTTTATGTCTTCCTGCATCTGCGTGAACTCCGCCGTAACGGGGGACGCAAGCATTTCTTCCGTCATGTAGTTCTCAGTGATTATGCTTGCTTCATATGCAAAGCCGTTGTTGTAGAGCATGAGAGCGGTGCGCTCAAGCAGCGTCTGACACGTTGCACCCATGGTGTTCAGCGTACGGTATGCCGTGAGGTAGCTCTTTGATGAAAGCTGAACCTCCGATTCGGATTTTGCCGTTTCGGCATAAACCGAGCCGTCGTATATATCTTCAAGCGCGTCCGCTATCTCCGAAAGAATGACGTCGGTTGCACCCAATTCTTTTGCAAGGCTTTCAAAATCGGGGTCGCCGTCCTGCGTTACGTACGGCTGAACGGCATCAAAGGCTTTGTCCGCGATTTCGTTTATTTTGTCGTCTATCTGCATAAATTCAGCAAATGCCTTTGTTTTCGGCGATGCCTTCATGTCGTCGGTTCCGTTTTCGTCAAAGAAAGTCTTTGCAGCGGAATAACCCTCGGCTTCGCAGGTGTAGACCGTAATGTTTTCAATAAGCTCCTGACGTTTTGATTCGAGTGCGCTGCCGGAGGCGCATACTTCAAGAGCAGCCGTGTAATACGTTACCTTGTCGGCGGCATCGTCGGCTGCGGCGGCTTTCAGACAGTTGCTCATATAGTCTGCCATATCCGGTACGGTCATCATTTCAAATACAAGCGTTCCCAAAAATGCGGAGGTGAGCAGCGACAGTATCATTATTGCGACACAGGCGATATATCCGCCCGACAGATGTTTTTTTGCCTTTTTCTTTTCGCTCGGCTGCGGCTCTGCGGTGTAGTCGGATTCCGTATCGGTTTCCTGTTCGGCATCGCTGCCGTCGTCATCATCGCTGTAGTCAAGACCCTGTATTACGGGTTCGCCGCTGTCGTCTTCGGCGGCTTTTGCCGTTTCCTCGTATGTGCTTTGAAAGGTTTCACGAAGCTGTTCAAGCTCCTCGTTAAGCTTCGCGTCGTTCTGTTCGCCGACGGTCGGCTCGGTGCCGATGCCTTCGGCTGCAGCAGTGTTTTTGTTTTCTTCGCTCATGTGCTTTGACCTCCGATCGTTATTCAAGTAGATAATAACACCTGTGCGGTGTTTTTGCAAGGTTTTTTCGGTTCAGCGGCGGAGATTCGGCAAAAATCGTTAAAGTGCCGATTTCCGAAAAAACGGAACAATACCGCTGCGACCGAAAAACCCGCCCGTAATGTCATCGACGCACGAGCGGGTTATGCTGTCAGTATAAACGAAAAGCCTTAACCGAACTTTAATTGAAGCCGTGTCGGAGATAAAAACCGCGCTGCCGAGAAAGCGCGCCGCACACAAAAGCGGTACGGCGCGGGAAGGGACGCGGATTTTACGCATTGATTATTTTTTTGACGGCGGGGACTTTTACGAGAATGCCTGCGGCAACCGATGTCATGATAAGCTCCGGCAGCATGTACTGACTGTTGTAGAGCAGTGAGTACATGAATTTCGACTGTCCTTCCGGTCTCCACTGTCCCCAAATCGCAACACCGGTTATGTAGTGGCACGCAAAACGTATGCAAATGACGAGAATTATGCCGAGGATTATACCGAGCTCGGGGAATTTTGCGGGTTTGATTTTTTTGAACATGCCTGCAAAGCCGAGAACGGTAAAGGGTACGAGATAGTCAAACAGCACGCATATAATGACCGCTGCCGCAGTGGTGGTGTAGACAAAAACATTTCCTTTCGCGAAACCCGTTATAAGCTGATAAAGAGAATAAAGGAATGCCGTGGGAACTCCTACTTTTATCCCGTCCTTAACGGAGAGAAGACATAGGGGGAGCATGCTCAGAAGCGTGACTTTGCCGCCCATCGGCATTTCCCAAATCTTGATAAAATCAAGACCTATCGCAAGGGCAAGCATCACTGCGCTTTCGGCGAGAATAACAACTTTTGAATTTTTCTGTTGAGCCATTGTTTTTTACCTCTGAAAATAAAATTATCCGCACGCGGGAGGGCGCACGGATAAAAACAAATCGAGTGTATTGCTCTAAACTCCCTACGCCGGTATTACCCATATCAGGTTAAAGGGTTCGGAAAGCTCCGTCTCAGCCTTTTACAGCACCCCTGTTCGGATTTGTGTCAATACTACATCATTTTTTTGATGTTGTCAATAGTAAATGAAAAATTACCGTTGATTTCGCTCCCTCATGATTAGCAGCGTGCCTTTTTTTACTTCGACGCTCGCTTTTGTGTCGGAAAATTCGTTGCTCACTCCGAGTGCGAAAAAACTGTCAAGCGCAGCATCGGCGAGAGAGTATTTCAGTCCCGTGTATGTGACGCCTTCGCTTTTTTCGGTAAAAGAGAACACCGAAACGGTATCGCCGACAGTGCCGTGAAGCTCCGTTTTGCCGTTTGTTACCGCCGTCACTTCGTAACCGTCGCCGAACAGCGAACAGTGTATGCCTTCGCGTGAAAGCGACGCGCACAGAGCATAATTTGCCGTTGAGTGATCGGGACGCCCGCCCATGCCGCCGTATATCAGA
The DNA here is from genome assembly GCA_963620305.1 of Bacteroidaceae bacterium. GTDB lineage: Bacteria > Bacillota > Clostridia > Oscillospirales > Acutalibacteraceae > RUG806. The sequence continues at coordinate 21,346 of CAVFAD010000019.1, read as the reverse complement.
AACGAATTGCAGCCGGCTTTTCTGCCCGTTTCGACCGCCGCAAAGGTGTCCGTGACATCCTTTTCGACGGGCAGCGGAATTACGGTGCCCGCGTGCGGGACTTCGCCGAGCGAATCGAAGTCACCTAAGATAATGTCGGGCGAGATACTGTATTCGGCGCACTTTTTCAGCCCCGCGTCGGCGGCTATGACAAGCGCACCCTCGGGGACGTGCGGCGCGAACGAATCGTATTTTCCCGCGCCGAAAATGACGCAGTGCTTCAGCTTTTCCATTCCGTTATCACCCTGAATACATCGGTCGGAGTATCTGCAAGCGCGGTTGCGCCGCATTTTTCCAGTTCCCCGTCTTCCGCAAAGCCGTAAAGAACGCCGAGCGAATCGACATGAGCGTCATTTGCCGCATTTATGTCGAATTTTGTGTCGCCTATCATCAGAACATCCTTTTTGTCGGCACCGAAAATTGCAACTGCATTTTCAATGAGCGAACGCTTGTCGGAATCGTGCGTGGCAAAGCCGGGACACGAATAAAAATCGAACAGCGCGGAAATGCCGAGTGTGTCCGCTATTTTTTTGACGAATTCAAGCGGCTTTGATGAGCATACCGCGAGAACGTACCCGGTTGCTTTTAACTTTTCGAGCGTGACTTTTATTCCGTCGCAGAGACGTGTTTCAAGATATCCGACGGGGGAGTAACGCTCCCTGTACAGTTCGACGAATTTCGCCGCGTTCGTATCGTTTTTCTCGCAGTATTTGTTGTAGCTGTCAAAAAGCGACGGTCCGATGAACCTGCGCAGCGTGTTTTCGTTCGGGACGGGCACGTTCATTTTGCCGAGCGCGTAGCGAATACAGTTGTATATGCCCTCGGAATTGTCGATAACCGTTCCGTCGAAATCAAAAAGCAGATATTTTTTATTCATGTCGGTCAAGTATCCTTTTGTTTGGAAAATGCGCCGTCATATGCGGCGAGGATGCGGTCGCGGACTTCTTCGACCGTGCCGAAAGCATCCACGTACACAATGTTTTCCCTGTCGTTTATTTTTTCAAAGACCTTTTCAAAAAGCTCTTTCGTGCGTGACAGAGCTTCTGCGTTTTCGTAAATTTCCATAGCTTCGGCGGGACGGTTCGCGGTTATTCTTTCCAGACATTTGTCTACATCCATGGTGAGGAAAATAACAAGATCGGGCCGCCTTACCGCAGGACACGAGTAATGTATGTTTACCGTCCAGTCAAGGTCGGTTTCGCTGCCCTGATACGCAAAAGTGGAGTAGTAATACCTGTCCGAAATTACCGTATATCCTTTTTCGAGCAGGTCGTTTATGCCGCCCTCGGCGCAGTTATGCTGTATTCTGTCGGCAAGGAACATTGCCGCAGTGCTCCACGGGGACGAGCTTATTTCCCCCGACAGTATGCGTCTTAAAAATTTGCCGGACGGCATATCGGTAGGCTCGGCTGTCACGGCATTTTTTATGCCGCGTGCCGTAAGTGTGTCCGCAAGCAGACGTGTCTGCGTGGTTTTTCCCGTTCCGTCCAGTCCTTCGATTACAATAAATTCAGCCATTTGTTAACTCCCGCAGTTTATTCGAAAGTGCGCCGAGCTGCTCCATCGTAAGCGATTCCGCCCGCGCCGATAACGGCAGTCCCGTCATCTCCAGTGCTCTGCCTATGTCGGATTTCGGAATGCCGAGCATCGACGAAAGTCCGTTTGCCGCCGTTTTTCTGCGCTGAGAAAATGCGGCTTTTACGGTCTTGAAGAAAAATTCTTCATCCGCAACATCTATCGGCGGATTTTTTCTGACCGTGAGCTTTATTACCTCGCTGTCGACATTAGGCGACGGCATGAAACATTCGCGTCCGACACCGAACAGGCGCTCGGCTTCGGCATAATAATTCACCGCGACGGTAATCGCGCCTGCTTTGCGTGAGCCTACGGGTGCGCACAGTCTTTCCGCCGCTTCTTTTTGTACCATTACGGTAAGACTGTCTATCGGAAGTCGGCTTTCGAGCAGATACATTATGACGGGAGACGTGATATAGTACGGCAGATTTGCGCACACAAAAACGCGCATCCCGTGAAAATGCTCCGAAATGAGCTTTTTTAAGTCCGTTTTGAGCACGTCGGCGTTTATGACTTTCGTGTTGCGGCAGTCGGTGAGCGTTTCGGCAAGCACGGGAATAAGGCGCGTGTCAAGCTCTATCGACACGACCTTTTTTGTCCGTTTTGAAAGCTCCGCCGTAAGCACGCCGATGCCGGGACCTATCTCTGTTACTCCGTCGTCCGCTCCCGCTCCGCATAATTCCGCCATTCGCGGACACACCGACGGGTCGGTGATGAAGTTCTGTCCGAGCGACTTCGAAAAGGTGAAGCCGTGACGTCCGAGCAGACGCTTTATGTAGTTTATATCGGTTAATTCCATTCGGTGCTCCGTTTTATTTTACGGCGGTGACTTTTTTGTAGGTTTCGTAAGCCGCGTTCCATTCGTCAGTGTTTTCGGGGACGTATTTTTTCAGATTCTCGCTGTCGGCGATAATCTTTCTTGCCTCGGCGACATCGTTTATCTCGCCGCATGCAATGAGCTGCACGGCAATGTTTCCCATGACGGTGGCTTCGGTCGGTCCCGCATAAACGGGCACGCCGCAGGATTCCGCTGTCATTCTGCACAAAAGAGTGTCTTTTGTGCCGCCGCCCACAACGTTTATGCGACCGTATTTTTTGCCTGTGCAGTCTTCGATGCCCTCAAGCACGGCGCGATATTTCAGGGCAAGGCTTTCGTAGATGCACCGTACCGTTTCGCCGACGGATGCGGGAACATGCTGTCCCGTGCGGCGGCAGCAGTCCGCGATGCGTGACGGAAGATCGCCCGGTATGCCGAGTTCGGGCGCGTCGGGGTCTATAAAGCACGCAAACGGCTTTTCGCCGAGAGCGGCTTTTTCAAGCTCCGCATAGGAAAATTCTTTGCCCTCGCGCATCCACTGTCGGCGGCTTTCCTGAATAAGCCACAGTCCGCAGATGTTTTTGAGAAAGACGTTTGAATAGCCGTAGCCGCCTTCGTTTGTGACGTTAAACGCATACGACTTTTCGCTGACTATCGGTGCGTCGGTTTCGGTGCCGAACAGCGACCACGTGCCGGAGCTTATGAAAGCGAAATCTTTTTCCTGTGTCGGCACAGCCGTCACCGCCGACTGCGTGTCGTGACCGCATACCGCAGTTACGGGCACTTTTTCAATGCCCAGTTCTTCGCAGATTTCGTCGCTCAGATATCCCGTTACCGTTCCCGCAGGAACGATTTTTTCAAAAATACGGCTCGGCAGTCCGAGCTTTTCGAGCATTTCCGCGCTCCAGCCGCGCGTTTTTATGTCAACAAGCTGCGAAGTGGTGGCAATCGAATATTCGTTTGCTTTACTTCCCGTAAGGAAATATGCGAAAAGGTCGGGCATGAACAGCAGGCTTTCGGCGCGCTCAAGCAGCTCGGGACGGTTCTTTTTTATGCTCAGCAGCTGAAAAGCCGTGTTGAAGTCCATAAACTGAATGCCGGTGATGCCGTACATTTCACGGCGGCTTATCAGCTTTGCCGCTTCGTCGACCATGCCGAAATTGCGGCTGTCGCGGTAGTGAACGGGATTTTCGAGCAGAACGCCGTTTTTGTCGAGCAGACCGAAGTCGACACCCCATGTGTCGATGCCGATGCTGTCAAAGCCGCCCTCGCGTTTTGCTTTGAGCAGTCCCTGCTTTATTTCGTGAAAAAGGCGCAGCACGTCCCAGTAAAACGTTCCGTTAACCGAAACGGGGTCGTTTGAAAAACGGTGGATTTCTTTAAGCGTTATTTTCCCGCCGTCGAGCGTGCCGAGAATGGCTCTGCCGCTCGATGCGCCGAAATCAAAAGCTAAAACACGTTTTGACATTTCATTTCTCCTCTGCGGCTATTATTTTACGACGCCTTTTTTGAGTATGATGTTTGCATAAAGTGCGCTTTCGCTCGTCGCGATAACGGCGTATGCCTCTCTCGATCTTGCATAGAAATCAAAGCGTTCAATCTGCGAAATATTTGTTTTGCCGTTGTTTTCGGTGATTATTTTTTCGTATGTGTCCCAAATTTCGGGAGTGGGGTCGCCCTGCGTTGTTGCCATGAGCATTACGGGACTTTCGACATAAGTGTCGAGGGGAATGAGTTTTAACATCGCGTCGAGAACCTCGGGTACTCCGTGACCGTCCATTCTTATAAGACGCTTCGCGTTGGAGGCAGCGGGAAAATTGCCGTCGCCGATGACTATTTCGTCGCCGTGACCCATTTCGCAGAGAATTTTGAGAAGCTCGGGAGATATGATTTGGGGAATGTTTTTAAGCATGATTACTGTCCTTTCCTGTTTGAGTTTTTTGTATTTACAGTGCCGACGGGTGATGAATCCGCGCCGGATTATATCAGTCCTCGGGCGGAATGCCGTCGGTATACTGCGAGTTGTACAGCAGCGCATAGAAGCCGTTTGCCCTGAGAAGCTCGTCATGCGTGCCCTGTTCCGCTATTGCGCCTTTTTTCATCACGAGAATATTGTCGGCATTTTTGACGGTGGAAAGACGGTGGGCAATGACAAAGCTCGTCCTACCCTCCATAAGCTTGTTCATTGCCTGCTGAATGAGCTGCTCGGTTTTTGTGTCCACGGACGAAGTCGCTTCGTCGAGGATAAGCACCTTCGGGTCGGCTGCTATTGCGCGGGCAATGGTTAGAAGCTGACGCTGCCCCTGTGAAATGTTCGAGCCTTCTTCCGTCAAAACGGTGTCAAAGCCGTCCGGCAGGCTCATGATGCAGTCGTATACCTGTGCGGCTTTTGCGGCGTTGATGATATCCTCTTTTGTTGCGTTCGCGTTGCCGTAGCCGATGTTTTCGGCGACCGTACCCTTAAACAGCCATGTGTCCTGAAGCACCATGCCGAAGTTAGAGCGCAGCTTATTGCGGCTCATCGTGTAAATATCGGTGCCGTCGAGGTAGATATGCCCCGAGTTTACGTCGTAAAAACGCATCAGAAGATTTACTATCGTGGTTTTTCCCGCGCCCGTGGGACCGACTATCGCCGTGACGGAGCCTGCCGGAGCGGAGATGTTCAGATTTTCTATCAGCGGTCTGTCTTCGATGTATCTGAACGATACGTCCTTGAATTCTATGCAGCCGCAGTCGGTTTTTGCGTCCTCGGATGTCGTTTTGTCGGGTTCTTCCTCAGGCTCGTCGAGCAGCGCAAACACACGCTCGGCTGAAGCGAGAGACGACTGTATTTTGTTTATGATGGACGAAATGTTAACTATCGGGGACGAAAATGACGACGAATACGAGAGGAATTTCGAGATGTCGCCGAGCTTAAACGAGCCGGGTACCGTTCCCTGTGCCGTGCCGAGGACGAAGTACCCGCCGAGCAGGCACAGCGAGATGTAGCTGAGGTTTTTGAACAGTGTGAGCACGGGACTGAGAATGCCCGATATCATGTTCGCGGTGAACGACGTTTTTCCGAGACGCTCGGTTATGCTTCTGAATTCCGCAACCGACTGACGTTCGTGACCGAAGATGCGCACCACAGTGTGCCCCGCGTACATTTCTTCGATGTGACCGTTCATGTCGCCCATCGTGTCCCAGTATCTTTTGAACCATTTTTTTGAAATTTTTGACACCTTGTATGAAATTGTGCCTGTAAACGGAACAAGGCATACGGCAACGAGCGTCATCAGAAGGTTCCCCGTGCGAAGCATCATTACGAGGGAACCTATGACCTGAATTATTCCCGTCATGACGGTGAGAATGCTGCTTTGAAGGCTCGAACTGACGTTTTCGATGTCGTTGATGATTTTTGATATGACCTGTCCCTTTGTCTGTTTGTCGAAATAGCTCAGCGGCAGACGCGACAGCTTTGCGTTCAGACGTTCGCGCAGCGAGCAAACGAGCTTTTGCGACACTCCCGCAGAGAAAAATTCCTGCAGAAACGTGAAGATGCTCGATACTCCGTAGATGACCGCAAGACGGTAGACTGTCGGCATGCAGCTGTCAAAAACGATTTCTTTGCCGCTGAGTCTGCCCGTTATCAGATCCTGCAGCGAGTTTATCAGCTCGCCTATGTATTCGGGCGAAATGACGCTGCACAGCGACGATGCGCTTGCCGACAGCACAACGATTATCATAGGTATCGCGTGCGGCTTGATAAGACTTAAAAATCTGATGAGAGTGCTTTTTGCGTTTTCGGGTTTTGCTTCGTTCGAGCGTTCCTTGCGGTAGGCTGCGTATTTGCTTTCGTATGCGGAGTCGGGGATGTCGATTCTGCTTTTTTTACTCATCTTCCTCCGCCTCCTTTACCGCTTCCTCGGACAGCTGCGTGGCAACTATTTCTCTGTATATTTCGCAGGTGCGGATAAGCTCCCTGTGCGTGCCCAGTCCCACGGCTGCGCCGTTTTCAAGGACGATTATTCTGTCTGCGTTTATTACGGTGCCCACGCGCTGCGCCACTATAATGAGGTTGGTGTCGGTGAGATTGTCGCGCAGAGATGCTCTGAGACGTGCGTCCGTCGCAAGGTCGAGTGCGGAGAACGAGTCGTCAAACAAAATTATTTCGGGATTTTTGATGATTGCCCGCGCAATCGCAAGACGCTGCTTCTGACCGCCGGAAAAATTTTTGCCCGCCTGCGAGACAAAGCTGTTTATTCCGTCCGGCAGTGCCGCCACAAAGCTTTTCGCCTGCGCAATTTCGAGTGCGCGCCAAATCTCTTCTTCTGTGGCTTCCGGTTTGCCGTATCTTATGTTGTCTGCTATCGTTCCGCTGAACAGGTATGCCTGCTGCGGTACTACGGCGATGCGTTTTTGCAGTTCCGCTTCGCCTATTTCTTTGACGTTTACACCCGCAACGAGCACTTCTCCGTCGGTTACGTCGTACAGACGCGGAATAAGATTCATAAGCGAGGTCTTGCCCGAACCCGTTATGCCGATTATTGCCGTCATTTCTCCGGGCGCGGATGTAAAGGAGATATCGTGAAGCTCGAACGGCTGTTTTTTCGGCGCATCGGCTTCGGCGGAGGACACGGTGCCGTCGGTCGGAGCGGACGCACCGTTTTTCTTCGGCGCGGCTTTTTTCGGCGAAAAACGCTTTTTCTTTTTCTTTTTCGGCAGCGGCTTGTACTTAAAGCTTACGTTTCTGAATTCGACCTTGCCTGCGTCTTCTTCGGCGGGTACGGTGGGATTTTCGGGCTCTTTGATGTCCGATACCGCGTCCATTATTTCGCGTATTCTCTTGCCCGATACGGTTGCGCGCGGAATCGAAATGACGAGTCCCACGACGGAAGTTATCGAACTCAGGACAAGCGAGAAGTATGTAATAAACTGGTACATATTCGGAATGGTGGCATTTATCGTATCGTAATCCGCAATTGGGTCGAGGTCGTTTGCGTCGCTTACGCACCAAAATACGATGGCGCACAGAAAAACGTACATCGCAGCCGTAAGAAACGGTGTGACCGCAGCCATTATGCGCGCAGCCGTGAGAGAAATATCCGTAAGCGTTTTGTTTGTTTCGGCAAAGCGGCTGTCCTCGTATTCGGTGCGGTTAAATGCGCGAATTACCCGTATTCCGCTTATTTTTTCGCGCATGATTTGGTTTATCTTGTCCACAAGCTTTTGTATTTTTGAATATATCGGCATTACGATCGCGATAACGATTATCGCAAGCACCGCAAGCACGGGGACGCACCACAGCACTTTTTTTGCGAGCGCGGCATTTGTGGTAAATATCATGTAAAGTCCGCCGATGAGCATTATCGGCAGCGGAACAAGCGATTTCAGCGTTCCGAGAACAACGTCATGCACCTGACGGACGTCGTTTGTGGTGCGCGTTACGAGAGACGCCACGCCTATTTTGTCGATGTCGCTCTGTGACAGACGGCTCACTTTTTCAAATATGAATGTCCGCATCGTGATGGCGTATCCGACGGATGTTTTTGTCGAAAAATAAGTGTTAAGAACGGATGTTACTATGGCTGCGGCGGAGAAGCCGAGCATTATCAGGGCTATCTGCACTATTTTGCCCATGTCGCCCTTGAGCACACCCTCCGAAAGCATGTCGCGCGTGTATATCGGCAGCAGCAGCTGCATGACCGTGTTTACGGTTGCGAAAATCACCGACATGATAAGCGTCGGGACGTGCGGCTTGAGCAGACTCAAAACCTTTTTCATTTCTCTACTCCCTTCATCGCCGAAGAAAAAAATAATCACTTTATAATAGCACGGGAGCGGCGAAAAAACAATAGTTAAAAATCCGTTTTCGGGCGTGTCAAAAAATTTCGGGCATGTCAAAAAACAGGAGAAAACGTATATTTCGGCATTTTGGTTTGTGCAATTTGCCGAAAATAAAATTTAATGTTTGCACGCTTGCTTTTTTGACGCAAGGCGAAGTATAATAATACCCACGTAAAAATATATTTAAAGGCGAAACGGATATGGTATTCTCTGGACTTGTGTTTTTGCTGGCATTTCTGCCCGCAAACCTGATTCTCTATTTTTCGGCAAAAACAATAAAGACGCGGAATATAATTCTGCTGGTGTTTTCTCTCGTGTTCTACGCGTGGGGTGAGCCTGTTTATGTGCTTCTGCTTGTCGCCATGTCGTGGTTCTGCTGGCTGTTTTCGCGTATGATAGACGCAGCCGCAACCGAAAAAGGAAGGCGAGCGGCAATGGCTGCCGCAGCGGTCGTGTGCATCGGCGCAATAGGCTATTTTAAATACATCGGCTTTTTTATCGAAAATATAAACGCCGTGGCGGGACGCGAGCTTATTGCGGTTCCGCACGTCGCGCTGCCGATAGGAATATCTTTCTATACTTTTCAGCTGCTGACGTATGTCGTTGACGTGTACCGCCGAGAAGTGCCGGCACAGAAGTCGTATTGGAAGGTATTGCTCTATGCGGGTCTTTTCCATCAGTGCGTAGCCGGACCTATCGTACGTTACGGGGATGTCGAAAACGAGCTTACCGAGCGCACGAGCAATCTTGACGACATAAGCAGAGGGGTCGGCAGGTTCTGTTTCGGACTTGCAAAAAAAGCGGTTCTCGCGAACGCCTGCGGCGCGGTCGTTGACGCGCTTCTTATCACCGATGCGAACATAGCGGAGGCGAATATGCTTGCAGCCAACATACAGTCGCTTGAGGGACGTTCCGCTCTGACGCTTTGGATGGGTATGGCATTCTATATGCTTCAGATATATCTCGATTTCTCGGCATATTCGGATATGGCAATCGGTATGGGACTTGTCTGCGGATTCCACTATAAAGAGAATTTCGACTATCCGTATATTTCGTATTCCGTTACCGAGTTCTGGCGTCGCTGGCACATGTCGCTCGGCACGTTTTTCCGCGACTATGTCTATATTCCGCTCGGCGGAAACAGAAAGGGCAAAGCGCGTCAGATTTTTAACATGTTCGCCGTTTGGACTCTCACGGGTCTGTGGCACGGCGCAAGCTGGAATTTTGTTCTGTGGGGACTTTATTTCTTCGTGTTGCTCGTTATCGAAAAGCTGTTCCTCGGAAAATTCTTCGAGGCGCACAGGGGAATAGGCAGATTCGTAACTCTTGCGGCGGTGTATTTCGGCTGGATATTCTTCAAATTCACGGATCTGTCGCTTGTCGGAACGGTATTCAAGGGCATGTTCTGCCTTAACGGAAATTCTCTTTCGACGTACGAGTCGCGTACGTTTGCCCTCGGCTACATCGTGTTCTTTACGGTGGCTGTTCTCGCGTGTACCCCGATTGCGAAAAACATCGGCATTATGCTCAGAAAACGCGCGTCGGTTTCCGCTGCGGCGAACGTCGTAAACACGGTGTCCGCCGTGCTTATGCCCTCATTTATGTTCATTCTTTCGTGTCTTGCTCTTGTCGGCGATTCGTACAATCCGTTCCTTTACTTCCAATTCTGATATAATTTTTTTCGGTCGGAGACAGTAAAATGAAAAACAAATCCTACAGCACAAAAACAAAAGTCATTCGCATCGCCGTCACGGGTACGGTTATTCTTGCCCTGAGCTTTGCGGCATTTATTCTGCCGCTTCGCCCGAAGGTGAGTGAAGCCGAAAAGCGCGAGCTTGCAAAATTTCCCGAATTCAGCATAACCGCGCTGCTCAGCGGTGCATATTTTTCCGATATCTCGTCATGGTTTTCCGATACCGTGCCGTTCAGAGACACGCTCGTTGAGATAAACTCAAAATTCCAGCATATTCTCGGCACTGCCACCGTACTCAAGGGTTTTAACGAAGCGAAAAAAGGCGACGAAATTCCCGATGTCCCGAACACGTCCCCCGATGCGTCGGTTTCCGATACCGCCGCATCCGATACTCCGTCCGAAACGCAGTCTGCGGCAGCAGCCGAGACTCAGACCGGCACGACCGCCGCGCCCGCAACGGAGCCGCAGGGCGAATATACGGGACTTGTTCAGAACTTTGATTCCATACTTGTCGCGGGCAACAGCGGATACGAATACTATAATTTCAACCAGACGGCATCCGATGCGTATGTTGCGGCTGTCAATGCCGCAGGAAACGCGCTTGCAGGCAGAGCGACCGTTTACAGCATGATAATTCCCACGTCCATTGACATTACGCTTGACAGCCGTGTCCGCAGCAAGGTGAATGTTTCCGACCAGAAAAAAGCCATCGACTATATGGAGGGCTCGATGAATCAGAATGTTAAGCGGGTCGAAATATTCGACACAATGAAGGCTCATAAAGACGAATATGTTTATTTTCGCACCGACCACCACTGGACGGGACTCGGCGCATACTATGCATATGTCCGCTTCTGTGAGATAAAAGGTATTCAGGCTCTGCCGCTTTCGTCGTACACCGTGCGCTCGTTTGATAACTTCCTCGGCAGCTTCTATAAAGACTCGGGCAATGACCCCGCCCTCGGAAACGAGCCGGACGTTGTTGACACCTATACACCTCCCTGCGGCACAAAAATGACCGTTACGGAAAGATCGGGCAATACTCTCGTTACTCCGATGATTTACGACGCGACCAACAACAAGCCTGCCTACAAGTACAGCGCATTCATTTACGGCGACAACCCGTTTACGGTCATCGAAAATACCGACATGACCTCGGGCGACGCGCTTATACTCGTTAAGGAGTCGTTCGGCAACGCGATAGCTCCGCTGTTTACCTATCATTATAAATATGTTTACGTCGTGGACTACAGATACTACACCGGAAAGCTCAGTACCCTTGTCGATACTGCAAAAGCTGCGGCGGGAGGAAACGTTGACGTGCTCTACTGCAACAACATCTCGATGACGCGTGCGTCCGGTCAGGTTTCGGCGCTTGCAGCCATACTGGCGTAACGCAAAAATGCGCGTATTTCCGTTTGTTTTCAAAAAAGGTAAAAAACGGCAGCGTGCCGCATCAAGAAAATTTACATTTTCGGTTGACATGTCGGAAAGCATGCGCTATAATCAAATGGTACACAGTATCATATTGACGGACACACAAACGTATAAAAATGATATTTTGTTATCGAAAAAACAGGAGGAAGATTTTATGAAATCTGTATCAAAAAAGCTACTTTCCCTTGTGCTTGCAGCTCTTATGATAGTTTCATGCTCGGTTGTTGCGTTTGCCGCCGATGAAGACTTTAATTACAGAGCAAAGTCGGACGGAACGTATGCCGTTACTGCATTCTACGGAAAAATAGGCGAGGACGGAACGTTGACGCTGCCCGTTAAGCACCCCAAATACGGTGCTACATACACAAGTGTTGATGAGGAGGCTTTCTTTAATTCTCTCAGCGACGTCGAGTGCATTGTCGTTCCCGAAAACATCACGCGCATTGATGCTTCGGCTTTCGAGGGACTGTCTAAACTTAAAAAGGTTATTTTTAACGGAGACATTTCTCTCGGCAGCAGAGCGTTTGCGAACTGTGCGGCTCTTACCGAGGTCGTTTTCAAGGGCGACGCGACTCTTGAAGCCGAGGCGTTTGCCGGCTGTTCCTCACTCAGCACATTTACGTACAGCGAAGACGCAAAGCTTAATACAATGAAGAGTGCGCTCGATACGACAGAATGGTATGAAAAGTGCGGCGACGCCAAGAATCCCGACTACATAATGCTCGGTACTACGCTCGTTGCATACAAGGGCAGCGATACCGAGGTGACGATTCCCCTTAATGTTACGGTTATAGGCGGCGGTGCGTTTGAAAACAACTCAACGCTTAAAAAGCTTGTTATAACAAAGTATGTTGACACCATAGGCGCAGAAGCGTTTAAGTACTGCTCCGCTCTTTCCGAAATAGAATTTTCCGATTTCGGCGAGATCACGGAGGTCGGCTCGGATGCATTTATCGGTACTCCTTATTTCAATAACTATGAGGGCGAGTTCTTCATCGTAGGCTCCATTCTTGTCAAGTACAAGAGCGACAACAAAAAGGCTTATGTCCGTATACCCAACACCGTCACCTCCGTTTCCGACGACGCGTTCCTCGGCAACTACCTGACAAGTGAAGACGGCGGCAGAACCTACGTTATTTCCTCAATCACCGTCCCCTCCTCTGTCAAGGAGTTCGGTGCGAACTGCTTCGCTCTTGCCAAGGTCAAGGAAGGCGATGCGGCAAAGAATGAGGATGATGAATTTTATTCCCCCAGAATTTATGTTTACGGAAATTCCGATATTATCGATACGCTCAAAAAGGACAAGACAAAGTACCTTGTAAGCGAGTGCTACAACCTCGGCGACGTGGACAACGACGGCGACATCGACGTTGCGGATGCAAGACTTGCTCTCCGTATCGCCGTAAAGCTTGACCTTGCCAATGACCTTACGCACGGTGCTGCTGATGTTGACGGTGACGGTTATGTAACGGTTGCCGACGCAAGAACGATTCTCCGTATTGCCGTCGGTCTTGAAAAGTATTCCGCATCGGATCTTCTCCTTATGCCCGGCACGGAGTTCGAAATTCTTCACACTTACAAGAAGGCTCTCAAGACTGTCGCAATGTACAATGCAGGTTACAAAAAGACTTATGCGTCAAAAACGGACAGCGACATCAATACACAGCACAAGAAACGTATCCTCAGCCTTGTAAACACAGGCGCAACAAACAAGACGGATACATTTGCTGCAGATACACAGGCTGCTCTCGATAACCTCGATTACTGCACGCTCATAGACACGAGCATGATAAAGAGTGCGACCTGCGCAGTTGACGAGAACGATAACTATGTTATCACTATAGTCCTTAAGGACTTCAACGATGCGAAGCTCACGGTCAATAACAGCACCTACGTCTCGAAATATAACTACATTTCGAGAGTTATGCCCGTCGTTTCCGGTGCCGACTTCTACAACGCTTTCTACAACAGCAAGGACGGCTTCGGTCAGCTGTGGTTCAGAAAGTGGGTTGCCGATGACGATTCGCTCACTACACCCTGTGTAAGATATTACTCTCTCGACTACGTCAACCCCACGGTTAAGGCTACTCTCGACAGAGAAACCCTCAAGCTTTCGTCCGTCGAGCTGAGTGTTAACTACAAGTTCGCCGTTGACGGCAGAATGGGCGGTGTCGATATCTCCGGCAAGGGATTCAAGGTCGGCGATGCAACGTTCAGCCGTGTTGATACAATTACGTATTCCGACTTCACATTCTGATTTTTGCGATAACAAAAATGTCCCTCTCCCTTTGACGGGAGGGGGATTATCTTTATTTTTCGGGGGTTTATCCGACGGGAGCAGAACCCATACCGCACGAAAGCTTAAGCCGACGGGGAGCCGACCCGTAGCGGTTTTTGACGGCTCGGATTTCGCCCCTGCTGCGTTAAAACCCTTGCAAATACGTCAAGTATGCGCTGCGGACTTTGCCTTGCCCGATAGGAATCTCGGACAAAGCTGCTTTGTACCTGCAGTCAGATTATGCCTTTTTTTGCAAAGCAGAACCCCTCCGACAAAAAGGGGAGGGGTGATAAAAACAGGCGAAGTGTTATGCCGTGCGGCAATATTTACACCGTGAATATGTGCAACGTGAATATGTATAACGTGAATATACGTGTGCCGTGAACATTTATACGGATTCCTTCAGCGGTAAAATTCCTCCGATGTCCCGCAGTCTGTTCGGCGACAGTTCAAGTGCCGTGCAGCCGTGCGCATGAAGAAAAGCGCGTATGCGCTCGCCGTCGCGGTGGCAGTCAAGACTGCCCGTAAACGCAACGGTGTCCTTTGACAGCTTTCCGCAGCAGCCGCCGATAAAGCCGCAGTGACTGCCGCTCAAAAAAATATCGCCTTTTTCGATTTCAAACACATCAAAGCCGACCTGTTCTGCTGCGCGCGCTATGCCCGCATCGTCCGTGATGATTGCCCGCTCCGTGACGGTGCAGACGGAACATTTTGAATAACCCTGACGTACGGTTATTTGCGTCAGACCGCAGGCGGCGGCTTCATTCCGCAGGATTTGTGACAAATGCGATTCCAATCCGAAAAGATATCCGCCGCAAACGGCAGCGTTAAAGCGAATCTCGTCGGGGTACGAGGGCACGGGCGAACAGTCCGCTTCGACATCAAAGCCGCGCAGTCTTAACTCGGACGCAAGCTCCGCTTGGTACTCGTCCGCAATGATTTTTCTGCCGCCCAAATGACAAAGCTGCATGTCCGCATGCAGGCACACCTCGCGCTGTGTATGCGGTGTGGGTTTTGTTCGGAGCACGGTGATGCCGCGTGCAGTAAGTAAACGTGCCGTGTCCCCGTCCGAGCATACGCAGAGCGTTACATCGTTTTCGGGCAGATTGGACGATTTTATAAATCTGTTCGCCATCGGTCACTCTCTCACGAAGCTGCGCCACGGCTTGACCGCAGCGGTGCAGCACAGCAAGCCGAGCGCGGCTGTTATTGCCCATGCCGTTACCACTGCATTCCAGCCGAAATGCTCCGACACCGCTCCGAAAATGTAGATTGCGGCTGCCGAACCTACGTACGTAAGGGAGTTGATGATGCCCGACATTGTAGATACCGTGCCGTATTTTTCAAACCGTGCGGGCACGATACAAACGAGAAAAAAGTTTACTCCGTGCATCGTTGCGACCGCAAGTGCGCTGACGGAAAGCGTCAGATACTGATTTGACGAATAGAAAAACACGAGCACCGCACAGCAGACAAGTCCTACGGCAAAAAACCAACCTGCACCCTTTGTTTCTTCACGGATAAATTTATTGTTGATAATGCCGACAATTTTCAGCGAAATTACACCCAAAACGGGCAGCAGAACGGATTTTAATATCGCATTGGAGCTTTGGAGCGAAAACGTTTCGCTTATGAACGTGGGTACCCAGTTTGTGATGCCGTCGCGAAGTGCGCCCTGAAATATTATTGCAAGCGCGATAAGCGGAAATCCCGATGCGGCGACGGCTCCGATAGAGAGCTTCGGGTAATCGGGCGATGCCGTCGGCGTTTTTACCGCTGTTTTTTCGAAAGGATTGCCGTCCGTAAATGCTTTTTTGCAGCCGATTAGCCACGCCGCAAGTATCGCAATGCAAATGACTGCGGATGCAAAGAACGCATATTTCCACGTAAAAAACTTTATCCAGATGAGCGACGACGTGAGATAGATAAAGACCGTGCCCGATATCCCGGCGGCATTTACATTGACGCACGCGTTGTTGTAACGCTTTTCGTCCATTGTTGCGGCAAGAATACGCACCATCGGCGGCCAAAGCATCGACTGTGCAAAGCCGTTAAAAAACCATATCACGGCTCTTGCCGTCGGCTCGGCGCACAGTGCCATTGCACAGTTCAGAACGGCGGTTGCGGCAAGACCGATAGAAATCATTTTGTGCGGCTTTATTTTGTCGCCCAAAATTCCGCTTATTATCTGCCCCGCGCCGTATGAAATGAGCGACGCGCTTTCGGGAATGCCCGCGACGGATTTCGCGAGTCCTTCCGATTCGGTTATCGCCGCCATTACGATGGAGTAATCCTTGCGTGTGAGGTAGCTTGCAAAGTATACGAGCGGGCAAAGCACCGCAAAAAAATCCGCTGCCGTTTTTCTTTCTGCGGTAGTGATCTTGTTAGCCATTTCAGTAACTTCGATTCCTCTTTTGTCGTTTATTTTGTACCGGTGGAGCCGAATCCGCCGCTGCCTCTGACGGTATCCGACAGCTCGTCGGACACCTCAAAGCAGGCTTTTACGAACGGCATTATGACCATTTGCGCAACCCTTTCGCCGTATTCCACGGTCTGCGTTTCGGCGGACTGGTTGAACAGCGAGACCATTACTTCACCTCTGTAGTCGCTGTCTATAACGCCTACCTTGTTTGCGGGCGCGAGTCCGCGCTTTGTCGCAAGTCCGCTTCGTGCGAATATCAGTCCGACGCACCCCTCGGGAATTTCAAAGGCAAGTCCCGTGTGTACAAGGCGCGTTTCGCCCGGTGCTATCGTTATCGGCTCTGTTTCGGCACTGCAGAGGTCTGCTCCCGCGCTGTACTGCGTGCCGTACGTCGGCACTGCTGCATTTTCCGTCAGTTTTTTTATTTTTACAAGCGATGTCATTTTTGCTTCTCCGTCTGCTTATTTAACAAATTCGTTATAAATTGCCTGAATCGTTTTCCGAAAATCCTTTTCCTCAACAGCAACAATTATGTTTATTTCACTTGACCCTTGGTCAATCATTCTTATATTGACGTGATTTTCGGCAAGGGCTGTAAACAGCCTTGCCGCCGTGCCTTCATTCGCGACCATTCCTCTGCCGACTACCGCGACAAGGCACAGATTTTCGACAAGCGTAATCGAATCGGGATTGACTTTTTTTACCATTTCTGCGGTTATCGAGCCTTTGCACTCCGCTATTGCCTTTGATTCAATGAGCACGCTCATCGTGTCGATGCCCGAGGGGAGATGCTCAAACGAGATATCGTGACTCTCGAGCACCTCAAGCACCTTTTTGCCGAATCCGACCTCGCTGTTCATCATGTCCTTTTCGACATGAAGCGCGGTGATGCCCTTTTTGCCCGCGATGCCCGTGATAACGGTGTCGACTATATTGCTCGATGCCTTCGGCACTATCATTGTGCCGGGCATTTTCGGGTCGTTCGTGTTTCTGATGTTAATCGGTATACCCGCCTTGCGAACGGGGAAAATCGCCTCGTCGTGCATGACGGTCGCGCCCATGTACGACAGCTCACGAAGCTCTCTGTAGGTGATTTCGGGTATCGGACGCGGATTTTCAACGTGGTGCGGGTCTGCCATGAGCATGCCCGAAACGTCCGTCCAGTTTTCGTAGACATCCGCGTTTACCGCACCCGCGACTATTGAACCCGTTATGTCCGAGCCGCCGCGCGAAAATGTCTTTATCATGCCGTTCGGCAAAATTCCGTAGAACCCGGGAATTACCGCATATTCGTGAAGCGAAAGAACCTTTGCAAGCTCTTTTTCCGTTTTTTCACCGTCCAATTTGCCGCTCTCGTCAAAGAAAATGCAGTCCTCAGCGTCGACAAAGGGGAAGTCGAGGAACGCGGCAAGCAGCTTTGAGTTGAGATATTCTCCTCGGCTTGCTATATAGTCGCACCCCGCATGGTGCAGTATCGCCATTTTAATTCCCGCAAGATCCTCGTCAAGCGAAAAGGACAGCTTTAAGTCCCTGATTATCTCGCGGTAACGGTTCGCGATTTTTTCAAAGGTTTCGTCAATGCTGCGCTTTTCACTTGCAAGACGGAAGCACTGCAAAAGCAGATCGGTTACCTTTTCGTCGTGCGAATTTCTTTTGCCGGGAGCGGACGCAACCACATAACGGCGTGAGGTCTCGCTTTTTATTATGCTCGCAACCTTTTTGAACTGAACTGCGTCGGCAAGCGATGACCCGCCGAACTTTACAACCTTAAGCATAAGCTACACTCCGATTCCGAAATTTAAATTTATATACCATTATACTGTTTTTGTCAGCCGAATACAACACGGTTCTTGTACTTTTTACGTATAGCACAAATTTATGTATAGAAAAAACCGCCTTTTAGGACGGTTTATCGTATCTGTATGCTTTTATTTGTATTTCGTTGCGCTCGGAATATCGGTTCAGCCGTGCCGTTTGCCCGTACCGCCGCCCTTGGCGGAAAAACAGCGGCAAAAATTCAAGTGCAAAAAAAGCACCCAAGAGTTAACTTAAGTGCTCTTTCTGGAGCTGCTAACCGGAATTGAACCGGTGACCTCATCCTTACCAAGGATGCGCTCTACCGCCTGAGCCATAGCAGCAAAAATGGCGACCCGGAACGGGCTCGAACCGTCGACCTCTAGCGTGACAGGCTAGCGTTCTAACCAACTGAACTACCGGGCCAAATCTGACAACGTGACAATTATACAAGAACATCGCCCCGTTGTCAAGAGTAATTTTTTATTATTTCGCAATTTTCGTTTTCGGAATTATTTTACAATGTCCTTTAGCGATACCACGCTGAAGCTGCTCCCCAAATGCCGATGCTTCTGCAAAAGCTTATACTTGATTCCCGCAGCATATCTGATAATCTCGTCGTCGGTCATACCGCTGCGCCTGCACGCAAAGACGGTCTTTTCCTCCCGTGTCTCCCCGGGCAGCAGGCTTTGATCCTTCAGGTCAGCTTCGGAAAAACCGATTACGTCGTTATCCTTTTGCGGAATCAAACCTACGGGGATAATTTCAAATTTCCCGCTGTTTTTGATTTTGCAGGTAAGTTCAACATAGCAGTAATCACTCGGCTCGCCGTCGGTGAACGAAATGTTCCTGTTCAGATATTCGACGGCATTTGTGTTATTGACGCGGTGTTCGTCGATAAAACGCGAAACATACTGCAGGTCATAATCGGAAAATGAAGTTACCTTCGCTTGCACGCTTTCGATTTTAAGCGAGTTGAACGCAGCGTGATATACGGCTGCGAGTGCCGCGAAAACAATTGCAGCGCAGAGAATCACGGCAATGATGATTTTCTTTTTCATTTGACGTACCTCCTTGGTTGAATTTTCGGCGAAACATTGTGACGGCGTCAGCTGTCGGAGTCGTGTCCTTTGAATTTACCCTTGACCTCGTTCCACTTTTTTTCAAGCTCGGCAAGCGTCTTGAACGAGCGTTTTCCCGCGTAGGTGCGGAACAGACGCTTTGTCCTGCGCGGATATTTGCCCTCGCCGCGCTTGCTCATCGCTTCCGCCTGCTTTTTCAGCTCGCTTAACTGCTCCGAAACGTCGTTTTTCCACGCGGACAGCCTTTCCGACCCCGAGGCAATGCTCTGCTGAATCCCGCTGTATTTTTCCTGCGCGTCGCCCAGGAGCGTTTCCGCAGTCGCCTTCACCATTTCGGCGGCGGTGTTTATATTGAGTTTCAATTCGTCGAGCTTGCGTATGAGCTTGGAAACGTCCGCAGCCGCGCGAACGGTCACGGTGAGGTCAAGCACAAAAATGACGAGAATCACAATAAGAATCGGCTTGTAAAGTGCCGTCGGGATAAAGCTCATCATATACGCGTATACGGGACTTATGAGGTAGCAGAACAAAAACGCAAACAGACCCCAATAGCACGTGTGCTTGAAGCAAATTCGCCCCTTTATGTTGAGAAATTCGTCCGTGTAGTCCCACCACCGCGCGTGGAACAGCTTTTCCATGAGAAAGCTCGTGATGTACTCCACCACGTCCGCGAACAGTGCTCCGACGAGAATAACGAGCCACCACCGCTTTTCGTGCGGCTCGGAAAACGGCACCACCAGTATCTCAAATACAAGTGCGCCCGTGCCGTAGATGGGGCATATGGGACCGTTCAAAAAGCCTGTGTTGATTATCTTAAATTCTTTCTTGCCCGATGTAAAATATTCGCCTACCGTGCGGTAGGTGGATTCCACCGCCCAGCCTATCGCGCTGTAGATGAAGAACATCAGGACATAGTTTACGAGCTTATCGAGCATTTTTCTTCTCCGACATCATTCTTGCTTCGTTGAACCGACGCGCAAAGTATTTTATTTCGCCGCGCATCATTTCGCGCGTGGCGCAGTATTTGTCGATGAGCGACACTGCCCACCCCTCTTTGGACTTCGGCGGTACGACCGTAAGCGGCCACATGTGACGCAGAATTATATACCGTCCCTTTTCGTTCAGCGACGGGTCAAGCTCCTGCGCGTTTTTCGCCGCGAAGGCAGGGTGACGGTAGCCGTGCGGGCGGTGGCTCCAATCGCCGTCGTGCCAGTCGTAGTAGGTGAGATCGTGCATGATAGCCGCACGCGTCGCAGTCCTGACATCGAGCGAATGCTCACGGCAGTAGAGAAACGTAAGATACGCCACACTGCGCACATGGTCGAGGCGGTTTACCTCCGAGTGCTGCGGAAAGGCAGCCTGCCCCTGCAGGTTTTCGGTAAAATACAAATCATCTATAAGATTAAAAAACTCCGGTTCGTTTTCGGGGGTGATACCGTACGAATGCACCCAACCGTCAAAAAGCTTTCCCACGCGTGTCCGATTCCTTTCAAGACATAAAATAAAGTGATTATAAACTGATTCTACCATATGCCGTGCTTATTTTCAATCGAAACGGTCAAAAATTTATTATATATTAAGGTTTGACATTTTGTCCGCAATGCGGTATACTCTTTTGCGGCGAGTGAGACGGACGGTCGCGCCTGAAGCCTGACGGCTTGGTGAGGAAAGTCCGGGCTCCGCAGAGCGGGATAGCGGCTAACGGCCGCCGAGGGTGACCTTAAGGGAAAGTGCAACAGAGATATACCGCCTGCCTTGTGCAGGTAAGGGTGGAAAGGCGAGGTAAGAGCTCACCGGCGCAACGGAGACGTCTGCGCCCTGTAAACCCTATCCGGAGCAACACCGAATGAAGCAGCTTGCTCGGCTTATGCTTCGAAAGGTGGCGTGAACGCACGGGCAACCGCGCGTCAAGACAGATGACCGTCTTAAAAGACAGAACCCGGCTTACAGGCTCACTCGCCGTCTTTTTTTTCGGAGAAAGCCGGAGCCTTAACCTTGTGACACAAACGTCGAATTTGTCGCATCGCTTTGTGCTTGCACCGCCGGTTTTAATATTCTGTTAACATTTAAGCATTGCAACAATTGCAAAACACGGGTAAGCTTACGCATTTTGTGCAGTATTCTCACAATAAACGCGGGCGGCGCAAAAATAATCTTTGCGTCGGTTTGTTATAAATGTAAACATTGTAAAATTGCTTAAAAAATGCTTGAAATCCCTTCTCCGAAATGTTAATATTGGAGTGCAAGATGTGGATAACCATATCTGTAGCTTTACATGAAAGTGAGGTGCCACGTTAATGAACGCAGATCTTGTAACAAACATCCAGAGATTCCTCAAGAGCCTTACGGATCTTTTCTCGAAGTTCTTCAGCTTCTTCAAGGG
>CAVFAD010000018.1:0-34791 GCA_963620305.1 Bacteroidaceae bacterium | reverse complement strand
TCTATGTGATCGTCAACAACACACTTTTCATTATTGAGTGTAAGTTTCAGCAGGTGCAGGGTTCCGTAGATGAAAAATTGCAAACCTGCGATTTTAAGAAAAAACAGTACCGGAAACTGATGGCACCTCTTAATATCATGTGGATTTTATATACTTGCTTTCGGACTGGTTCAAGGATCCTAAGGTAAAAAGTTTTCTTGAGGAAATGAAAAAAGTTGCCGCAGAAAGCTACCGTGTTTTGAAAAAGGACAAGTTTTGTGCCGTGCTTATGGGTGATACAAGACAAAAAGGACATATGATACCGATGTCTTTTGAGGTTATGCGTATCTTTGAAGACGCAGGGTTCAAGTTAAAAGAATTGATTGTCAAGGAGCAGCACAATTGCAGGGCAACGGGGTACTGGAAAACAAGCAGCGTAAAATACAATTTTTTGCTTATTGCTCATGAGTATTTGTTCGTGTTCAGAAAGTAATCCGTTAAAGGAGCAAGCGAAAAATTTGTAAAAAGATGAACGTAAAAATACTTTTTCGGCTTCAAAAACACGGTGAATAAAAAGTCTGAAAATGAACAAACAGGCGGGGAATCGGACTTGTATTATACAGTATATTGTGATAAACTTACAGGGTACTGTCAAAATATTGTAGAAGAAAGGTGAGCAAAATGCAGCAGTGCGACATGTGTATCAACAATGCGTACGACGCGGAAACGGGCGGGTACTATTGTGTTATCGAGTTCGATGAGGACGAGACTGCCGAATTTTTTGCGCATTCGCATCGCGGCTGCCCGTATTACGACCCCACCGACGAATACAGTATTGTAAAAAAGCAAAACTGACGGAAAGCAAAATTACCGAAGTGCAAAACCGACGGAAAGAGTTCCGACGGAGAGATTGCGGAAAATCCTACGGACTCAAAATTTGCGAAAATTAAAATTACCGAAGTGCAAAACCGACGGAAAAGGAGCTGTTTGAAGTGAATACCGATGTTGTTATTGTCGGCGCAGGGCCTGCCGGCATATTCACCGCGCTTGAGATGCTGCGCAAGGGCAGCAGAAAAAAAATTGTCATAATAGAAAAGGGCAAGGCGATAGAACACCGTCACTGCCCGAAGCAGAAGACGAAGGTCTGCATGAACTGCAAGCCTAACTGCCACATAACCACGGGGTTTTCGGGTGCAGGCGCGTTTTCGGACGGCAAGCTGTCGCTGAGCTGCGAGGTCGGCGGCGATTTTCCGTCGCTCATAGGCGAGATGAACGCGCAGGAGCTGATAGATTACACGGACGGCATCTATCTCGAATTCGGCGCGGACACACACGTTGAGGGCATCAATGCCGACGAAGAAGTAAAGGCGATAAGAAAACGTGCGATAAGCGCAGGACTCAAGCTGGTTGACTGCCCGATACGTCACCTCGGAACGGAAAAGGCACAGGAGCTTTATTACGCCATCGAGCAATATCTGATGAATAACGGCGTGGAAATCTACTTTGACTGTGAGTGCACGGGACTGCTGCTCGACAACGAGCAGGGACGCTGTCTCGGAATAGTTGCCACCGACAAAAGCGGCGAAATTGAGATAAGCGCAAGGCATACGATAATCGCCACGGGCAGGCGCGGCGCGGAGTGGCTCGAAAAAATCTGCGCGCAGTACCATGTTGCGCATCAGCCCGGCACGGTCGATATCGGTGTGAGAGTCGAAGTCCGCAACGAGGTCATGGAAAAGGTGAACAAGGCTCTCTACGAGTCGAAGCTCATCGGCTATCCGCGTCCGTTCAAGAACAAGGTGCGCACGTTCTGCCAAAATCCCGGCGGTTTTGTCAGTCAGGAAAACTACGACAATGACCTTGCGGTCGTTAACGGCCATTCGTACAAGGAGCTGAAATCGGACAACACAAACCTTGCGATTCTCGTGTCGCACAACTTCTCCACCCCGTTCAATCAGCCTATCGAATACGCGCAAAAGGTCGGAGAACTGACTAATATGCTTGCAAACGGTCATATTTTGGTGCAGCGGTTCGGCGATATTCTCGACGGCAAGCGCACATGGCCGAAGGAGCTTATGCAGTCCAATCTTCGCCCCACGCTCCCCGACGCGGTCGCGGGCGACATTACCGCCGCCATGCCGTACCGCGCGATGATAAACATAATCAATTTTATTCAGGCGGTCGACAGCGTCGTGCCCGGCTTTGCGGCGAATGAAACGCTGCTGTATTCTCCCGAGCTGAAATTTTATTCAAACCGAATCAAAATGGACGAAAAGCTCGAAACGAACGTAAAGGGACTTCACTGTCTCGGCGATTCGTCCGGGTGGACGCGCGGTCTGATGATGGCGTCCGTCATGGGCGTGCAGATGGGACGCATAATCGCAGAGGAAGAAAAAAGCCGCAACGAATGATGCCTACAATACACGTCACCGTGCATGCTTTATACGCTTTGTGGGGCATTATCGTGTAGGGCGGCGTTCCACCCGCCGCCCGCGACATGAAACATATGCAAATGCCGTTCGGTCGGTCGACGGGTGATTGACAGAATATCATGCAAGAAGCATAACTGCCGCATGCCGAAAACGCGTTCTGCCGTCAAATGCCGAAGGGGCAATACATGCGGGGGAGCCGACGGCGGCAATTGACTTTTTGGTTTTATTGCGATAAAATAAAAAAAGAATTTAACACAAATTTGTTTTGATAATTCGGGGGGGGATTATCTATGCAAACAGATGAATATTTAAGGGCGATGTTTGAAGACAAAAACGCGTCCCTGAACAGCATTTCGCGCCTGAGCGGCATCAACAAGGGCACGCTTTCTCGCATCGTTTACGGAAAGCAGGACGTAAAATTCGATGAACTGATGAAAATAAGCAGTGCGCTCGGGCTGCTGTACGGTCAGCAAAAACTGCTTTTTGACACATATTTTAATGAAATATACGGCAAAAAGGACATGGATGCCGTGCACTTTGTCCTTGAGGAAATTCCGACGGCTTTTGACCCGCCGGATGTCGACGTGCCCGACAGGGGGTATACTTCTTATCCCGAAAACGGCTTTTTGCCCGACATGAACAGCGTGTACGAAGCGATTTTTACGGTTACGGACATCGAAAGCGGAAAGATATATACAGATTTTCCGTTTGAAAACAAAACCCTTGATGAGTTTTTCTTTCGCAAGGCGAAAAAAGAGGGCATCGAGCTTTTTCACTTTATTAAGAACATACACAAGGACGGCGAAAAGCAAAACCTTCATTCGCTCATACGTGCGCTGCGGTACATGAACATCGGGCAGTTTCCGTACGCGACCGACGAGTGGCAGTTTGCCGACGACATGAACATTCTGCCGTATTTTTGCGCAACTCAAAAAGGCGCGGTGCTCTTTAACGGGGAGTTCGGATTTGTCACCGTTAACGGCGATTCGGCGGCGGACATTCTCAAAAAGGCTGAACGGATGCTGTCGCGGGCGGAGTGTCTCGGAAAAAAGCCTGCCGATATTATGGAAATAAAGAATTTTTCGGTCGGCTTAAAGTTAGAGGGCGGTGTCATTGATATCTGCAAATACCCGCCGTGTCTTGCGAAATACGTTACGCGTGAGATGATGTACTCGGCGGCAAAGGACGTGCCGAACAAGGACAGCCTGATAGACATATGCTGTGTGCATTACGGTGCTGCGGCGGAGAATGAAAACATTGTCGGCTTTTTGACGCTGCCCGGATTGGAGGATTTTGCCGCAACGGGGAATTTCTACGGAATACCGCCCGAATTTGTAAACGGCTTTCCGCGTGAAGTACGTATAGAGATATTAAACGCGATAAAGAAAGACTTCGCGGCGGGGAAGCTGTATTTACTCCGCAGAGCGGATGCAATTCCCGACGGGTTGGCTATTGAGGTCGATTCCGAAAAGGTATGTGTTTCCGGAACGGACACCTCGGTGCCGCAGTTTTGTATCGGCTCCGCGTTTTTCTTTGAGCTTGCCGATCCGTTCTGTGTAAAGCTGATGCGCATAGCAAAAGAAATACTCATTTCCTGCGGCGGTGTCTACGGCACGGCAGCGGCTGCGCGCGTTGCGGATAACTGCATTGCCCTCGCTGCCAATGATATGCGGCAATCGTTTATAGACTGATGCGGAACGGCAAAGTGACGTATAATTCCGATATATGCGGAGGATTATTGTATGGTTTTAAGTGAAATGCTGCAGTCTTTGTTCGAGGAAAAGGGAGCGTCTCTCAACAATATTTCGCGCCTGAGCGGTATCAACAAGGGTACGCTTCACCGTATTATTTACGGAAAGCAGGACGTGAAATTTGACGAGCTGATGAAAATAAGCTGCGCGCTCGGACTGTCTTCCGGCGAACAGAGGGTGCTGTTTGATTCGTATTTCAACGGTGTTTACGGCGAAAGGGAAATGAACGCCGTCCATTTTATCGTCAGAGAGGGACCGAAAGCGTACGAGCCGCTGAATGTCGACGTGCCCGAAAAGGGTCTTGACGGGTTCCCGAAAGACGGATTTTTGCCGAATATTGCGAAAGTGTACGAGGCGATAGTTTCCGCGACGGATATCGACAGCGGAAAAATATATACAAACTTTTCGTTTGAAAATGAGCGTCTTGACGAATTTTTCTTCAGAAAAGCACAACAAAAGGGCATTGAACTTGTGCATGTTGTAAAAAACATTCAAAAAGACGGCGAAATTGAAAATATCCGCGTTGTCATACGCTCATTGCGGTACATGAACATCGGGCAGTTCCCGTATGTTTTTGACAGCCGGAATAAAGAAGATATCGGACAGCTGCTGCCGTACTATGTCGTGACCGAGAAATTTTCGGTGCTTTTCAACGACAGCTTCGGCTATATCACAAACGGGAGCGACGCGAACGGCAGGGTTAAAGAAAACGTTGAAAAAACGGTGCAGACGCTGACGCGTTTCGGCACGAAACCCGAAGGTCTGCTCGATATACGCAACATGTGGTTTTCCGGTTCGTTCAAAGACGGTTATACGTCGTATTGCCGATATCCGTGCGTTGCAAAGTATCTCACGCGGGACGCGATGCACGCCGCGGCAAAAGATATGCCCGGTATAGATAAGCTCATCGAAATGTGCTATTCCTACTACAGCGAACTTTTCAACTCCGACTCTCCCGGATTTGTCACCGCTGCGGGAATTGAGAATTTTGTGAGGACGGGCAATTTTTACGAGATTCCCGCAATGTTTACGGACGGATTTCTGCCGAAAGCGCGTGTCGAAATGCTTACCGCGATGAAAGAGGACATCAAAAACGGCAATGTGCTTATATTAAACAGCAACGACGTTATTCCGGACGGGATGGACATCGGTGTCTTCCGGGAGACTGTTCTTCTGACGGGAACGGATGCCTCACAGCCGAATTTTACGCTTTCCGACGGGTACATATACAAGACAACCGATCCGTATTACGTCAAGCTGATGCATATTATGGGCGAATATATCGTCGCGTGCGGTTATGTCTGCGGAACGGAGACGGCTTTGCGCATAGTCGATAACTGCATTGCCGCTGCAGAGAATCTTTGATACGGCGCGAACGGAACCGAGCCGCTTTAATCGCAAAAACTCCCGAAGACACCGAGTCCTCGGGAGCCGTTTTTATACGCGGGAAGATGACAAATGTACGTTTTATAAAAACAGTATGCGATAATTCCCGCGAAGCCGTAGGGAACGCACACTGAGCGTTCCACGACACGATACATCGGAAAGTGCCGTTCGGTTGGTCGACGGTTGAGCATAAAATTGACGGAACAATTTTACACAATGCAAAATTCAACCCTTGCGAAGTTAAACGGTCGGCGTGCGTTTTGTGACCCGTTTTACGTTATTCCGCGCGGAACGCTCAGTGCGCGTTCCCTACAAAGGCACGATTGCAAGGTAATGAAAAAAAACAATCTGTGTAACGGTCGGGCGACGAATGTACGTTTTATAAAAAAGTATACGATAATTCCCGCGAAGCCGTAGGGAACGCGCACTTACCGTTCGCAGGTTACTTCGCCGAATTTTACAAAGCGGCTGCCGTTTTCGGTTTCGACGCGCAGTGAGCCGTCGCATCCGACTTCGCGGGCAATGCCGCGCGTTTTATTTTCGCCGTCCGAAAAAGTCACCGCTTTACCGCTCAAAAACGAGCGGCGGTTGATTCCGTCAATGACGTTTTCGGGCGCATTTTCGAGCACGCCGCACGAATAAACAAGACCGTCGAGGCTCTCAACGACAGCGTGCATAAGCTTTTCGCCGTCGGGGAAAATGCCCGCGTCATTGAGTGATGATATCCTGTCCGCAAGCTCGGCGGGGCAGCCGTCAAGGCTTTTTATGTTTATGCCGATGCCGACGATCGCCGTCGGAAAGCCGCCGACGCTCACAAGCTCGGTAAGAATCCCGCAGACCTTTTTGCCGTTAATGTAAATATCGTTCGGCCACTTGATGAGCGGGGGCGGGGGAGTGCCTGTTTTCGGTGTGCTTTCGATGCTTTCGGCAACGGAAAGACCCGCAGCAAGCGTCAGAAACGGTATGTTTTTTTCGCTGCCCGACAGCGGATACGCGGCGGAAAAATACAAGCCGCCGCGCGGAGACAAAAAGCTCCTGCCGAGCCGCCCTCTGCCGCCCGACTGCGTTTCGGCTGAGAGAACGGGCGCACGCCTGTCCCCGGAATATATCATCTTTTTTATGTCGTTATTTGTCGACTGCGTTTCGCCGACGTGCAAAAACACACGCTCGGGACGGCTGATTTCCATTTGTACACCTCTGTCAAAAAATCGTAAAAACGGCAACGTCGGCACTGGTGATTCCGTCTTGCCGGCGCAAAACGGTACGAAAGGCACGAAAGAAGCGAAAGTGTGAAAAGTTCGAAAAAGAGGGAAAAGTGCCGAAAAGGGAACCGACGGGCATCATGGGTTCGCGCTTAACAAAACAACCGCGAAGCGCAGGTACTTCGCGGCTTTTTTAAGCTTTTGCGTCCGATTTTGTCTTTTTGACACAAACGGTCTTTTTGACAAAAACGGCTTTTCGGCAAAAATCAATCGTCCAACTGCAGCTCATCCAACAGAGCCTTAAGTGCTTTTACGTCCTTCGCGGCAAGCGTAACGCCCTTGCTCATGTTTTCATGGTCGGGACTCCAGTCACGAATGTCATATTTTGCATCCTTGCCGTTCCAGCTGATGAGGTTGAGCTCCTTTGTCCAGCCGCCGCTGCCCTCCGAGATAACGCCTATGCGCTTTACTATCTGGTAAGAAAAATCAGGCATTGTGTTTTCTCCTTTCTTCGCCGTGGATGTTCATATACAAATATAATATATTTTTACGGAACGAAAATCAAGTACCGTACGTCAAATTTTTGAAAAATATATAAAAATAAACAATTTCACGCGTTTTTAGGGCGGGGACGGCGGTCGCGCATCAGCCGCGCGTTTGATTTTTGTTGGGTTAAGTTAAAAGTTTATGCCGCTTTAAGGCTTTATAAAGATTTCATTAAAGCGATTGAACGGCAAAATTCTTTTTGCTATACTGAATTCGACGAGCGGACATTACCGTACTGGAATAAAACGGGAGGTTTTATATATGATTGACATACGCGGCGTCACAAAATGCTACGGCAGCTACAAGGCTATCGAAAACATCAGCTTCAAGGTGCCCGAGAACTGCATCTACGGTCTTATCGGTTACAACGGCGCGGGCAAAACGACGCTTCTCAAAACCGTTGCGGGCGTGTACCGCGCAAACGGCGGCGAGGTGCTTTTCGACGGCGAAGACATCTTTGACAACGCACGCATGAAAGCGCGGCTGTTCTACGTTCCCGACGATCTGTACTTTCAGCCGTACGCAAGTATGAACAAAATGGCGCAGTTTTATAACGGCTATTATCCTTCATTCAGCTTTGAAACGTTTCGCAATCTGACAGGCGTTTTCGGACTCGACCCGACAAAGAGCATAAACGGCTTTTCAAAGGGCATGCAGCGTCAGGCGGAGCTGGTGCTTGCCATGGCGACGAATCCCGACTTTTTGCTGCTCGACGAATCGTTCGACGGACTCGACCCGCAAAAGCGCACGCTTATTAAAAATCTCGTCACGGAGTACACGCGCGACCGAGGCACACGGGTGATAATTTCTTCTCACAACCTGCACGACCTCGGCGGCATGTGCGACCGCTTCGGACTGATAAACGGAAAAAAGCTCGCGCTCGACCACGACATGAAGGACCTCGGCGAGGATTTTACGAAATTCCGCATGGCTTTTGCGGAGGGCGACGACAAAACGCAGGACGATTTCTCGGATATTTCCGTGCGATCGTTTGCGAAAGACGGCAGGCTGATAACGCTGACCGTGCGCGGCAGCATGGAAGAAGCCGAATCGCTCATCAAGGCGAAAAAACCCGTATATCTTGAAAAATTCCCCCTGTCGATGGAGGAAATATTCTTGGAGGAAGTGGAGGGAACGGATTATGACTTCTCACAAATATTTAAGTAAGAAAAAAGGCGCGGCGTATACGTTCTTTTCGGGTGTTCACACGGCTGTTGCCCCTGCCGCGATAATCGCGCTGCTGGAGCTGCTTTTCTTTGCGATCGCGCCCGCGGTGTCGCTCGGCATAAAAAAGGAGAACCTCGGCAAAAACACCTCGGCAAGGCTGTCGGATTCGATAAAATTCTTTACGAGCATACTTGAAGAAAAGTTCCTGACCTACGCGTTTTTGGCGGTGCTTGCGGTGCTCAGCATTGCGGCTGCCGTTGTGCTGCTGCGCTTTATGGCGGACAAGCGCACCGTAAACGTCTACTACTCCCTCGGCATAAAACGGCGCACGCTGTTTTTGTCGCGCTGGTTTTCGGGCGCGGTGATGCTCACCGTCCCGCCCGTCATTGCCGTTGTCGCGGGATTTGTCGTGAACATTATATATCTTAAGCTGTCATGGCAGCTGAGCATTGTTCTGCTCCATATTTTCTTCGGACTGTGGATATTTTCCCTGCTGTGCTACACCGTTTCCGCCGCCGTCTTTTCCTCGGTCGGCACGGTAAGCGAGGGTATTGTCTACTCCGTCGGTGTGCTTGCGTTCCCGACTGTGGTGCTCTTTTCGCTGCAGCTGCTTATGACTGCGTTTATCCCCGCAGCCGCGTTCGGCTCGTCGTTCAGGACGTTCGGCTCCTCCGACTACTTTGCGGACACCGTCGGGCAAACGCTTGTCGCGCAGTTCAGCCGCTACAATCCCGTAACGTTTTTTGCAGATGAGCTTACAAAATACTCATGCTGCACGATAAAGGAGTCCTCGCTTATTCTCGGCGATTCGTCGCAGTTTACTTTCCCGAACCTCGGCATTTCGATGTTCTGGTTCCCCGTAATCGTTGCCGTCGCGGCGATAGGCTGTATCTTCTTCGTCAGACGCAATGCGGAAAACTGCGGCTTTCTCAACACAAACAAGGTGCTGTCCAATGCCGTTTTGTTTGAGCTTATTGTGGCTGCCGTCGCGATGCCGCTTTCGGAAATTGACTTTTACTCCTTAGGGCAGCTGTTTGCGACGGGTGCGATTGCCGCATTCGCTGTCTATATTCTGTTTGAAATATTCCTTAAGCGAAATTTCCTGCGCATTGTAAAGTCGCTTTACAAGTTTGCGGCGCATGCCGCCGCCGTCGCGATAATTATCGGCATTTTCTCAACGGGTCTGTTCGGATACGCGTCGTACGTTCCCGACTCCGCCGACGTAAAGGCGGCAGCGGTCGCGCTGCCTGCGGAGATAAATACGCTCGACATCAACACAAATTCGTACCTGTCAATGATTTATGACGAGAACCCGTTCCTTCCGCTGCAAATGCAGTACGGATATTCGGAGCTGCCTGCGATGACCGACGAGAACGACATAAAGGCAATGACTCAGCTGCACAAAAAGCTCACTGCCGACAACACCGACAAAAGCGGCTCGATAGCGTCCGTCACGTTCAGATACGTGCTCAAAAGCGGCAGAACGGAAAGCCGCAAAGTGTTCGTAAAGAGCGAAGCACTTCTGCGCGAGGCTCTCGGACTGTTCACCGCGGCTGCATGCAGGGCGCAGTATGAAAATCTGCTCGGTACGGACTGGTCGAAGCTCAAAAACGACAACGGCAAGTTTATCAGCTTTGAGGACGCGGTCTACGGCGCGTTCGTTTACGAAAACGCGACGGTGGAGTTTTATCCGATGTCAATGCACGAAAGCTGTAAGCTCAGTCTTACAAAAGAAGATTTTTATACGATTAAGGACGCGGTGAAAAAGGATATGCTTGCGCAGACCGCCGCCGACATGTTCGACCGTACGTCAAAGCCGCTCGGAGTGCTCGTCTTTGATTCGGGCGACAGAAGCAGAGTTGTCGAGGGCATGACGGGCTTTTACGAAGAATCGGTCAGCGTCTCGGTCTCGGAAACGGCAGAACCCGGTGACGCCGACGCGACAGCCGTCACCGCCGAAAACGAAAGTCCGGACGCTCCCGACGTTCCCGACATGCAGGGCGAAGAAGCCGCTGCGGAAAAACCCGACAAAAGCGCGAAAATCGACCGTTACGCAAATTCGCTCAGTGAAATATACGGAACCTACAACCCCCGCTACAGTGTTATCGTGACCGAAAAAATGACGAACACCGTCGCCGCGATAAAAAATGCGGGACTTGAGGAAATTTTCAGCTCCAAGCTGTATTCCGCGCCGAAATCCGTGTCGTTTATAAAGCTCGACTTTTCGACGCTGGAAATCCGTTTCGGCAGCAACAGCAATTCCGTATCACGCGACATGACGGCAGCGGTTCCCAATTCGGAAAGCGCATACAATTATGAAACGGGCGAACCGATGTCTCTTTCGGCGGCTGTGAAAATCTACGCCGAAAATACGGTAACGGATGCGGCGAAGATAAACGAAGCAATGTCAAAGGTCGCGCTGCGCAGCTTTGCAAGGACGGGCGACTACATCTGTGTTGCGGACTACGGCGACGGGCACATCACGTGCTATCCGCTGCCGAGTGCCGACGCGCCGAGCTTTGTGACAGGCTACACTTATACCGCAAAAACGAGTTATTTCGGCTGATTGCCGCTTTTCCGAAAAATTTTGTCGAAATAAAGCGGGCGGGGTCGTCTCGGCATGACCCCGCCGTGTTTTTTTTGCGTGCGGCTGCCGTTCGGTTGACTTTTTGCGCTTTATATGTTAAATTGTGAAAAGAAGGAGAGATCGCTATGAAAACGTTTTTGAAAAAAGTTATTTGCGTTGTATTGAGCTGTTCGTTCGTGCTGCCCCTTGCGGCATCCGCATTTGCCGAAACGGCTGACGGAACAGCCGACGGCTCCGACGCGGCACAGACGGTCGGTTCTGCTTTTACACAGGACGATTTTCTGGTCACAAAGGGGAACAAAATATACAACCAAAAGGGCGAAGAAGTCGTGCTGCACGGGGTTAACCTCGGCTCGTGGCTTATTCAGGAGGACTGGCTTTCGCCCTATGAGGAGGTGCAGGACCATTACGATATCCTTGAAACGCTTATCGGGAGATTCGGCACGGAAAAGGCATATGAGCTGCTCAACACCTATCAGGATAACTGGATAACGGAGTACGACCTTGACGAAATCGCCGAAAAGGGCTTTAACTGCGTGCGCGTGCCGTTCTGGTACAGAAATTTTTATTCGGACGACAACGGAACGAAGATACTTGACGAAAACGGCGAATGGGATTTTCATTATCTCGACTGGATAGTCGAAAAATGCTCGGAGCGCGGTATTTACGTTATTCTCGACATGCACGGCGCACCCGGCTTTCAGAGCGACGCTCCCCACAGCGGCAAGCGCGACAGCTGCCGACTGTATGAGGACTCGGACGAGGGTGAATTTTTCCGCACCCTTACGGACGAGCTTTGGACGGCGATAGCCGCACGCTTTAACGGCAATCCCGCCGTCGCGATGTACGATTTGCTCAACGAGCCGTCGTGTGACTGCGATTACGGCGAGGTGACGCGCAGAAAGAACAATACCGCCGAATATCAGCGCATTTACAAGGCTGTCCGTGCCGTCGACAGCGACCATATCATAACGCTCGAATGCATTTGGACTGCCTTCGCACTGCCGCACAAGCAGCTCGTCGGCTTTGAAAATGTCGTTTATCAGGTGCATTTTTACCAAAAATCGGACTTCATTTTTGTGCTGTTTGTCCTGCTGACAAAGCTGTACTATGCCGACACGCCGCTTATGATGGGCGAGTTTTATCCGCTCGGAACGACTACGTGGGCGAGCTGCTTCAAGGCGATGAAAAAGCTGAACTACAGCTGGATGCTGTGGACGTACAAGGCGTCCGGTCACGGCATGTGGGAGTCCGACTGGGTGATGTACGGCGCGAAGGACGGCTTTGAACGTGCGCGGATAAAGACCGATTCATACGAGGAAATTGCGCGCAAATGGGGCGAGTGCCTCAACACGGATAAGGGTTTTCAGGAGACGGGGCATTTTGAGAAGAACGTCGCGCCCTATGTAAAAACGCAAAATCAAGACTTTTGTTAAAAAGCGGACGGACGGTGTTCAATGTTAAATTTTCTTAAAAAAATCGAAGAAAAGCCTATCGACACGCTTGTGATGCGCCTGTTTTCGTCGTGGTGTATTTCTTCGTTCGGATTTTTGTTTGCCGCGGGCAGCCGCTTTTCGTCGATGGAGGCGTTCACAAAATTCAGTATCGTGCAGTTTGCTGCGGTGTTTGCGGCGGTTTTTGCCGTGATAACGGTTGCAGCGGTTTTGACGAAGAAGCGGTTTGACCGTCGGCTGCTTGCCGTGACGTTCTGCATTTACGCTTTTACCGTGACGATGCAGAGCGAGGGCGATTTCTTTCTCGGAGTGTGCTTTGCCGCGCTCGGCGTGATAATGATGATTTACTTGCACAAAACGGAGGAGCGGAAGCCGAAAAAACCGTTTACCGTTAAAAAGCGCAACGTCTGCATTATCGCTTCGGTCGGTATTTTTGTGCTCCTGTGCGGCACGGTCGGCGTACTGCGTTACATAAATATCGCGTCTCCGAACTACGATTTCGGCATCTTCTGCCAGATGTTCTATAATATGCGCGAGAGCTTTTCGCCCGTCACCACGTGCGAGAGGGACGGACTGCTGTCGCATTTTGCGGTGCACATGTCGCCGATATACTATGTGCTGCTGCCGTTTTACTTTGTGTTTCCGTCGCCCTTGACGCTGCAGATAGGTCAGACCGCCGTTTTGGCGTCCTCGGTGATTCCCGTTTATCTTTTGTGCAGGCACTATAAGCTGTCGGACGCAAGGACGGCATGCATGACAGCCGTCACGCTGTTTCAGCCGGCGATGATGAGCGGAACGTTTTACGACCTGCACGAAAACTGTTTCCTGTTTCCGCTGCTGCTGTGGGTGTTTTGGGCGTTTGAGCGCGAGAAATACGCGCTGCTTGCGGTGTTTGGGATCCTCACGCTCTGCGTGAAGGAGGACGCGGCGGTATATATCGTTTTCTTTGCGCTGTTCGTCATTCTCAACCGCAGAAAATATCTCACGGGCGCGGCGATGCTTGCTGCCGCGTGCGCGTGGTTCGTTGTCGTTACAGCCTATCTTGCGAAGCACGGCGACGGAGTAATGACGGGACGCTACGGGAACTATCTTTCGGGCTATGGGACGCTTTTCGACGTTGTCAAAAACGTGCTCGTCAATCCCGGTTATGTTTTCACGCAGTTTTTTGTCGACAACAACGGCGAATACGGCGCAAAGCTTATATTTTTCCTTCAGCTGTTCCTGCCGCTTGCGTTTTTGCCGTTCGCGACAAAAAAGGTGTCGCGGCTGCTGCTTTTGCTGCCTGCGGTGCTCATGAATTTCATGACGCTGTACCCGTATCAGTATCAGATTAAATTCCAGTATGCTTACGGCTCGACGGCTTTCCTAACGTTTATGATGATAATGAATCTTGCCGACCTAAAGCCCGACGCGCAGAAAATTTTCTCGCGAATCGCTCTGATATGCTCCGTCGCGCTGTTCGTCGCCGTCGACGTTTCGCCTGTCAGGCAGTATGTCTCGCAGTATATCGAAACGCATGCGGACACCGCCGTTATGCGTGAAGCTCTGTCCGCAATACCGTCGGACAAGTCGGTGTGCGCGTCGGCTTATCTCGTGCCGCAGCTGTCAAAGCGCAGTGTGCTGTATGAGGTCTACTATCATGCTCCCGCCGACGGCGAGGTACTTGATTATATTATTCTCGACAGCCGCTTTACGTATGAGAGCGATCTCGAAAAATACGAAGGCTTCGGCTATGAGGTCACGCGCACCGTGACGGGGCAGGACGGCAGCGTACTGCTCACCTTTATGGAGCCTGCCGCAAAAACGGACGCGGATAAGACGGAGTCCGAAGCGGCGGCGGAAGGCGAATCGGAGAGCACGGGTGCGGAGGCTCACGAAAACGGCGGGGACGAAAACGCTCCGCAGGCGGAGGCGGACGGCTGATATGCTTGATAAGCTTCTTCGCGCCGCGATTCTCTGTTCCGCGGGAGCTTCGCTCGTGTGCCGTTATATTGCGTTCAAAGCGGCGGACGCGCTCGGCGGGCAGACCGTGAA
Organism: Bacteroidaceae bacterium; assembly: GCA_963620305.1. Taxonomy (GTDB): domain Bacteria; phylum Bacillota; class Clostridia; order Oscillospirales; family Acutalibacteraceae; genus RUG806. Next base: position 20,253 of record CAVFAD010000018.1, on the reverse strand, counting down.
GCTCTTAAACGGACTGTCGTACGCGGCTATAGCCGTGCTTATTGTCTGCGGTATAATTTTTGCAATTACCGTAAAACGGACGGAAAAACGGACAAACGCAGAAAACGCCGAAGAAAGCGGCGAAGAAAACGCAGCGGACGAACGGTAACGCGGCTTTTTCTTACACTTTTCACAATCGCGCCCGACGGCGCGGCATGAATGTACCGCTCTGTCGGCTTCTTTGACGGGCGGCGTTCGGCGCTGTGCGGTTTTTAAGTTTTCTTTTGCTTTCGCGGTATATAATTTATACGAAAGGCGGCTTTGCGAAAAAGCGAAGTCCCCGAGATAAATTCTGCGCGGGCGAACGGTCGCGTGCGCAAAAATTTACAAAAATACAAGGAGTGTTTTCAGCATGAAAAAACAGATACAAAAGGCGGTCGGAATACTTCTTTCCGCTGCGGTTTTGACCGCCGGCTCGTCGTTTGCGGCGCTTGCCGCGTCCGCCGGAAGAACGGTCAGTGTCGCCGATGCGCGCAGAGTGCTGCGCGACGCGGTGAGCCTCGAAGCCATGTCGGAGAGCGACAGAAAATTTGCCGATATGGATTTTGACTCAAAAATCACCGTTGCGGACGCGCGATCCGTTCTGCGTATTGCCGTGTCGCTTGACAGTATCGACGGCATGACGTACGAAAACGAATACGAGATGCTTTCGGGCGGCTTTTATACCGTCGAAGCATCGGTAGGCGCAACCGACGACAGCGGCAAAACGGAGCAGAATACATTCAAAATTGCCGTCACGCAAAACTCCTGCAAGCTGTATCTTGACGGAATGTCGTCAATGTTCGGCGAGGAGGAGGACGGCATCGGCGACATACTCGGACTGTTTTCTTCAATACTCATCTCCAATGACAAAGTAAGCCTTCTTGACGAAAAAAACAAAGCCGCCCTTACGGTGAGCAAGAGCGAAATCGGCGGCCTTGACGATTTGAGCACTATTATCGGCGATATAATTCCCTCTCTGCACACAAGCCTTTCGGACGCGTCCTCGACGAAAAGCGCAAGCGTCGACGGCACTGCATGTACCGTTTATACCTTTGACGAAACCGACGGGGACGGTGTAAAATACACGTCAAACGTCTACATGAACGGCAAAAAGCTCGTCAGGATAGAATATGCCGACACCGACGGCAGCGTGTTCACCGCCGTTTCCTTTAAGTCGCTGTCGCGTATCGTTGCCGCAGGCGAAACGAACCTGAGCGGATACGATAATGTCTCCGGACTGTTCGGTTAATTAACGCGGCACGGGCGAAATTCAGACTGTCAAAGCCGACACGGGTTCATTTTTCCGAGAACGGATTCAAAAAACAGCATCCGAGCACTCCCCACGCGGGTCTGCTTCGGATGCTTTTGCCGCTTAAGGGTCGGGACGAAAAGGGCGAAAAGCACCGAAAAGGGACGCCGACGGGCGGCATGGTTTAGCTCCCGTCGGCTTATCCGCCGAAAAAGCCGATGCCGCGCCGCGAAAACCGAACCGAACGGGTTGACTTATTCCGAAAGCTATAATATAATAATATAATAGTCAGACGCAGAAAAGAAATTTTTACGGAAGATACGGATGTGAAAAATTTGCAGAACACAGGCAGTGACAGACTTCTTGACGAGCTTGCCGCGCGTTTTACGGAAAACAGCGGCATCCCGCAGGAGTACTTTGAAAAATACAGAATAAAGCGCGGACTGCGCAATGCCGACAACACGGGCGTTATGGCGGGTATTACGCGTATCTGCTCGGTCGAGGGATATTATATAGACGACGGCGAAAAGGTGCCGAAGGAGGGTCACCTCAGATACAGAGGACTCGACCTTTACGACTTCGTCGACGGCTGCAAAAGAGATGAGCGCTTCGGCTTTGAGGAGATAGCCTATTTGCTGCTGTTCGGTGAGCTGCCGAACAAGGCTCAGCTGGACGAATTTCAGGCTCTGCTTGCCGAAAACCGCGAGCTGCCGTACGACTTTATAGAGGACGTCATCATGCGTGCGCCGTCTCCGAACATCATGAACAAAATGGGCTCGTCCGTTACGGCTCTGTATGCCTACGACCCGAATCCCGACGATATTACGGTTAAAAACGTGCTGCGCCAGTCGATAAGGCTCATTGCCATGCTCCCGTCCGTGATGGCTTATGCGTATCAGGTAAAGCGACGCTATTTTTATAAAAAGAGCATGTATATCCACACAGTAAAACCCGAGCTTTGCACTGCGGAAAACGTTCTGCGCGCGATACGCTCCGACAAGACGTTTACGGACAAGGAGGCAAAGCTGCTCGACCTTTGTCTTATGCTTCATGCCGACCACGGCGGCGGCAACAATTCCACGTTTACGACGCGCTGCGTCACGTCCACGGGCACCGATACGTATTCAGCCATAGCTGCGGGTATCGGCTCGCTTAAAGGCTTCCGTCACGGCGGCGCAAATATCAAGGTCAGCGAAATGGTAAACGATATCTTTGACCATGTTTCCGACATAAGCGACGAGGACGCGGTAAAAGAATATCTGCGCAAGACCGTTCGCCGCGAGGCGGGCGACGGCTCGGGACTTATCTACGGAATGGGGCACGCGGTGTATACGCTCTCCGACCCCAGAGCGGTGATACTCAAGCGCAACGCAAAGGAGCTTGCCGAGGAAAAGGGACTCAGCGACGAGTGGAAGCTGCTTGACGTTATCGAGCGCACCGCGCCCGCCGTATTTGCGGAGGAAAAAGGCAGCTCAAAGTCAATCTGCGCAAACGTCGACCTCTATTCGGGACTTGTTTACCGCACGCTCGGCATACCCGAAGACCTCTACACACCCATGTTCGCGTGCGCGAGGGTGGCAGGCTGGTGTGCGCATCGGCTTGAGGAAATCTCGACCGTCGGAAGAATAATGCGCCCTGCCTACAAGAGCCTGTCCAAGGAGAAAAAGTACGTCGACCTCAAGGACAGATAAAAGACGCAGCTGCGCCGCCGCGCCGAACGCGGTGCGGACGCACACGCTGCGATGAACGGAGAAAAAGAAATGTCAACAGAAGAAAAAACCGAACCGAACAACGGAAAAGAAGAAAAGAAAGAGAAAAAAGCACCGTCCGTCGGCGGCAGTGCCGCTGCGGCGGTGAGCTGCGGACTTGCGGGTGTGCTGCTGGTGCTTCGCTGTTACCAGATGCTGAAAATAACCGATTTTGACACGGGGTTTTTTACCGATTCAAAGAGCGCGACCGTTTTGCCGATGTACGTTTCTTTTGTGCTGTTCGTTGTTCTGACGATGCTTACGGTGAATCTTGCGCGCCTTACGCTGCGTAAGGAGCCGGCTTCGGAACGCGATATCATACACGGCGCGGCGAGTGTTCTCATGTGTGCGGGGTTCGTCTGCGCGGGCATTGACGGCTTTGCGAGCTTTTTTGAGAATGTCTCCGGCAGCGGGATGACGCAGCTTGTGTATCTCAAGGCGCACAAAGCGTACTCGGAGGTGCTGTCGCCCCTGCTTGCCTTCTTTTCGGCGGGAGCCGTGCTGACCGATGCCGCTGCCGCTTTCACGGGCAGGTCGGCTGCAAAAAAACTGCGTATGCTGCATCTTTGCCCCGCACTGTGGCTGTTCAGCCTGACCGTCGGGTATTTCGGAATTACGGCAAACTATCTCAAAGAACCGCAGTTCATGCTCCTTATTTTTGCCACGGTATTTTTTATGCTGTTTATGTTCGAATATGCGAGATTCGTCTGCGGTGTTGCGGCTGAGAGCTCCGAAAAGCTGTTCGTTTCGTCCGGTGCCGTCAGCGTGGGACTGTTTGCCGCCGTGCTCATTCCCGAGCTGCTCGCGGGCATTTTTGCCGAGGGATATTCGGGCGTTGTGAATGCCGATTTTGCATGGTGGCAGGCGGCTGCGCCCGTTTTCGCACTCTCCGCGCTGCGCATGAGGTTCGGGTGCGACGCTGCGCCGTGTGAACACAGCGGTGCCGAGCTGTCGGAGGACGGAGAAAAAATCTGACATGCGGGTGCGCATCCGTCCGATGAAAAATATTTATGGATTTTACGCTTTTTACTGAAAATTTTCTTACCGCCGCGCGGCAGGTGCTCATTCTTTATGTCATTGTCGCGGTCGGCTTTGTTTGTGACAGGCTCGGTATTTTTACCGAAAAAACGGCGCGTGCGTCGAACGATTTGCTGTTTTACGTCGTTACGCCGTGCGTGATAATAGATTCGTTCTTTTCTACGGAATTTACTCCCGAATCGGCAAAATCGCTCCTTATTGCGGCTCTCGGCTGTGCGATAACTCACCTTTTGGGCATAATTCTCACAATGCCTCTTTTCAGAAGCACCGACGACCCCGATAATGCCGTATTCAAATTCGCAAGCATTTACGGAAACGTCGGCTACATGGCTCTGCCGCTCGCGCAGGCGGTGCTGGGCGAGGAGGGCGTGTTTTTCTGCTCGGTGGGCGTTACCGTTTTTCAGCTTTTCTGCTTTACTCACGGTGTGTGGGTGATGAACAGGGGCAGAGAAAAGACAAAATTCGACTTCAAAAAATTTCTTATAAATCCGGGCGTGCTCGGTGTCGCGGTGGGACTGCCGTTTTTTCTGCTGCGCGTGAACGTACCCGAAATCATTTCAAAGCCGGTGTCGTTCATCGGCGCGATGAACACCCCGTTCGCGATGCTTATGCTCGGCACGTACATGGCAAACGCGGGACTGAAAACGGTATTTAAGAACAAAAAGCAGTATCTTGCCGCGTTTTTTAAGGTTATCGTTCTGCCCGTCGCGGTGCTTTGCACGGTGAAATTTACGGGACTTATGAGCGGCGCACTGCTCACCGCGTGCGTTATTCAGGCGGCTGCGCCGAGCGCGAACAACACCGTTATGTTTGCGGCGAAATACGGCAGAAATACGGGTACTGCGTCAAAAACCGTCGCACTCGTGAGTTTTGCGTCCGTCCTGACGATGCCGCTGATGATTGCGCTGTCGAAAATGTAACACGGCAAATGCGGCACGCAAAGATAACAAAGCGTGACTGCAGTGCAAAAGCGCAGTGCGGCAAAAACGGCTGAGCAAAAGCAGCGCAAAAACGAAGCACTGCAAAAGCGGCTGAACAAAAGCAGCGGCGCAAAAGCGTCGGAGCTTTAACACACAAAAAGACCTTTTGAAAGAGCAAAACGGAGAATGTACCGATGAAAATTGAAGAAATTTTCGGCGCGCTGCCGTACGGGTTTTCGTCATTCGATGCGGTTCGCGAGCACCTTATTCCCTGCCGTGCCGCGTCACGGCTGCCCGAAAACGCTCAGACCGTTATTTCGGTTCTGTTTCCGTATTTTCTCGGCGAGGGTTATTACGGGGACTCCAACGTTTCACGTTATGCCGTCAGCGCGGATTATCACATTATAACGAAAAAAATCACGGACGAACTGCTCAAAAAGCTGCGCGAGAGTTATCCCGAGAACAAATTCGAGGCGTTTGTCGATAATTCTCCTCTGCCCGAGGTTCGCTGTGCCGTTGCCGCCGGGCTCGGCTTTCTCGGAAAAAACAATCTGTTCATCAGCGAAAAATACGGCTCGTGGGTTTTTCTGGGCGAGATAGTTACCGATAAATATGTTGCCCCGTACGGCGGCGGGATAAAAAAGTGTCTCGGCTGCGATAAATGCGTGCGCGAGTGCCCCACGGGTGCGCTCGGCGGCGGCAGGGTGGATACCGAAAAATGCCTGTCGTTTCTTTCACAGAAAAAAGGTGAGCTTGCGCCCGAGGTCGCCGCTAAAATGGCTGAATACAACTGCGTGTGGGGGTGCGATATCTGTCAAAAGGTGTGCCCGATGAACAAATCGGCTGAAATTACACCGATTGCGGAATTTTTCGAAACCGCCGAGCCGAGGGTTGACAGCGGCGTCAATGTCGAGGGACGCGCCTTCGCATGGCGCGGCAGCAAGGTCATAGAGCGGAATATCGAAAGCGTCAAGGGCATAAAGGCATGACCGATACCGCCGTTACGGTGCGTTACGGAGGGCAGCTGCAGAATTGACGGAAATTTAAATTTTCACGAAAGGATTTGACATATTATGAAGCTTGTAATTGCGATAGTTAACAAAGAGGATTCCTCTGCACTTGTTCAAAAATTAAACAAGGCAGGTTTTATGTCCACAAAGCTGTCTACCACGGGCGGCTTTCTTCGCGCGGGCAACATTACGCTGCTCATAGGCGCGGAGGACACGCGGGTGGATGAAATCATCGGCATAATCACCGAATGCTGCTCAAGGCACACACAGATAATAAATTCCGCAAGCATCATGAACGCGGAGCAGTATTTTGCGTCGCTTCCCGTTGAAGTGAACGTCGGCGGCGCAACGGTGTTTGTTGTCGATGTGGAAAAATTCCTGAAGATATAACCTTTTGACAGAAGCCGTATGATATTTTCAGATAAAGACATTCCCGTTTCGACGCGCACAGCCGTTAACCGTCTTGCGGAGCGTCGGCGCATTCCGCAGAGCGTCATGCTCACCGGCGGAAGTGAATCGCTGCGCGAAAAGTGCGCAAGGGAGCTTGCCGCAGCCGCAATATGCACGGCAAAAAGCGGCATACCGTGCGGTAAGTGTGCGGATTGCCGAAAAGTAAAGGCGGGGGTTCACCCGGATGTGATTCGCGTTGTTCCCGACGGGAGCAGAAAAACGCTGTCGATAGACAATGTCCGCAGCAGCGTGCGCGACACGCTGTGGATTGCACCGAACGAAGCGGAAAACAAGATATACGTTTTTCCGAATGCGGACGACCTTTCGCCGCAGGTGCAGAACGCGCTGCTCAAGTCCGTTGAGGAGCCGCCGGAATTTGTGATGTTTATTTTTCTCGCGGCGCGGCGGGAGAGCTTTCTTTCAACGGTAATCTCGCGCACGACGGAATTTGTTTTGGGCGATGTTAATATTTCGACCTCTAAAAAGACGGACGAAACGGTAAGTGCCGCTGCGTCTGCCGTGATTGCGGCTTTGTGCGCGGGGAGTGAATATGACATTATGATAGCCTCCGCCGTCATGCACAAAAACCGCAAGCTTATGAAGCGCGTTGCCGCGAGAACGGTCGAAACGGTGCGCGACGCGATGGCTCAGAGGTGCGGCGCGGCTCTCATATCCGATTTTCAGACGGATTCGCTGCGCTTGGCTTCGCGCTTCAGTGAAGCGCAGCTTCTCAAAATAAAGGCGGCGATGGACAAAATAATGTCCTGCAGCGACATGAACGCAAACGAAAACCTGCTGATAAGCGAGTTTTCCGCGCTGCTCGGAGATATATGATTTCGGTGCGGGGAGGGCGCATTTTGTCGGCTCCCGCGGTTTTCGGCAGCTTTGATTCAAAGGAGGGAACTTATGGCAGAGGTCATAGGTGTAAAATTTAAGGAAACCGGAAAGGTTTATTTCTTTGACCCCGCAGGTGCGAGGGTCGCAAAAGGCAAAAAAGTAATAGTGGAAACGGTGCGCGGGGTGGAGTGCGGAGAGTGTGCCTCCGAAAATAGGCGGATTCCCGACGAAAGTCTCGTAAAGCCGCTCAAAAGCATTCTGCGAGTGGCAACCGACGAGGACGAGCGCAGGATTGCGCTGAACCGCGAAAAGGAAAAACGCGCGTTTACGATATGTGAGGAAAAAATAGCGCAGTTCGGACTTGACATGCATCTCGTTGAGGCGGAATACACCTTTGACGGGTCTAAGGTGCTCTTTTTCTACACCGCGCCCGAGCGTGTGGATTTCAGAGAGCTTGTAAAATGTCTTGCGGGAATTTTCAAGGTGCGCATCGAGCTTCGTCAGATAGGCGTAAGAGATGAAGCGAAGATGCTCGGCGGCATCGGCATTTGCGGCAGACCGTTCTGCTGCAAGGAGTTTCTGCACGATTTTCAGCCTGTTTCGATTAAAATGGCAAAGGAGCAGGGTCTGTCGCTCAACACCGTGAAGATAAGCGGCACGTGCGGACGGCTTATGTGCTGTCTCAAATTCGAACAGGCATCGTACGAGCATCTTCTCAGGTGCACGCCCAAAATCGGCGCGATAGTCGATACCGCGGACGGCAGGGGAGAGGTCGTGGACAACAATCTGCTCACGGGTATGCTTAAGGTGAAGCTCGACCGTCATCCCGACGCTGCGCCGTCGACGTTCCACCGCAGGGATATAAAGCTCATACGCGACGCACACATAACCGTCAACAAGGACGAAATCGAGGCTCTCGGCGAAATAGCGGGCGACTGATACCGCCTTGCTGCCGAAAATCATGACAACGGAGGGGTCGATAATGGACAAATTTTCAACAAGAGGAACTGCCTTTACGGACGAAAGCGGCAGACAGCGTATTTTTAACGGAATAAACATTGTCTGCAAGTCGGCAAAAGCCGACGGCGACGGCATTGCGCATTTCAAAACGGACATTACCGACGAAAAGGCGGGACAGCTTGCGAAGAAAGGCATAAACATTGTCCGCCTCGGAGTGACGTGGGAAGGCATCGAGCCTCAGCCGGGCGAGTACAACACCGTTTACCTTGACGAGGTAAAGGACACGCTGAAAATTTTCGAAAAGCACGGCATTTACGCTTTTATAGACTGGCATCAGGACCTTTTCAGCTGCCACAATCTCACGAGCGGCGACGGCGCGCCGCGCTGGGCGTGCGCAAAATCGCTCGACAAGCCGCACGACCCGTACCTTATTTGGGCGGAGGGGTATTTCGCTCATCCCGGTGTTCACAGATGCTTTGACGCGTTCTGGAACAACGAACCCGTTCTCGGCAGGGGACTGCAGGAGCGGTACTGCGAAATGCTTGCTTTTTCGGCAAAATATCTGTCCGACTGCGCGTCCGTTATGGGGTATGACGTATTTAACGAGCCGTTCCCCGGCTCAGACGGCGGCAAGGTGTTCCGCAGACTTGTAAAGCGGGGCATCGAAACGGGTCTTTTGTCAAAAAGAGTCGACAGAAAGAAAATAGTTGCCGACGTGCTTGACGGCAGAATCATGGATGCGCTGAGCGTTGCCGACGATTCGCTTGTTTACCGTCACGTTATCGAGGCGGGGTTTGATATAATAAAAAAATTCGACAGGGAAAAGTATTATCCGTTCCTTGTCCGCGCTGCGGCGGCGATAAGAGAAGCGGTCGGCGAGTGTATAATTTTCGCTGAAAATTCATACTATTCAAACCTCGGCATTCCGTACGCTCTGCCCGTTCCGACCGATGAAAACGGCGAGAAAATCAAGGACATCGCCTTTGCTCCGCACGGCTACGACATCACGGTTGACACACCGCTTACGAACGAGGCGTCCCCGTACAGGGTGGATCATATTTTTAACGAGCACGAGCGCACACAGGCGCGTCTCGGCATGCCCGTTCTCGTCGGCGAGTGGGGCGGTATGGTCGACGGCGGCGAAAAATATCCCGCACTCGAGCATCTTATTGACAAGTTTGACGGCAATAAGTGGAGCCAAACTTACTGGCATTATTTTGATAATTTTACCGAATCGAAAATAGGCGATATAATCTGCCGCGCGTATCCCGTTGCGGTAGCGGGCGAGATAAATTACTACGGTACAAACCGCAAGCTCAATACGTTTACGCTGAGCTACAACGGTTCGGCGGATATAAAGGCTTCGACGGTTGTCTTTTTGCCGAAGCAGCCGAAAAAGGTCTTTTCGACGAAAAAGTACAGCATCAAGGACACACCCGACGGCAAGTTTCTGCAGATTCACGCAGGCAGGGGCAAATGCGTCGTAAAGGTCGAGTTCTGATGTTCGGCGAAATGAATGCGGTAGGTAAATTTGCGCTGATATATGTTGCGGCCGTGTCCGCAATCGGCGTCGTTTTTACGGTTTATGACAAGGCGGCATCGAAAAAGAGCAAAAACGGCAGGGGCAGAGTGCCCGAAAACACGCTGATGTATTTGGGTTTCCTCGGCGGTGCGCTGCCGATGTACGTTACGATGCGTATAATTCATCATAAGACGAAGCACAAAAAGTTTATGGCGGGTCTGCCCGTGTTCGCAGCCGTGCATATCGCGATTGCGGCTGCGGTTTGGATGAGCGTCGGACGGTAGGGTTTTGCTTCGCGGTGCATATCGCGATCGCGGCTGCCGTTTTTTTGCACGGATAACGTGTGCCGACTACTCGTCGCAAAGACCGCTAAGCTACGTCCCGCGTAGTGACGCGGGACATCCGCCCGCTTTTCTTGCTCCTCGTTTCCGAAAAAAGTCACGCTGCGGTTCGCCTGTTCGTTTGTAAACGCACTCACAACGGCTCACTCTTGCTACCAACTTTTTTCGGTAGTAGCGGTCGGGTGTCGTGCATAATTTTTCGTCAATGTTATGTTTGTTCGTCGACGTACCGAACGGCATTTGCGTGTGTTGCGTTGCCACACAGCATAATTTTCAAAATACACATAAACATTTCATGATGACGTATATTGTAGGGGCGGCACTCCTGCGCCGCCCGCGAGAATGCACGTATAATGATTACATAGCGCACGCCGACGGACTGCGCCGCATGGGTCGGAGCTTATACATTGTGCAAAATGTTCCGTTGTTTTTATGTTAATCCGTCGACCGACGGAACGGCATTTTCCGATGTTCCGCGCGGATGGACGTAAAATGATTATATAACGCATGCCGACGGATGGACGTTGCAGGGGTTGATACATTCTTCAATATCATGTTTGTTCGTCGACGTACCGAACGGCGGTTGCGTATGCCGCTTATCGCGGGCGGTGGGTGGAACGCCGCCCCTACACGATGGCAATTCGAAACGCTGTGAGAATTATGTCGTGCATGATTTTCAAGATATGTATAAATGCTTTATAATAATGCATAAAAATATTTTTTTTACATATAAATTACCTTTTTAGGGAGCACTCGAATGTTAGAAGTTAAAAATTTAGGATTCAATGTTAAAAATGACCGTAACGGACAGCCGCTTGAGATAATCGACGACATCAGCTTTACGCTTGATGACGGCAAATTTCTTGTTATCACGGGTCCGAACGGCGGCGGCAAGTCCACTCTTGCGCGTCTTATTATGGGTATCGAAACACCCACACACGGACAGATAATTTACAACGGGCGCGACATTACCGCTCTTTCGATAACCGAACGCGCGAACCTCGGCATCGGCTACGCTTTTCAGCAGCCGCCGCGCTTTAAGGGACTTACCGTGCGCCGTCTTCTGAGCCTTGCCCACGGCAGCGAGCTGCCCGAGGACGAATGCTGCACGTATCTCACAAGCGTGGGTCTTTGCTCGATGGATTACCTCAACCGCGAGGTCGACTCGTCCTTGTCGGGCGGAGAAGTGAAACGCATAGAAATTGCGACGCTCATGGCGAGAAAGCTCGGACTGGCGATATACGACGAGCCTGAGGCGGGAATTGACCTTTGGAGCTTTTCGATGCTCGTCAAGAGCTTCAAGGCTCTCTCCTCTGCGCGAAACGAAAGCGTGATGATAATATCGCATCAGGAGCGCATAATGCAGCTTGCCGATGATATTATTGTCATTGCGGACGGAAAAATCCGTTCGTGCGGCACGAAAGCGGAAATTCTGCCCACGCTCATGGGTGAATTTGACCGCAAGTGCGAATTGAGAGGAAACGAGAAGGAGGACGGCGCAAATGCTTGATATAACCGACAGAGCCTTACTGCAGACGATATCCGACATCAGGTACGTGCCGCCGGAATCGGCTTACAATATCAGAAAAAACGGCGAGGGCATCGAGCGGCGCAACAACGGGAACGTTGAAATCACGTCAAAAACGGACAAGCCCGGCATTGATATAAAGGTTCGCGCAGGGTCGGTCGGCGAGACGGTATATATTCCCGTGCTTCTCACCGAAACGGGTGTCAGCGACAAGGTCTACAACGACTTTTTTATAGGTGACGGCGCGTCGGTCACGATAGTCGCAGGCTGCGGCATACACAATTCAGGCTGCAGTGAGAGCCGCCACGACGGTGTTCACCGCTTTTTCATCGGCAAAAACGCGCACGTAAAGTATGTCGAAAAGCACTACGGCGAGGGCGACGGAACGGGCGCGCGCGTGCTCAACCCCACGACGGAAGTCTATATTGACGAAAACGGTTCCTGCGACATGGAAACGGTTCAGATAAAAGGTGTGGATTCCACCGTTCGCGAGACGGCTGCGGAGCTTGGAAAAGACGCAAAATTCACCGTAACGGAACGTATTATGACGCACGGCAGTCAGCACGCGGAGTCAAACATGCGCGTGGAGCTTAACGGCGACGGCGCGTCGTCACGGATTGTTTCGCGCTCCGTTGCGAAAGACGAAAGCTCGCAGGTGTTCCACCCCGTTGCCGTGGGCAATGCCCGCTGCGCCGCACACGTTCAGTGCGACTCGATTATCATGGACAAGGCTCGGATAAGCTCCGTGCCTGCCATCGAAGCTAATGACGAGTTTGCGCAGATAGTTCACGAAGCCGCCATCGGCAGAATAAACAACGACCAGCTTGTTAAGCTCATGACCTTCGGCATGACTCCCGAAAAGGCGGAGGAAGTTATAGTTGAAGGATTTTTGAAATAAACCGACGGAAAACGAACCCATGCGCCCGACGGAGCACTTTTTCGGCTTCTTTCGCCGATTTCGTTTTGTTGAAGCGTCCGCGCACGATTCGAAAAGCGCGTGTTCGTATCCGTATATATAATTGTTTGGATTGCTATGTATTATATTGATGTTCACAGTCATATCTATCCCGACGCGATAAGCAAAAAAGCGACGGAGAGCACCTGCCGTTTTTATGACGTTGCCACCGAACACACAGGCACGTCGTCGGAGCTGCTCAGGCTCGACCGCGAGGTCGGAATCGTGCGCAGCGTGCTGCTGCCCGTCAGCGTCAATCCCGTTCACACGGAGAGCATAAATAATTTTACGCTGCGCGAGTGCGCCGAGCACCCGGAATTTATCCCTTTCGCGACGGTGCACGCCGAAAATACCGATATTGCGGAGACGGCGGCAAGGTTCGTTGAGCAGGGATTTAAGGGAGTAAAGCTGCACCCCGACATGCAGGGGTTTAACGCGGACGACGAAAGGCTGTTCCCGATGTACGATATCATCGCGGGCAAGCTGCCGCTGATGCTCCATTCGGGCGACCCGAGGTATAGCTTTTCGCACCCCGCACGTATAAAGCGCATTCTGCATGAGTTCCCGAAGCTCACCGTTATTGCCGCGCACATGGGCGGCTGGTCGATGCAGGACACCGCGCTGGAATTTCTGCGCGGCGAGGAACGCTGCTTTACGGACACGTCCTCCGCTTTGTCAAGCCTGAGTGTCGAAAAAGCGATGAAGCTTATAAATGCCTACGGAATTGAGCGAGTGATGTTCGGCTCGGATTATCCCATTGAGGACCCTGCCTATAACCGTGAGCTTCTCGAGCGTCTGCCGCTCTCGGACGGACAGCGCGAAAAGATAGCGCATATCAATGTCGAAAATCTACTCGGATTGCAGATTTCGTAGCGTCTTTATTCCCGTGCGGAATTTTAAGCGGCGCGGCGGCGGTTATACGTGCGGTTTACGTGCGGTTATGCCGGCGGTGCGGATTTAGCTCGGAGGGGTTATATTGAAAAAAATAAAATTGCCTGACAGCGCGAGGGGACTTATCCCCGTTGTGTTCTTTTTTGCGGCGGCGGATATCATTCTTTTTGTGCTGCAATTCGGAAAAAACTTAAATGAAATTACTCAAATAGGCATATTGAGCCGCTACTGCGGAGAGATATGCCTTGTCGTTTTTGTCTTTATGCTGATTTCCGACCGAATGCGGGACAGCGAACCGAAGCCGAAGAAAAAGCGCGAAAAAAAGCGCGGCTCGCGTGTAAAGCTTCTCCGCAGAAAGACTGCGCCGCGTACGGAAGAAACGGCGCGTACCGAAGAAACGGCTGATTCGCCCGATGCGGCGATTACGGCGGGGATTACCGGTTCCGACACGGTAACGGCCGAAATTATATATGATGCGGCTGCCGCCGGTAATGCGAACGGCGAAAAGCCGAAGAAAAAAGAGCGCAGACCCGTCGACCGCAAAAAGCTCCTTCCCGTGCTTTACACCGTTTCGCTGGGGCAGATACTTCTGCGCATGTGCGTTGCCGCAGTGAGGTATTCCGACGAGCGTCTTTTGAGCAACACGCATGCTTATACGGCGGCGGAGGCTGCCGTCCTCGGTATTTTTGCGGCTGCCGCATTCTTTTTCAAAAACCGCACCGCGCCGAGCCGCGACAGGGGCAGCGTTACGTTTGCGGGACTTTATTCCGTGTGCGGCGCGTCTTTTACGGTCTATGCCGCCGTTTTGGCGGTTAATGCCGTGCTGAAACTGGAAATATACGCGTATCTTAAGTGGTTCTACCGCTTTTGTCTTGTTTACATCGCCGTCATGATTGCCGCAAGGCTTTTTTTGAGCCTTATAAAGCGCGACGTGCCGGGGGACATGAATTACGGCGTTTTTGTGCCTTTTGTGAACAGAACCGAGGGTGAAACGCTTGCCGATACGCTCGAAAAATATACGGGACTGTCGCTTAAATCCCTCTGGAGCATAAAGCTTGTCGGTACCGCTCTGCCGGGGGCGGTGCTCGGACTTTCGGTTTTACTCCTGCTGTCGACATGTGTTTACAAGGTTGAGCCGTACGAAGAAGCGGTAGTGTACCGTTTCGGAGCGATGAACGAGGTTTCGGTCAAAGAGGGACTGCATTTTAAGCTGCCCTATCCCATCGACAAGGCGGAGCTGTACGACGTGCACAGGATAAAAAGCGTTACCGTAGGCTACGAGTCCTCGGGCAGTGACGACAATCTTTGGAACGGTACGCACGCGTCGGAGGAATATAAGCTTTTGACGGGCGACGGCAACGAGCTTGTGTCGGCAAATCTCAAGCTGAACTACAGAATATCCGACCTTACGCAGTACATAAAAACGTCGAGCGAACCCGAGCGGATTCTGACCGCGTTCGCGTACGAGGCGGTGCTGACGCACACGGCTTTTACGAATCTCGATACTCTCATGAGCGTTGACCGCACGGGACTTTCCGCCGCGCTCAAGGATGAGATAAACGGGCGGCTCGTTGAGGCGAAAATCGGCATCACCGTGGAAGAGGTTGTGCTGGAAAGCATTCACCCGCCCGTCGAAATTGCCGACGTTTACCAAAGCGTTGTGAGTGCTGCCGTCAAAAAGACAACTCTTATCACAAACGCGGAGAAAGAAGCAGCAAGCACGACAACCAACGCCGAAAAAATCGCAAAAACCGCCGTTACGGACGCAAATGCGCGTCAGGTCGAAAAAACGGCGGCGGCGCAGTATGACGCTGCGGTGTTCGAAGCAGCCGACGAAGCGTACAGGGCGCACCCCGAGTCGTTTAAGCTGTCGAAATATCTCGACACGTTCGTGACGGTCGTCAACGGCAAAAGGGTGTATGTTTTCTCGCCGTCCGCGGAGAGCAGCATGAACGATTTTATCTTAAACCGCGCAGGCGGCAGCGTCGTAACGGTCGAATGAGAGGAGTGCACAGCATGAAAATAAAGAAAAATTCCGAAAAGAATACCGAAAAAAAGAGCGGCATCAAAACGGTCTACAAGTGGATATTCGCCGCGCTGCTTGCGGTGATAGTGGCTGTGTTCGGCTTTTGCTTTACCGTGCGCGAGGGGACTGATGCCATTGTGTCGCGCTTCGGCGATGTGAGGGGAGTGTACACGGACGCGGGTCTGCACTTTAAGCTGCCGTATCCGTTCGAAAAGGTCATTTCATACGACACACGGTCGCAGTATATGGATTCGGGCTACACCGAGACGCTTACAAACGACAAAAAGAACATCATTTTGCAGACATATATTATCTGGCACATCGAGGACGTTCAGAGGTTTTACAAAAGTGTCGGCGATACCGACAAGGCTCAGAAGTATTTAAACGACCTTGCCGCGACCGTAAAAAACGGAGTTATGGGCGGTTATACGCTCCAAAATCTCGTTTCAACCGACCTTGAAAACGTCAAGATAAACGAGGTCAGCGAAAAAATCTGCAGCGGCATTACCGAAAAGGCACTTGCCGATTACGGCATCGGGATTGAGGAAGTGAAGATAAAGCGTCTTGCGCTGCCGAACAAGAACGTTGAGAGCGTGCTCGAACAGATGATAGCCGACCGCGAAAAACAGGCGACGCAGCTGCTTGCCGAGGGCGAACGCGACGCAGCCGTCATTATAAGCGAAGCGGACGCGAAAGCGGCTGAAATTATCGCCGAGGGCAAGCTTGAAGCAGCCGAGATAGATGCGGAGACGGAGAAAAAGGTCGCCGCGATTTACGGTGAAGCATACGATAAGGATTCCGCGCTTTTCGTCTTTCTCAAAAAACTTATCGCGCTCGAAAATTCCGTCAGCGAGGACACCGTTCTCGTCATGAAAGCGCAGGACGGGCCCTACAGCATCATCTCCGACGTTAACTGACGGAGGTGCGCCATGAGAAAGAACGAACAGGAAAAATTAGAGGGCGCGGTGTCCGCGATTGTTAAATATTTTCACCGAATAGTCATTGCTGCGCTCGTGCTTATTGCCCTTACGGGTGTATATAAGGTGGACAGCAGCGAAGCGGCGGTTGTGCTGCGTTTCGGCAGGCTCGTCGGCGCGACGCAGTCGGAGCAGATAAAGCAGCCGGGACTTCATTTCGCGTTCCCGTACATAATCGACGAAGTCATAAAAATTCCCGTGCAGAAGGTGCAGGAAACCACCGTTCAGACGCACTACACCAAAGAAACAAAGTCCGAAAACGTAAAAAACGTCGGCTACGTCATTACGGGCGACTCGAATCTTGTGCAGATAAAGGCGGTGGTAAAGTACAAAATCACCGACCCGGTGGCGTACGCGCTGCGTGTCGCCGACATCGACAGTACCGTTAACGGTATAGTGAGCGGGGAGCTTACCGCCGTCGCGTCCTCGATGACAGTCGACGATATTCTGACGAACAAACGCAGCGAAACGGCTCAGGAGCTGATAAAAAACGTTCAGGCGATATTCGATGAATTGGGACTGGGACTTACTCTGACGAACATCGAACTGCCTGCCGTATCCGCACCTGCCGAAACGACGGACGCTTTTGAAAGCGTAATAAGCGCGTCCGTCAAAAAGCAGACGCTTATTCAGGAGGCGAACGACTACACCGCGTCGCGCATTCCTCAAGCCGAAGCCGAAGCGCAGTCGCTCATATCGACCGCCAAGACGAATTCGTCCGACCGCCAAACCAAGGCAAATGAGGAAGCCGCAGTGTTCAACGGACTTTACGAGCAGTATAAAGCGTCGCCCGAGGTCGTTATGAATTCGACGTTCAGGCTGCGCGTCGCCGAGGCTCTCAAAAAGACGGGCGCGACGGTCATTGTGCCCGACGGCAGCGACGGCGCAAAAGTTATTTTGCCGTGAGGAGGGGAAACATGAAAACAATTTCAAGCTCCGCAGGCGATGAGCTGCGCTCTCTCAGCGGCGATATGCTCTCCGACGGCGACAAAAAACGCTTTGCGAGGGATATTATTTCCTCCCTTGCCGCGCTCGTGTGCCTTGCCGCGGGAAAAATCTATACAAAAATTTTTCCGTCGCAGGACGTTATAACGGGGATGATTTATTTCCTCGGTGTGCTGATTATCGGCGTGCCGATTGCAATTACCGCAATAAAAGGATT
This sequence comes from Bacteroidaceae bacterium, assembly GCA_963620305.1. Taxonomy (GTDB): domain Bacteria; phylum Bacillota; class Clostridia; order Oscillospirales; family Acutalibacteraceae; genus RUG806. The sequence continues at coordinate 2,618 of CAVFAD010000018.1, read as the reverse complement.
CATAAAGCAGGATATTTCCGCATCAATGGAGATACTTGTTTTCGTGGCGGTGGTCGTGTGCGTGCTCGACGGCGAGTACACCGTTGCGATTCTCATACCGATTATACTTACAGTTGTGCATTTTCTTGAAGAAAAGAGCATCATGGGCGGGCGCGACGCGCTCGACGGACTGAAAAAGATGCAGTCCAAAACGGCGATAAAGCTCGTGGACGGTGTCGAGGTCGAGGTCGACGCGAAAAGCCTTGTCCCCGGCGATATTATAGTCGTAAAACCGGGCGCGTCGCTGTCGGTGGACGGCACGGTCACTGCGGGTGCGACAAATATGGATCAAAAATCGCTCACGGGCGAGAGCCTGCCGAAAGAGACGGGAGTCGGCGACACCGTCTACGCCGGAACGGTCAATATCGACGGCGAAATAAAAGTGCGCGTAGAGAAGGACTATTCCGATACGTCGTTTTCGAAGATTGTCGAGCTGCTCGAAAATGCCGAAAGCATGACCATGCCCGAAACGCGTACCGTTGACCGATTTATGGTGTATTATATCCCCATGGCGATAATAATTGCCACACTTGTGTGGCTGTTCACGAAGAATATTTCACGGGCGGTCGCAGTGCTCGTGGTGAGCTGCCCGTGCGGCTACATGCTCGTTTCGTCCGCGCCTGTTATCGCCGCGCTTGCCGCTTCGTCAAAACGCGGCATACTGATAAAAAAGCCGTCGTTTATCGAGCGTCTTGCCGAAACGGATTATTTTGTTTTCGATAAAACCGGCACGGTCACGGGCGGCACGCTTGAGGCTGTCGGAACACATCTTGTCGGAGCACAGAGCGTGGACGAGCTTATTGCCGCCGCCGCCGCAGTTGCCAACGGCTCGCTGCATCCCACCTCGCGTTCCGTCATGAAGCTTGCCGACGGACGTTTTTACGACGGCTATGCCGTTACCGAGGAAGTGGGCAGGGGAGTGCGCGGCAGAAAGGACGGCTCCGAGATTCTTTTGGGGTCGCGCCGATTCCTTGTTTCGCAGGGGTTTGACGTTACCGATGAATTTGAATCGGAGGGCGCATGCAGCTGGGTTGCAAAAGACGGAAGGCTGCTCGGATGTATAGTGTTCCGCGATGTTCCGCGTCCCGAGGCGGCACAGGCTCTTAAAGAGCTTAAGGCTCTCGGCATTGTCGAAAACTGCATGCTCACGGGCGACAACAGCGTTTCGGCGAAGCGTGTCGGCGACGAAATAGGGTTCGATTCCGTAAAAAGTCAGCTTTTGCCCGAACAAAAGCTCGAAAATGTGAAGCTTGCAAAAACCGAGCACACAGTGACTGCGGTCGGCGACGGAATTAACGATTCTCCCGCGCTCAACGAAGCCGATGTAGGTATTGCGATGGGCGCAATGGGCAGCGATACGGCGATTGCGAGTGCGGATATTGCACTTATGAACAACGATTTGCGCAACCTGCCGTTCCTCGTAAGGCTGTGCCGCAGAACAAAGAAAACAATTTACGCGAATATCGTGATTGCCTTTTCGATAAGCTTTGTGATGATATTCCTTGCCGCCGCAGGTATAATTTCACCCGTGACGGGCGCGTTTCTGCACAACATCGGCGCGTTTGTCGTGCTCCTCAACAGCGGGAGAATTTTAAAATGAAGCGGTAAAGCCGCATAGGGTATTCTATACATGACATTTCTTTGCGTTTACGCTATACCGATACAAACTGATACTTTATTATATCGGGGAGGCTGCTATGGACATTAAAGTCTTTACCGAAATGTTAAATGACAAGCATTTTTCGGACTATGAAAAGCTAAAATACAAGTACGGCGCGGATTTTGACAGCTTTGTTAAAACATTAGAGGAATTATATAACGCTAATCATTTTACAATTTTTGCTGCTTTAATGTGAATATAATTTTATTTATGACGTATTCTGTTCTTGCGGAAACAGACCGAAATAATCGGTTTAAGGCAGCAGAAGAAAGCAATGTTCCTGCGTTGGAAAGCTTCGCAAAACCGAAAAAACAAGAAAACGCGGCTTGATTGCTCATACGGCTTATCCTATCGGCACGGGGAAACTTGAGTGCTTTAACGGTAAAATTAAAGCAGCTAAACGAAGCGGCTACGGTTTTCGGGAGGATAACTGTTTTTTTAAGCCGATTCGGTTATCTTGCTTTGCCGACCGTAAAATCTTTATCCCCGCCTTTCCGTGAAGATCCCCCGCCTTTCCGTGAAAAACCCGTTTTTCGCCGAAGGCAAATTTCCACAAAAAAAGGACTCAGATAACCGAGTCCTTTTTTTGTGGCTGTTGCGAACCATTATGATGCATCCTGCTTTTGGTAAATCGTAATTTGTTGGGCTTGGTGCTTTTCGTGATATGCCTTACTTCGTTCGGCGTGATATTTTTGCCTGCGGCAAAAGTGATATTGCGCCTATGGCGCAGTGGTATTCTATTCACCTTTTAAAACTCGCGAAGCGAATAGTACTCGGAGAAGCCGAATATCACTGCCGAAGGCAATAGGACTCGCCGCAGGCGAATAGAACTGAAAAAACACTTGCGAATGCAAGTGTTTTTTCTGGTGGGAGAGGATGGATTCGAACCATCGAAGCATAGCGCAACAGATTTACAGTC
>CAVFAD010000017.1:0-34938 GCA_963620305.1 Bacteroidaceae bacterium | reverse complement strand
GTCTGTCTGTCTGTCTGTCTAAAGATTGTCGCGCAATTCAACATTTTTGTCAACCTTTTTTCTTCATTATGTTACTCATCCACGAATTATTTTAACATCACACAACACTTTTGTCAATATGTTCCGAAAATTTTTTCCTACCCGTCAACAAATTGACACAGATTGAAATTTGCATTGTGTAAAACTGTTCCGTTGTTTTCATGTCCGTCCGTCGCCCGACCGAACAATATTTGCACATGCCCCGTGTCGCGGGCGGCGGGTGGAACGCCGCCCCTACACGACAAAGCCACACAAATAGCATTAAGCTTTCACGGTGACGTATATTGTAGGGGCGGTGCTCCCGCACCGCCCGCGCGGAATAACGTAAAACAGGTCACAAAACGTGCGCCGAACAACAAATGTTGCAAGGATTGAAATTTGCATTGTGTAAAACTGTTCCGTTGTTTTCATGTCCGTCCGTCGCCCGACCGAACAATATTTGCACATGCCCCGTGTCGCGGGCGGCGGGTGGAACGCCGCCCCTACACGACAAAGCCACACAAATAGCATTAAGCTTTCACGGTGACGTATATTGTAGGGGCGGTGCTCCCGCACCGCCCGCGCGGAATAACGTAAAACAGGTCACAAAACGTGCGCCGAACAACAAACGTTGCACGGATTGAAATTTACACTGTGTAAAACTGTTCCGTTGTTTTCATGTCCGTCCGATGCCGAACACAAAAAAACAGGCAGCACCCGACAGAGTACCGCCCGAATTATTACGCGTTTTGCATTATTCTCCGAAATATCTCTTGAGAAGTCCCGCAAGTGCCTTGCCGTGGCGCGCTTCGTCGCGTGCCATTTCATGAACGGTGTCGTGCACGGCATCGAGTCCCTGCTCCTTTGCCATTTTCGCCAGCTCGACCTTGCCGAGCGTTGCGCCGTTTTCGGCTTCTACTCTCATTTCGAGATTCTTTTTTGTGGAATCGGTAACGACCTCGCCGAGCAGCTCCGCGAACTTTGCCGCGTGCTCCGCTTCTTCGTATGCCGCCTTCTCCCAGTAAAGACCTATTTCGGGATAACCCTCTCTGTGCGCGACTCTTGCCATGGCAAGATACATGCCGACTTCGGTGCATTCACCCGTAAAGTTTGCGCGAAGACCCTCAATAATCTTCTCATCCGCGCCCTTTGCGACACCGAGCACGTGCTCGGCTGCCCATGTAAGGCAGTCGCTCTTAACCTCGGTGAATTTTGCGGCGGGAACTCCGCACTGCGGGCATTTTTCGGGCGGCTCCGTACCCTCATGTACATAACCGCATACGGGACAAACCCATTTTTTTATTGAACTGTCTGCCATAATCAAATTCTCCTTTATGTTTATACCGATTTATTTTGATGTAAGCTAAATATAACATACTCCGCCATGCATTGTAAAGAGGTTGAATGAAATTTTTTAGAAGAATTCTAAACTTTTACAGCAATTGATTGCATTTTTACTCTTTAGTCAACTTTTCAAAAAGCGCGTCTGTGTCCGACACGATATCCGACGCGCCGTTTTTGACAAGGCACGGAACATCCCTGAACCCCCATGACACCGAAATACACGGCACGCTTGCGTTTACTGCGGTAGCAATATCCACCTCGGAATCACCGATATAAACGGTTTTCGCACGGTCGGCGTTAAGCGTTTTTATGACCTCGTTCACCGAATCGGGATACGGCTTTTTGCGGACATTGTCACGCGCACCGACGCAGATATCAAACAGACCGTCAAAATATTTTTTGCAGAGCGTCTGCACGGCATAGTCGCCCTTATTCGACACGACCGCCGTTTTTATGCCCGCAGTGCGCAGCTTTTGCAGCAGTTCGCATATACCGCCGTAAGGCTTTGTGTTGTCGGCGCAGTGCACGGCATAGTGCGCGTTAAACACTTTTTCGACCTCGGCGACGGCTTCGGGCGAAGTCCCCGCAGGCACACCGCGCTCAATGAGCCTGTGTATGCCGTTGCCTACAAAGGCACGCGTTTCGTCAAGCGTCCTTGACGGCATCGAAAATTCGCCGAGCGCAAAATTCAGACTGTTGTTAAGATCGGTCAGCGTATCAAGCGCAGTCCCGTCCAAATCGAACACTGCAAGCTCGTATTTCATAACATCACTCCCAAATCATACCGCATATATGCGCGAAAACTTTTCAACGGAATTTTCGCAGCACGGTTACTTTTCAAACATTTTCATAAGGTCGGCAAAGGGCGAAGCCGAAGCGGCGGCTTTTTTCTCCTCTTCTTTCTGTCTGCGCCGATACGCCTCTACATCTCCGCGCCCCGCGCCCTTGGAATTGTCCTCGTGACGCTTTTGAAAATCCGCAAGCCGTTCACGGTGTCCGCAGTTCGTGCAGACAAAGACCTTTTTGTCACCCTCGCCGCGCAGCTCCATTTTTTTGAAGCAGTCGGGACAGCGCGCATTTGAAATCTGACTCACGCCCTTGCGGTAGCCGCATTCGCGGTCGGGGCAGACAAGGCTCTTTCCGCGTTTTCCGTTCACTTCAAGCATATATTTGCCGCACTGCGGGCACTTTTCGCGCGTCATGTTGTCATATTTATACTGTGCGTCGCTTGCGATTACTTCGCTTACGAGCGTCGACGCAAATTTTTTCATGTCGCCGATGAATTTTTTCATATCGGCTTTTCCCCTGCCGATGTTCTGCAGCTGCTGCTCCCACCGTGCGGTAAGCTCGGCTGAGCGCAGCTCGGCGGGGACAAGCTTTATAAGCTGCTCCCCCTTAGGTGTGGGACGTATCTCGCGTCCGTTTCTGACGACGGAGCCGTTAGAAAACAGCTTTTCTATTATATCCGCACGTGTTGCGGGAGTGCCCAGACCGCTTGCGTCGTTGAGCGCGTCGCGCAGCGATTTGTCTGCAATAACGTCGGTCGGGTGCTCCATGGCGGACAGGAGCGTCGCTTCGGTGTAGCGTGCGGGCGGCTTGGTCTGACCCGACACGACTTTTATTTCGCGGATTTTTACGGCTGCCCCCTGTTTAAGCTCGGGCAGCTCCTGCGAACGGTTCTCAAACTCCGTGTCTTCGTCGTCCTCGTCCGAGGAAAACGCACCGTATGCGGCTTTCCAGCCGACAGCGCGGACGGTGTTACCCTTGGCGAAAAACTCATTTTTGCCGACGGTTACTTTAAGCGACGTTTCGTCATATTCGTACGGCGCGGACAGAACGGCAAGAAAACGGCGCACGACCAGGTCGTATATTTTCTTTTCGTCGCCGCTCATTCGCATAAAATCGGCAGGCTCTTCGGTCGGGATTATCGCATGGTGATCGGTCACTTTTGCGTCGTTGACGATATACCTCGTGTTTATTTTCGCTGCGCGGATAAGGGCGGACGCCGCTTCACGGTACGTGCCGAAGTTAACAGCCTTGAGCCTGTCTCTCAGAGTAAGCGCAACATCGGCGGTGATGTATCGCGAATCGGTTCGCGGATAAGTGAGCACCTTGTGCGTTTCGTAGAGGCTCTGCATAAGATCGAGCGTATATTTTGCCGAAAAGCCGTATTTTTTGTTCGCGTCGCGCTGCAGCTCCGTCAGGTCGTAGGCAGCGGGCGGCGGTGTCTGCTTATACACCTTTTTAATTTCGGAAATAACCGCCGACGCACCCGCGCACGACTTTACAATGCTCTGCGCAAAGTCGGCATCCGAAAAGCGAGTGTTGCCTTTTTTGTCGCGGAACGTGCCGTTAAAACCGACAAACGAACCTCGCACGGTATAAAAATCCTTGGGGACAAATTCGCGTATTTCCTTTTCGCGGCGAACTATCATTGCAAGTGTAGGAGTCTGGACACGTCCCGCGGACAGGCGGTCGTTATACTTGCACGTCAGGGCACGCGTAACGTTCAGTCCCACGTACCAGTCCGCCTGCGCACGCGCTTCGGCGGAACGGTACAGATTGTCGTACTCGGCGGCGGGACGCAGCGACGCAAAGCCCTCGCGAACGGCTTTATCCGTCTGCGAAGATACCCAAAGACGCTTCATCGGCTTTTTTACGCCGGTTTTCATTATTATCCAACGTGCGACAAGCTCACCCTCGCGCCCCGCGTCGGTGGCAATGATTATCTCGCCGACCTCGGGACTTTTCAAAAGGCGGCTGACCGCGCCGAACTGCTTTGAGGTCTGCTTTATAACGGTCAGCTTCATCTTTTCGGGAAGCATGGGGAGCGTTTCGAGCGACCATGCTTTGTATTTGCCGTCATAGCTTTCGGGGTCGGCAAGCGTGACAAGATGTCCGAGCGCCCACGTAACGATATATTTAGATCCGATAATGCAGCCGTCGCCGTTTTTCGTGCACCCGAGCACCCGCGCAAGATCGCGCGCAACGGACGGCTTTTCGGCAAGAACAAGTGCTTTTGCCATTTCGGCTGTCTCTCCTTTTCACATTATACAATGTATAATAGCATAAACGTGCGGCAAAATCAATCGCACGTTAAGCTTCTGCCGCTCGGAAGGCAAAACGGAAGGGTCGAAACGTGTCAAAAAACGGACACTGACGGGCAGCATGGGTTCGGCACCCGTCGGCTTACGGCGCAAAACCTCACAAAAGGCTTGTTTTTGCTAAAATGTTCAAGCAAATTCAAAACTTTTTTTATAAAAACCGAAAAAAAGTATTGATTTTTACTTTTTCGCGTAGTATAATTTGCATTGTCGGTAGACATAAATGTTTCATTTTTATTTGTTCGCTTTCCACACTCTTTTTCTTCATAAATATCTCCACAGGGAAAACGTCGGGCGTAAGCTCGGCGTTTTCTCTTTCCGCGTTTTGCGGCGGTGTGTACCAAGGCAGTTTCGGTCACCCGCGTGTTTCGTTCTTGCCGTTTCATATTTTGCCCGTGCTTGACAAAATTTTTTGCAAATGATACAATAAAAGTATAAAATAAACGTTACATTTTATCTGTTTGCGACAAATTTTACCGTGGGAGGAAAATTTATGATTCTTGCTTTCTTCAGAGGAATGTTCTCGCGTATATACGTGCTGCTTTTTACGCTCACATCAATCATAGGCACGGCAGGCGTTCCGTATACGGACTCGCTGCCCGCTGCGCCCGACGATTTTTCGCCTGCCGTCCGCTTTGTCGTATTTTCCGACAACCATTGCGGCACGGACGACAACGATTATGACGGGCGCAGGGTCAAAGCCTTGGTCGAAAAATGCTTTGAGATGTACGGCGACAACGGCATCGACCTTTTCGTCAACTGCGGCGACTTTTCGGAAACGGGCACGGACGGACAGACGGAAAACTACATAAAGAACTTCTATGACGTCATCGACGGCAGAGCGCAGACGCTTGTAATCCTCGGCAACCACGACCTAAAGCAGACGTACGGGGCGCGTGATTATTTCTACGAAAAATACGGCATCGAAACCGGCGAACAGTCGATAAACATAAAAGGCTTTCAGTTTATCGGAGTTCCCTCCTACACAAAATCCGCGATACAGCTTTTCCCGACGAAAACGGTAAGCTGGGCATCGCAGGAGGTAAAAAAAGCGGAGAAAAGCAGCGAAAATCTGCCCATATTCACCTTCCAGCACCCGCACAACATCGGCACGGTGTACGGCAGCACGATATGGGGCAGTCTCTGCCTTAACAGGGCGTGGATAGGACACAGCAGGGTTGTCAGCTTTTCGGGGCACTCGCATTTTCCGATAAGCGACCCGCGTTCCGTGTGGCAGGGAACATATACGGCGGTGGGCGCGGGTGCAATGGCGCGTTACGAGCTTGACAAAGACCTGATATGGGGTCAGCATCCCGACGGCTACACAAATGCGGCTGAATTTTGGATTGTGGAAGCGGATAACGACGGCAGTGTGAAAATGAGCGCATACGACCTGAACACCTGTACGTTCTTCCGCACATGCTACATAGAAAACGTCAACGATAACTCCACCTTTGCGCACACATACAAAAACATGGAAAAGCTCGACGCCGCTCCGGTGTTTGCCGACGGCGCAAAGGCGGATTACACAGTGAACGAAAACAGTGAATATATGCTCACCTTCGATAAGGCTGACGCTGCTTTCGTCGTTCAGAACTATAAGATTCAGGTCTATAACAAAAGCGGCATCCTGCTTCGGAGCAAAACATACGTTTCGGACTATTTCCTGCAGGGAACGCCCGACACAATGACGGTAAATCTCGGCGAACTGAATATAGACAAAGGCGAAAAATTTACCGTAAAAATAATTGCCGCAAGCGCATACGGTAAAATGTCCGAATCAATCAAATTTACCTTTAACGACAATTGACCTGCCGCCGCCTTCGGCTCGGCAAAATAAACGAAGAAACCGTACTTCACATGCCGCATTGACGCGACGTGAGGTACGGTTTTTTACTCCGCAGTCTGCATGTGCCGCAGAACGGTCATTACCGCATCCGCGCCGAAGTCTTCCGAGCCTGCTCTCAAAAATTCTCCCTGTTTTCCGAAAAAGCTGTTGACACGCGGACAGCAATACGCTACAATATACATAGAGTGTCGATGTATCGTCATTCTATGCTTTTTCGTGCACGGCGCGAAAACGCGGATAAACACGACCCGCCGACATAAGACGGGCGGCATGGACTCGGCTCCCGTCGGCATGACCGACGCAGCGGAAAGGAGAGATTTTTACGGATATCAAAAAAGAACTCACAAAAGGCAGCAGCGCACTTCTGGTGCTGTCGGTTCTCGCGGAGGAGGACCTCTACGGCTACATGATAATAAAAAGAATAGCCGAAAAAAGCGGGAACGTATTCATGTTCAAGGAGGGCACGCTCTACCCCATTCTGCACGGCTTCGAGCAGAACGGCTGCGTAAAGTCATATTGGACGGAGGGCGAAACGCGCAAAAGGAAATACTACAAAATAACGGACAAGGGAATAAAAGCTCTCGGCAAATCGACCGCCGAGTGGGGATCGTATTCGGATGCCGTAAATAAGGTAATAAAAGGCACTGCGGCGCATTCTATTGTTTAAGCTGACGGCAAAAAGCAAAAACGGCAGCAAAAAAAACGGAGAGGTGATATTTTTTGAACGAAGAAATGATATCGTTTTTAGACACGGTTATCCCGACGGACATTCCGAAGAAAAAACGGCAAAGTCTTTTTGACGAAATGTCGTGCCACCTCGAAGAAAAGGCGGAGCACTTCAAAAGCATCGGCTTTTCCGACGAAGAAAGCACAAAAAAAGCCTGCGACGCTTTTGCTCAGACGCAGGACGCAAAGCAAAACATTTCGAACAACTTCGACGAAATGTATCACGAAAGGACATGGTGGGCATTTGCCGCAGCTGTCGGTGTTGTCGTTCTTGAAATTTTGTGCTTTCTCACAGGCTCCTGGATATATTCGGCAGACAAAAAAGCCGACCCCGACATTCCCGAGGCAGCAATAAGTTTTGGGTTGGTGTTTGTTTTTCTTGCGTTTATTGCTTTTGCCCGCATTAAAAATCTGAGAAAAACTCTTTTGGGCGTTGCGGCGGGAACAGTCTTTTGCCTCGTACCTCTCTGGAACGTGTTTGCGCAATCGGCGATTTTCACGGTAATACACGGACTCGTGTACTTTACAAACAACTATACCGGCATTTATATCGAAAACCCGAGCGGTGTCGCCGAAGTGCTTGAATGGGCTGCAAGTTCCGCCGTTCTGCCGCTCGCCGCCATTGCATACTGCATATCCGCAAGTTTACGGACAAAGCACGGTACGGCAAAAAAACTCTTCGGAAGAAAAGTCACCGTCGGCTGTACTGCGCTTGCCGCATTATACGTATGCTCCGCAGTCCTTTTTTCCGCAGCACTCCCCACCGTTAAGGCGTATATGAATGAACCCGCACCGCTGAAGAATGAAATGTTCATGACAATGTGGACGGACAGAATATACAGTGACCTCGAAAGCTGCGAAACACTTGAGGAATGCGATGCCGTTTTGCGTGAACACAAAATGAAAACGCTTGATGAATACCGCGAATCGTTATCACGGGCAAAGCAAAAGGAATTTGACAGGCAAATAAAAGAAATGAAAATTCCCTCCGACCTTATAACGTACACGCTTAACGGCTATGCGTCAGGTCCCGTTATGGGCAACGGCTTTATTTTCCTTAAGACCGATAACGGCAGGATAACGCTCAAGGGTGTCGGCAGCACATACGTTCCCGAAGAAGGAGAAGCGATAATCGCCCGCACCGATCCCGAACACGACGACACCGCGCTTGACGAGGCGATAAAGCTTTTCACCTCGCTGAAAAAAGGAATGCCTGAGAAAGAGACTTCCGTAAACTTCGGTTTTCAGTACGGCACTAAGTTTGCGAAATTCAGATACGGCAAAGATATGAACACCTCCGCATACCGCATTTTCTTCCGCAACAGACTTGCTCACGGCGATGAGATCCACGAAAATTATTACGCCTGCATTATGAACCTTATTTTTACCGACGGAGAACTGACAGATGCCGATATGCGCTGTGATATTTATACGGAAGAAGACGGACTTTCCTCAAAATATTATAAACTGGGCGACAAAGGCTGATTTGCGCCGCGATATGCGAAACACCCCGAAGGCAAACGCTTTCGGGGTGAAACTTTTTCGGATGTTCGAACGTTAAAAAACGGTTCGTTTGTTCCGTTATTTATTTGTACATCGGACCGTAGGCGGCACATGCTCTGTAGTCCGCGCCCTCGAGGTCTTTCGTGCCGAACGCATTCCATGCGGCGGGACGGAAGATTTTTTCGTCGGGAACGTTATGAAGTCCTACGGGGATGCGGAGCATCGAACACATTGTAATAAGATCCGCACCGATGTGGCCGTAGGTGATAGCACCGTGGTTTGCGCCCCATGTATTCATGAGGTCATAAGCCGACTTGAACGGGCCCTTGCCGTTTACGATGGGTGCGAACCATGTGCAGGGCCATGTATAGTCGGTGCGCTTCCAGAGGATGTCGGAAACCTCATCGGGAAGATTTACCGTATAGCCTTCCGCAATCTGAATCGTGGGGCCGAGACCCTTTATGAGGTTTATTCTTATCATGGTAGCGGGCATCTGCGCACGCGTAAGGAAACGTGAGGAGAATCCGCCGCCTCTGAAGTAGCCGTTGTCGGCAGCGCACCATTCGGTGGCTTTGAGCATCTTGTCGATGTCTTCTTCGGTAACGTCGTACCAGGGCTTGATAACGGGATTGGCGTTTTCGTCCTTTACTTCGCCGCATGCGTCAAGGCAGCATGCGCCGGAGTTTATAAGATGAATGAATCCGCCCGCTTCTTTCGCTACGCCTTCGATATCATAACCCGTTACGCGCTTAACGGCATCCGCGCTCCAGAAAGTACGGACATCCGCAAACATCTGCGCACGGTTTGTGAGCAGCTTCATAAAGAGCATCGAAAGACCGTTGAGCGTGTCGTTTTCGGTCGCAAGAACATACGGCTCTCTTGCGCCGTTCCAGTCGAACGATGTGTTGCACATTGCCTCGCCGAAGTCACAGTTCGGGTAGAAGTCCGTCCACTGACGCTGCCCCTGGAAGCCGGCAGCTATCGCATTGTGACCTACCATTTCTTCCTCTCTGCCCTCGGGGAGATTCTTGTTGCCGTTCATGAGGTCTTTGATGATGACCATCATCTTAACGACGAACTCCCAGTCTTTTTCTTTCTGCTCGGGAGATTTTTTAACAAAATCGGGGTTCTTGTCAAAGCTCTCGCGACAATGCTCCTTTGTCCACTTAAGAGCCTTTCGGAACTCGGCTTCGTCGTATATGCCCTCTGTCATTCGGCGGATAATTTCCACTTCGTCAACGGATTCGACACGCATGCCGAGATATTCTTCGATAAAATCGGGACTTATCGAAGAACCGCCGATACCCATGCAGATAGAGCCTATCTGCAAATAGGATTTGCCTCTCATGGTGCACACGGCGACAGCCGCGCGTCCGAAGCGGAGAAGCTTTTCCTTTACGTCGCAGGGTATTTCGGTGTCGTCGGCATCCTGAACATCCTTGCCGTAAATACCGAATGCGGGAAGACCCTTCTGCGCGTGAGTGGCAAGAACCGATGCAAGATATACCGCACCGGGACGCTCGGTCGCATTGAAGCCCCAAACGCCCTTTACGGTCATCGGGTCGGCGTCCATAGTCTCGCTGCCGTAGCACCAGCAGGGAGTAACGGAAAGAGTGATGTCAACACCTTCCCTGCGGAACTGCTCGGCGACCTGTGCGGTTTCGGCAACGCGTCCGATGCTCGTTTCGGAAATGACGACCTTTACGGGTTCGCCGTTTGAATATTTGAGATTTTCGGTGAACAGCTTCTGAGCGGCTTTCGCCATGTTCATCGTCTGCTCCTCAAGGCTTTCACGCACCTTGAGAGGTCCGCGTCTGCCGTCGATTATACGGCGGATACCGATAACGGGATAGCCGCCTATGAGTCTGCTTTCAGCCATAAGTAAAAACGTCCTTTCGATAAAATATTTATCAGTATGATATTATCATATTCTTACATCAAAATCAACAAAAATTACCCCTCGCTTACGGACATTTTTTCGTCGCGTTTTTTAAGCTTTGCATTTAAGGCAACAAAAGCAATCAACTCCACGGCAAAGGTAATTACCCACGAAATGGGATAGGACAGATACAGACAGTCGAGCGTATGATAGCTTGCCGAACCGAATACGGTAAGCACCCACACTATTCTGAATACGCAAACACCGGCGACGGTGATTATCATCGGCAGCATCGACGCGCCGATACCGCGCAGCATACCCGTCATAACATCGAGCGCACCGCAGAGGAAATACGTCAGACAGATGTATTTCAGACGGAGCTGACCGTAAACCACGGCTTCGGCGGAATCGGTTATGTATATTCCGAGAAGAAAATCGTCGGCAAGATATGCGCCGACACCGAGCGCAAGTCCCACAAGCGTGACGTTCAAAACGCATACGAATGCGATTTTGCCTATGCGCTTATACTGCCGCGCACCGTGATTCTGCCCGGCGAAATTCATAGAGGTCTGACTGAACGCGTTCATCGCGGTATAAACGAATCCCTCAATGTTGCTCGACGCGGCATTGCCCGACATAACGACCGACCCGAACGAATTGACGGAAGACTGAATGAGCACGTTCGATATGGAAAACAGCGAACCCTGAATGCCTGCGGGAACGCCGAATCTGATTATCTGCATCAGCTCGTCCTTATATATGCGCATCTCCCTGAACGAAAATTTTATGTAATCCGTCCGATGAATAAGCACCAGCATGACGAGCACAGCCGACACCGCCTGCGACAGCGACGTGGCAATGGCAACACCCGCAACATCGAGCTTGAAAACAACGACGAAAACAAGGTTGAGTATGACGTTCAGTATGCCCGCCGCAGTGAGGAAATACAGCGGTGACTTCGTGTCGCCGACGGCTCGGAGTATCGCCGCGCCGAAGTTATAAATCATGCTGCCCGTCATTCCGTAAAAGTAGATGCGCATGTATTTCGCCGACAATTCAAGCACATCGTCGGGCGTACCCATAAGGGTCAGAAAGTTTTCGGCATTGAACGCACCGATGACCGTAAGAAAAATTCCGCTTATCGCCGCTGCGGGTATCGCCGTATGAACAAGTCTGTGCAGCTTTATGTGGTCGTTTGCACCGGCAGCCTGAGCGACGCAGACACCCGCGCCGACCGACAGACCGATAAACAGATTGATTATAAGGTTCGTTATCGACGAGGTTGCGCCGACAGCCGCAACGGATATGCTGCCGCCGCCCGCACGTCCCACGACGATAAGGTCGGCTGCGTTAAACAGCAGCTGCAGCACACCCGTGAGAATAATCGGGACAGTGTACAGCCATACATTTTTTGTGATTGGTCCGCGAGTCATTGCGGCAGAATCAATTTTCATAATTCCTTCTCCGTATACACAACAAGAATACTTTTTGTTTTTTTGACGGGTACATTATATAATTGCAATATAACAAAGTCAAACACTTTATCAAAAAAAATCCGTGCGCGAAAAAACTTCCCGCAAAAAAGGAACAGCCCGATTTGAGCTGTTCCCTTTGTGCGTTACTGTGCGTCCGCTGCGGTATAGGCAAGAATAAATGCATCGCCCTGTGCAATGGGAGTGGAGCTTGCGCCCGTCTGCAGCATGTTGCCGTCCTTGTCGAGAAGTGCCCAGTAGGCTTTGTCCTCCGTGTAGTCTGCGCGGATACCGTTAACGGTTTTGATGTAAAGACCGTATTCGGTGTCGTCGCCCGTGACAAGCTCCTTTTCAAGGAGAGCGTCCGCAAGATTCGTTTTCTTTGTCTCAATCTTAAAGTCAGCGGTCTTGCCGTCCTTGTCTTTGACAGTAACGGTGATGTTTACAGCCTTTTCCTGCTCGGCATCGGATGCCGTTGCACCTGCGGGAGCAGCGTCGGCAGCCGTTGTATCCTCGGCTGCGGCAGTTACCTCGGTGGGGTTGGCTGCATCCGTGGGCTCCTCTGTTTTGCCGCATGAAGCAAAGCACAGGAGAGCCGCAAGCATGGCGGCAATAAGTGCGATAAGCTTTTTGTTCTTCATTTGTGCGATTCCTTTCTGTCCGTATCGGACACACTCATTATAACAGCTTTCATGACTTTGTCAAGCCGACGGAAAAATCACTCAACACACGGCTGTTTAATTCCGCAGTCCGTCGAACAATCCTCCGGTGCATGCCGTCGGGCATTATTTTATTCGTGCGCGTCGCACAGCCACGCATTTACGGTACAGTCTTCGCCCCTTGCGCTGCTGAACACGGCATATACCGTGACGGTCTTACCGACAAGGTCGCCGTCAACGGGGAAGAAAAACGTGTTGTTTTTGTCGCTGTCGACAACGCGGTGTTCCCAAACGTTCGCTTTGTAGTCGGGCGCACGCTGCGGGAATCCGCGAAGCGTTCCGTCGGTTTCGAGACAGCAGTATACCCCCTCGTCGCCGTGCGTTCCCTCGACCGCGACGGCGATTTTCGCGCCTGCTTTTGCGTCTGCAGGGACGGTTATTTCGGCTGATTTTACGCAAACGGTCTTTTTCAGTCCGCAGCTTGCCTGCATATTGTTGCCGCGTGCGGTGCGCGGAGTTACGTCGGCACCGTCCTTCATCACGCGAACGGCATATATTCTGTCGGGCGACTGCGAAAGGCGCAGATAACGCGCGCAGTCCGAAATGTCATAAGACAGGCAAAGCATCTTTCCGGGCAAATCGTAAGTATCGTGAACCGTAAAACGGATAACGCGGGCGGTGAATTTTTCGTCGGTAACTTCGACGCGCACACTGTCGGAGCGTTTCCAGTTTTCAAAATCGGACGATACCTCGGCAAACGCGGGAATAAGCTGCGGCAGCACCTCACGTGTGGGTTCATCACACGAAAAGCAATCTATTTCGATACGGTCAAAGCTTACGTTTTCACCGAGGTCTATGCGCAGACAGCCGTCCGCAGCACGCATGGAATTATCACAGTACGTGCGGGACTGCGAATCGTAAAACGTATCGGTGCGTCCGTCGAACATATTCGCGTTTTCGCATCCGCGGAGCGCAAACACCTCCTGTGCAAAAAACGCGTCGCGGCATGCCTTAACCTCGGGAATATCGGTTTTTCCCGAGCGTTTGAGGGAACGAACCTCAAGCGCATCGTTATCCGCGGCAAAAACGGACGCTTCGTAGAGTGCCTCACCGCGCTCCGGCGTAAACGGTACGGGCGCGAGAGACGCGAGAAAAACGGGTGATTTTTCGCAGCCGTCGCTTTCCTCCGTGCGGGCAAAAAAGCTCTTTTGCGTGCCTTTTTGCAGCTGCACTTCTCCCTTTTCCGTCTTCAAAAAACGAACCTCAACAGGCGTGCCGTCCGCGTCCTCCTTTATTATTTCGTATCTGCAGCCGCAGAGCATCGGCTCGGCTCTTTCGGAAACGCTTACTTCTATCAGCGTCGCTCTGAACGGCAGCAATTCGATTTCGACACTGTCGCCGTAAGCGAAATCTCCGATCAATTCCTCATACGGGTGATGCAGACTGACGCGAGCACTGCCGCACGGCGCAAGTCCTATTTCTCCGTTCAGGCGAACCGTTATTTTTTTCGTAAGCCACGTTCCGTTGCCCGTGGAAATAAATCTCTTTTCCCCGTCGCCGCGAACGCACGCGCTGCTGCCGTACTCCTCGGGAAGAAGCATGCCGTTAACAAGTATCGGCGCGTTTCTGCGGTGGAGATTATAAACACGCGCAAGACGGGGCAGTTCATCGTCGCGCATCAGCCACGGATTGCCGTAAACCTCGGGCGCAAGAATAAGACAGCGACCGAACGCCTGATAGATAAGCTCGTCTTCAAAATAATCTATCGAGGACGAAATGCATACGCCGTGATCCTCGGACAGCCGCTTAAGTCCGTCGGTGTGACCGCGCGTAAACATATAGGCGCGGTTATGCATCGCGGTGCACTCGTTTTTGATGGTAACGTCGGTATAAGTCTCGCCGCCGTTCCAAAGAAACGTGGTTATATATTTTTCCGCCTCATAAAAATCAAGACGGTGATTGAGCACGATCAAATCGGGCGAATATTTGCGGCACTCTGCAAGCATCTCGCCGAACAGCTTCGCTTTTTCGGGGCGAAGCGTACCGCATACGCCGTCCAGCTTAAACTCCGCAAAGTGATAGTCGCGGCACAGATGCACAAAAAAGTCGTACCGCGCCTTTTCCGTTTCGGGCGTATCGCCGTAGCCGTCGGGAGAGCCCCAAAGACCCATGCGAATACCGAGCCTTGCGGCTGCATCAACGACCTTTCCGTAGCCGTTCGGATACTGCGAACGGAATTTCTCACCGTTGAGATTTCCGTATGTCCTCGACGCGCCGTCAAAATTGCCCGCGTCCCACGCGTATATTTTTATCTGCATGCCGAAAGTATCATGCATGTATTTGAAGAAATTCAAATTAGTGAGCGTCTGTTCCTCGGTCGCTCCCTCGTTCGTGTTGTTAATCCATGAAAAGTACTGCGGAATGCTCGGTGTTTTTTCGTCGGCACCCGCATATTTTTTGTATTTGTGCATTTTTTCTCTCCTTTTTTTGACTGTTTTGCGCCCTTTGCAGCATAGCGGCATCACAAAAACAAGCCGTATCTGCCTGCCGTGTCCGTTTTAATTTTACGGGCAAATCCGCCCCGCAAAAATCGCCGCCGGCTTGTTTCCCCGCCGAATACGCTTCAGCGGCTTTTCTTTGCGGCGTTTTCTATCATCCGAGCGGGCATATCTTTATAAAAGTCACCGCGTTCGATATGCCTTTGCTCATGCAGAAAGCTTTTTTGAAGCTGCTCATCCGACAAAGCTTCGTTAAGATAAATGTTATAGTCGCCCTGAGCATCGGGAACGGTGAAGGCTCTGACCGACATCGGCATTGAAATAAGCCGCACAATAACGTCATTCATCTGTAAACACCCCGGTCAGTCGCCGATAAAAGCATCGACGATCTTAATTATTTTGTCAAGATCCTCGGCACTTGCCTTCCCCGACATGTCAAACAGCAGCTTCCTTTTTCTGAACAGCTCCTCCTGCCTGTCCTCAACTCCCTCGTCCTCAAGAAAATATGACGCGGGAACGCCGAAGTACTCCGCAAGCTTGTTAAGCGTGGACACCGAAAGCCGCTTCGTTCTGCCCTTTTTAAGCTCCGTAAACACGGACGAGCCGACACCGATGTGCGCGGCAAGAACGGATATTTTTTCGCCGCGTTCGTCGCACAGCTCTTTGATTTTTTCGTAGGTTTCCATTTTTTACCCCGCAATCGAAAAATTACGGTTGACAAATACAGAATTCTGTACTATTATATCCTTGCAGCTGATACAGTATTCTGTGTTTTTTGTCGCCGTTAACCGAATTATATTACAAAATTCAGTAAAAGTCAATCAAATATTCCGCAAACGGAAAAATTTTAAAAACCGCCCTTTCAGGGGAGACTTCCGCCTGCGGAATGCTGTATCATATTCCCGACGCCGCAAACCGCGCCCGACTCTACGTCCTGCCGACGGCAGCCGCAATCGCAAACGTTTTAAGGGACAGATAAAAACGGCGCTTTAAAAAACGCATCCGCGCACAGCGGGAATTAAAAAAGAGAGCAAAACAATAATAACATAAGGGGTGTCCCGAAATACGGACTTTGCGCTTCGTCATCCGAAAATGCGCCCCGGAAAGGCAGAAAAAAATGAACAAAACCGCAGAGTGCATCATCAAATGCCCTTTTTACCTTAACGAACAGGAGAAGTACATAACATGCGAGGGATTCCTGCAAAACACCTGCATGGCAACAAAATTCCCTTCCGTAAAATACAAGCAGCGGCACATTAAAAGCTGCTGCAGTCATGAGAGCGGCGGCGCATGTCCCATGGCGCAAAAGCTTTTCTCAAAATACGGCATGCGCGACCTTATGCGTGAGGACGGATAAGCCGACGGCAGCCGCTCCCGTGTTACCCGTACGGCAAAAGTACACAAAAAAAGCAGGACGGCGGCTCGTATAATTTTAACGTTAAAAGCATGCATTTCTCTTGTATTTTTACTGCGGCACATTTATAATGTATTATAAGGTGTAAAAAGATATTTAGGACAGATGGTGCGGATAACATAATGAAAAAATTTTCCGGGCTTGATTTTACGCACGGCAGACAAAAACGCGGCAGCAGTGCGTCTGTCGCCGCGGCAGCGTTCGGCGTGCTCATTATCGGAGCCGTTTCTTTTATAATTCTTCTTGCCGTAAACGATTTTGACACGGCAAAATTCTTAGGCATGCGTTCTTCGGACGACTCCTCCGCGCAGAGCACGCAGCAGACGGAAACAACCGACGGCACGGTGACCGCGCCCGCCTTTTCGGGTAACGATGCCGTCAATTTTCTGTTCGTTTGCCACGACTCGTCCGAGCTGTCGTTCTGCTCGGTTTTGTCTGCGTCCGTAAGCGAAAACAGCATAAAGATAAAGGCGATTTCACCCGACCTGTCAGCCGAGATAAACGGCGAAAAAACAACCGCAGCGGAAGCTTTTCGCCGAAAAGGCGTTTCGGGCATAAAAGAAATTCTCTCCGCGCGCGGAATCGACACGGCAAGGTATGTTTCCGTTACGGAAAATAACTTCAAAATAACCGTAGGCAAGCTCGGCTCGACCGAGGTAGACCTGCCCCGCGACATCGAATTTACGGACGGGAGTGTAAAATACACTCTCACTGCGGGCAAGAACACCCTCACGGCGGATTTACTTCTGAAGCTCATAAAATTCGGCGACACGGGCGACGGCTTGACGTCGCTGCAGGCTCTCGTCGAAGCGGCTGTGGTGAGAAAAAATCTCACGCAATCAAATCTTGACAAGGGTACGGAGTTCTTCTCAACGCTTATAAATCAGGTGGACACCGACATCACCGCATTCGACTATTCGGCAGCGTCAGCCGACATAAAAGCGTTTGTGCTCGCGTCTCCCTCGACGGCTGCCATAGGCTGAAACGGAGAGGACAGATGAAAATTAAAATTAAACTTGCGGCGGCAGCGTTGCTCTTATCCTTTGCCGCAGCCTTGTGCTCCTGCACCGCGAAGCCGCTTGACAAGGTTCCGACGGACAGCATAAATTTAATTTCCGATGCCGAATTTATAGAGCCGCAGTTCGTGAATCACAGTGTCACTCGGCTGCTTTACGAACAGCTTTCCCATGACGGTCAGCTTTTCTACCGTCATTTTTACAACTGCGTTTTTTCGCATCCGGAATATGTGGCAGTACCGCAGAGCCTCGACGAAGAAACCGTTAAGCTCGTGTTCATCGCGCTCAAGTACGACAATCCGCATCTGCTGTGCCTGAAAAACTCCTACAGGCTGATGACCTTCGGCAGCAAGCGGTTCGTGCGTCCCGACTACGCTTTTTCGGCGGAGACATGCTCCGAAAAGACCGCGCAGCTTCATACACGCGCATCGGAGCTTTCCGGAAACGCAAAGCAGTTCAGAGGCGACTTTGCAAAAGAGCTTTATCTGCACGACGAGCTTATAAAAAACTGCGAATACGACGGAACAAAACCGATGTCGACCGCCTACGACGCACTTGTGACAGGGCGCAGCGCATGCAGCGGCTACGCAATGGCGATGAAGCTGCTGCTTGACAGGGCAGGCATAAAAAGCGCGGCTGTCTCCGGCAATGCGGGAACGGACGGCAGCAAGGAGCCGCACATGTGGCTGTGTGTGAACGCGGACGGAAAATGGTACCATCTCGACCCCACATGGGATGATCCTATGGGTACCGAGACGCATTCGCCGCTGCACGGATGGTTTAACATAACGAGTGAAGATATAGCCGAAACGCACAGCGACTACACACTGCCGCAGGGCGTCCGCTGCGATTCGTCGGACGCGGAATATTACATAAAGAAAGATTTGTTCTGCGACAGCAATAACGACGCGGCAGTCATATCAAAAGCACTGAAAAAGGCTCTCGGCGGCAACAATTTTGCAGAAATAAAATACCGTGACACGGACGAAATGAGACTTGCCGCGGCGGAGCTTTTCGACGACGGCGGTATTGACGCATATCTGAAAGAAGCAGGATATCCCGAGGGTACAAGGGTATCGTATTCGGAAAACACAACAAGATCGGTCTTATACATATATATTCACAACAGGGAGGAATAACGTATGGCAATTTTGGTTACGGGCGGTGCGGGATATATCGGCTCGCACACCTGCGTAGAACTGCTGAATGCCGGACGTGAAATAGTTGTCGTTGACAATTTTGTCAACTCATCACCCAAAGCATGCGACAGAGTACGTAAAATAACGGGAAAGGATTTTCCTCTTGAGGAATGCGACATCCGCGACGAAAAAGCTCTCGGCGCGGTGTTCGGCAAATATCCGATAGAGGCGGTCATTCATTTCGCGGGACTCAAAGCGGTGGGCGAATCGTGCTCAAAGCCGCTTCTCTACTACGAAAACAACATCGGCGGCACGCTGTCGCTGCTCAAGGTAATGAAAGAGCACAACGTAAAGACAATAGTGTTCAGCTCCTCCGCAACCGTTTACGGCAGCAAAAACAGCGCGCCGTTCAGCGAAGAAGCCGAAACGGGCGGAACGACGAACCCCTACGGAACGACGAAGCTTTTCATCGAACAGATACTCAGAGACGTAAGTACAGCCGACAGCGATTGGAGCGTAAGTATTCTGCGTTACTTTAACCCCATCGGAGCACACGAAAGCGGTCTGATAGGCGAAGCGCCCAACGGCATACCCAACAATCTTATGCCGTACATTGCGCAGGTCGCGATAGGTAAGCTCAAAGTGCTCGGCGTTTTCGGCGACGACTACCCCACTCCGGACGGAACGGGCGTACGGGATTACATTCACGTTGTCGACCTTGCGAAGGGGCACATTGCGGCTCTTGACCGCGCGCTCAAAATCAAGGGGACGGAGGTTTTTAACCTCGGCACGGGCAAGGGTGTCAGCGTTTTCGAGCTTATACACGCTTTCGAAAAAGCCACCGGCGTAAAAATTCCGTATACCGTCAGGGAACGCAGACCCGGCGACATCGCCGTCTCGTATGCCGATGCATCAAAAGCCGAAAAAATTCTCGGCTGGAAAGCCGAAAAAAATGCAGTCGACGCATGCCGCGACTCCTGGAACTGGCAGTCGCACAACCCTAACGGCTACGGCGACTGACACGGAGATGATAAACAATTGGTAAAGCTGCTTTCGCGAATTTTTCTTAAAAAGGCGAAAACGGACAGTGAAAAACGTCGGGGATACGGCATTCTTTGTTCCGCACTCGGCGTTTTTCTTAACGTTGTCCTTTTTGCCGTCAAGCTCACCGTCGGCAGAATAAGCGGTTCGCTGTCCGTAACCGCCGATGCGTTCAACAACCTGTCCGATTCGGGTTCATCTGTAATAACGATACTCGGCTTCAAGCTTGCGTCAAAAAAACCCGATCCGGGACATCCGTTCGGTCACGGCAGAATGGAATATCTGTCGGGACTTGCGGTATCGGTACTGATAACCGTAATGGGCGCGGAACTGGGCATAAGCTCCGTAAAAAAGATTTTTGCGCCCGAAACACCCGAAATCAGCGCGGCGGTTTTTGCGTCACTGACGGCATCCATTCTCGTCAAGCTCTACATGTTCGCCTATAACCGCTCGTACGGCAAAAAGTACGCGTCCCCCGCGATGCTTGCCACCGCCTCCGACAGCATATCGGACGCAGTCTCGACAGCCGTTGTTCTTGCGTCGAGCACGGTGACGTATTTCACCGACATCAACACCGACGCATACTGCGGCGCGGCGGTATCGCTGTTCATTCTGTTTGCGGGACTGAAATCCGTATACGAAACGGTTGACCCGCTTCTGGGCAAGGCTCCCGAAAAGGAATTTATCGACAGAATTTTAAGCATCGCGCAGTCGGGCAAATGCGTCTTGGGCACACATGACATTATCGTGCACGACTACGGACCGGGCAGACGCATGATATCGCTCCATGCGGAAGTGCCGTCGACGGGCAATCTGCTTGAAATGCACGACGAGATAGACAACCTTGAGCGCCGCCTGTCCGAGGAGCTCGGCTGTCATGCCGTGATACATATGGACCCGATACAGACCGACAACGACGAAGTGAACCGCCTGCGTGTTATGACGAGCGAAGCCATTGAGGAAATTTCTCCCGACATCAGAATGCACGATTTCAGAGTCGTAAGCGGCACTACGCACACCAACCTGATTTTTGACGTGGTTGTTTCGTTCTCTTACAAAGCGACAGACGCGCAGCTGAAAAAGCAAATCGCCGACAAGCTGTCGGAAAGAGATTCCGCGCTGCACGCAATCGTTTCGGTGGACAGGGACTTTACCGGAACATAATCCTCTCTCAACGGCAGAACGAAAATTTGCCAAAAAAAAGAAACCGACGCCGCAGCGTCGGTCTTCTTTTTGCCGTGTCGGCAAAACAGTCATTATTTTGCAGGGTCGGCATTTGCGGGGTCGGTAGACGTTGTTTCGTCTTCACCGAACTTAAAGCCGAATTTTTCCGCCAACTTTTTAAGAGCCTCAAAAAGAGACATAAGGAAAGTAAGCAGTGACGTAAAGTCAAAGCTGGGCATTGTTTTCACTCCTTTTTTTGTAATTTCTGACTGCGCCGGAAACCGTCTGCGCCGTCAGCTGTGCGGCACCGAGTCCGTCAGCCGAAAATTATGCTCCTGCCGCGCTGTCTTTCTCGTTCTCGGAATTCTCGGCAGAGGTCAGTCCGCCTATGTCGATATCGAAGCCGAGGAATTTTGAAAGTGCGCTGAAGAAGTCGACAAAAAATTCTATAATTGCCTTTAAAGCATCGCTCATGGTATCACCTCACCGTTGTTTTCGGATAAGCTGACGGGAGTCAAACCGTCGGCGCAGCACCGTCGGTAGGCTTCTCCGTCGTGGAAGAAACAAGCTCGTCCCAATTCGGATTATATTCGGGACTGTCGGGGAAAATTTTTATGCCGAGAGAGGCAAAGAAATTCGAAATGAGAGCGAGAAGCTGTTTAAAAACGCTTTTCCACTCCTCAAGGCTCCAGGAAAAATCTATTTTCATTATAAGCACCTCTTTATGCAATTACTTTTTTGCGGCAAAACCCGCTCTGCCGTTCGGCTGAAACCGCCGAGCAGCACCGATACTCCGCATCAGCCTGCGGTGTAATCGTTCTTTTCGTCACCCTCGGGGAGAATAAGAATGCCGAGCCACGCAAAAATCTTTTTGATAGCGGCAAAAATTTTTTCAAAGAAATCCGCAAGCTTTTCCATAGAGATATTGACGATTGCGGAATCGGTTGTTTTTTCGTTGTCCATCTGTCTGACCCCCTTTGATATAATAGGTTCATTTTCATGATATCACATAAAAAAATGAAGCACAACAGTTATTTTTCACAAACCGCAAACGCGGTTCAAAGTTTACAGTTTATTCATATTTGCACAATCTTTAAATAGTTTTTACCAAATGCTTTTGCGGTTTTTCCCGCTGTTCTCTGCGTTTCGAACAATTCGGCGGAATATGAACACTTTTTTAACAACGCCGCCGTGCTTTGCTGCCGCAAAAATATTCGCTGCGGCAAATTTTTCCGTCGGTGCGTTTTTTTCGTCCTCAAAAGGCACCTTCGGGCGAAAAAATAACGGCTCAAGCCGTTATTTTTTAGCATGCTATATACTTTTCTTGCATTTCCCGTGTGCACTGCGGTCTTATGCCTGTCCGCCTTCGGCGTTTGTCGTTGCATCATCCTTAACAATACCGAGAGCCTTGAGTATAGCCGTAATAGCCGCAAAAAACTGCTTGATTATCTCAAGAATGCCGTTTGCATCGGGGTTGTTGATGCTGAGATTTCCCATTTTTTTCACCTCCGTAGACAATTTCGCATTATCATGCACTATCATAATAACACACCCGCGGTCAAAAAACAACCGCTGAAATCAAAGTATGCGAAAATTTAAATTGCCACCATATTTATAACAAAATCACGACACAATTCGCGAAAAAACTTCTCTGCAATGCGTTCATATCATGTCGCGCTGTCAAAAAAGCCTGCACTGCGCAAAAATCGCAAGAATCAGAAGCTGCCGCCGCCGCCCGAATGCGAAGCACCCGACGAACCGGTGTGACCGTCCGAATCGTGATCTTCATTCTTGGGAATCGCGGTACGCGTGACTTGTTTTCTCACAAAGTATTCATTTGCCACAGTTACGTTCATGCTGCCGGGTTTTTCGTAATTTGCGGCAGTGGTGTTTATGCGGTTCGTCTTCATCTTGCGCTTAAGCGTATGAACGACGAAGAACGCCACCGCTATGCCTATCGCGACCGCGATAGCTTCGCGCTTTATTATCATTTGCGGAGTATAAACGCTGACGCTGCCGCCGTCGTAATTGTCGCCGCCGTCGTAATTGTCGTCATCCCCGTCGTAATACCAACTCAGATATTTATCGGCAAGTTTAAGGAACGTGACCTCGGCGTTGTAATACTCGCCGTCCGACAGAAGCGGTTTAAGCTCTCTGAAAATCGGTCCGGATTCAAAATCAAGCGTGCTGTCGTCAAATACGCTCATGCCCAATCCCCTGCCGGAGATGTGCACTTTGCGCGTGCCGCCGTCTTCGGGAATGCACAGCATCATCATAACGCCGTCGCGGCCGCTGCCGTAGCCGTAACCGTTGTAATCGAAATAATCGTCCGTGTACTCGACAGGCTCTTTGTCGCCGACGGAACGCGTGGTCAGAATAACAGCATCGAATTTATATTTGCTGCGAATATCGGAAATCATCCCGAACAGCGTTTCTTCCTCGCTGTCGGTAAAGAGATCCGCGGTGTCAACGACATAATTTTCACGGGTAAACTCTATAACGCTGCCATCCTCCGTTCCTGCGGGGTCGGAGGTGTAGGCATATTCCGTTTGAGGGTCGTTTTCCGCGCCGCTTATCTCGGCATCGAACCCGGATATAATTTCATCAAGCTCGGTCAGAATACCGTTGACGGAATCCTGAAGTTCCTCGCCGACTGCGGCTGCGTCGACGGCTGTCTCGGCAGCGTACGCGGGTACGGCAGCAAAAACAGAAACAAGGATAAGAGCGGCAAACAAAGAAATAGTGCGTTTCATATTCATGCCCTCCTTAAAACCTGAACACGAAGAATTGCAGCAGCGCAGTCACCGCCGCCGTTATTCCGGCAAACATAAGTCCGACTTTCTTCTTATCTACGGGCAGCGTTCCCGAAACGCGTCCCGTCTGCCCGTTGACGGCATAAAGATATTTTTTGCCGCCGTACGTTGTGTTAAGCAGCCACACGGGGAGCATGGCATATTTGTACTTGCTGTTGTACGGTTTTATGACAGACATACGCGGAGACACGCTGTCATAGCCGTTAACGGTGCGCGAAAACGCCTCCTCGGTGGAATTTTTGATGCGTCTTTCCGCACGCGGGAACGCTTCTTCGCTCTCAACATCGTATTTGTCCGCCATGAACCCCGACAGAAATGCGGGGTCAAAGTCCGACATTTCTTTGTAGTCGAACGGCTCGATACCGTCCATGTAATCGTCGGGCATGGTCTTTGAAGCGTCAACGGGAATGTCGGAATAACCGATGGTGCCGCCGCGCGTAACGTTATAGTAACTCGTTTCGGTATAGTTGTAGTCGTTGTCGCTCCATGTCCTCACCTTGGTGGCTTCGTATTCGATATGAGCGTTGACATCGGACTCGAACAGCCAGAACGGGACATAGACACCCTTTATCTCGCTTACCTTATGTTCGTTTATAAAATTTGACGGGAGAAATATTTTCCCTTTGCAGAAGCTTTTGAGTGCGTCGCCCGCCTGTTTTCCGTCAAGCTTAAACGGAATGATGCAGTTCGGCTTATTCATGCCGGACACCTTGCCCGTCATTATAACGGGTGAATCGCAGTAGGGGCATTTGCTTGCGACGGTATTGACGTCGGTAGTAATCTGCGCGCCGCACGACTGACACGAATAAACGCTCATTTCGCCGAGCGTGCCGTTTGTTTCGGCTGTCCAGCCGTACTGCTCTGCTTGCTCCGCACCGATATCGGGCGAGGCTTCGTTTTGAGCCTTTGCCTGCGCTTTTGCCGTTTGCTCCGCAAGCTCCTCCTGCGTAAAGACGGAATTGCAGAATTCGCATTTGAACCGCTGACTTGCGGTATCGAATTTTATGTATCCGCCGCAATTGGGGCATTTGTATTCAAGAACACTTGCCATATGTATCTCCCTTTTCGAAAATCCGACACATGCAGCCGTCTGTCCGCACGGCACACTGCGACGGTTAAAAAACGGACGGTAACGACAGATACCGCCCGCTAAGCTTTATCCTACAACATTTTATGCACAAAATCAATAGTTTTTGACAAAACCGTGCCGATTTCCGACGGTTTTCCGACGGTTTTTCGCCAAGCTCCGCCGTTGTGCAGACCTTCGGCGCAGAACGGAAACCGAAGCGCCCGCCGCAGCCGCGCGAAACGCAGCAAACCGCATTACAGCGCAAAAGCCTGCTTTACGCCGTCGCGCCGTAAAAGCGCGCTCATTATTTCGTCCGCGCTGACGTTTTTGCCGAGCATGATATTCAGACGCACCGTAAGCAGCGTGTTGTCCTCGGCTGTTTCGACGGAAGAATCGGCAATATGCACGCCGCGCTCCTCAAGATATTCTTTCATTCCGTTTATTGCGTCGGGCGTATTTTCAAGCTGAATAAAACACGGTATCATTGTATCATTGACAAGCACCTTGTCAAAGCCGATAAGAAACTTATGAAAAACTATCTGCACCAGCAGGAGGAGTATCACGGACGCTATGCCGACCGTGTACATGCCCGCACCTATCGACATGCCGACGGCAGCCGTGACAAGAATACCCGCAGCCGTGGTAAGTCCCTTGATGTTAACGCCCTTTACGAATATCATTCCCGCACCGAGAAATGAAAATCCCGTAACAATCTGCGATGCAACACGCGACACGTCAACCTTTACAAGCTCGTTTACAAGCGCATCGTAAAAGCCGTATTTCGACACGATGACCTGAATCGCCGCGCCGACCGCCACTATTATATGCGTACGGAAGCCGGCGTCCTTTTGGCGCAGGGTACGCTCAACACCGATTATTCCGCCGCATATGCCGGCAAGAATAATTCTCAAAACGTATATCCACTGCGGATTTTCACTGAGAAATTCGCTTATTTCTTTCATGAAGCTCAACCCCCATTATTTAGTTATAATATTTTATTATACCGTCAGGCTGCGGACGTTTCAAGCTTTTTCGGTATTTTTGTACATACCGACGAAAATCTTTGTGCGGCATGCCGAGTCCGCCCGAAAAGCAAAAACGGCGGCGATGCGGTTTTCCGTATCACAACCGTTTTATTAACCTCACACCCGTCGGCTTTCGGTGCGGCTTTAAGTCCGTTTCCCGGTGCTTTTCTCCGCTTCCGCACCTTTACGGGCAAGCCGTACGTATTTCCGCGGAATTTTCCTTGACGTCTTTTCTTTTTCTGCCCTTGCACACGTCTATTACGGCGCGTGTTCTGCCGGGGCAGTCGGTAATTATGCCGTCGACCCCGCACGAAACAAGAAACCGCACGGCTGACGGTTCGTTGACCGTCCATACATTGACCTTAAAGCCGAGTCTGTGCGCGATTTTCACGAACAGCGGCGAAACAAACGGAGACGCGGGATGAAGAATATCCGCGCCCACCGCCCTTGCGACAAAAAACGGAATCGCGATAAAGCGGCACACATGCGGGTCGTTTGTGGGATAGAGGAACGCGGTTTTGCACATAGGCTCCTCCGTCTTTACGGCTTTCAGTACGCGCGGGTCAAAGCTCGAAATTATTACCCTGTCAAGCAGTCCGTACTTTTTTACTTCGTCAAGCGTTCGGCTCACGATTTCGGTGCTTCTGTCCTTTTGGCTTTTAATTTCGATGTTGATAAGCTCGGTATCGGCTTCGCCGACAAGCTCGAGAAATTCATCGAGCGTCGGGAGCGGAGTCCCCGCAAACTCACTGCCGAAGTACGAACCGAAGTCGAATTTTTTCAGCTCCGCGAGCGTATAGGACGTTATGCTGCCCGTGCCGTCCGAAGTGCCGTCTATCGTGTAGTTGTGGCAGATAACAAGCTTTTTGTCCTTTGTAAGGTGAACATCCGTTTCAAATCCGTCCGTACCCTCCGCTATCGCCTGACGGAAGGCGGGAAGTGTATTCTGCGGAGCTTTTTTGTTTGCGCCCCTGTGCGCTATGACTTTTACACCCATATCGGTATCCTCCGCACGTTATTTCGCAGCGGCAACTATTTCCTCTGCATTGAGCGTAACGTTGCCTTTGGTTTTCGCGTTGCCCGTTTCGCTGACGGGACTGTCGGCAAAAAACGTGTCGGCATGCTCCTTTATCGCTTCCACGCTGACCTCGGGAGTGAATCTCGCGCCCGAATACACATCGTGTTCGGTGCCGTCCGCACCCTTATATGTAAGTGCCATAAAGTGATATTCGTCCGTTTCGTTTCTTATCTGTTTTATGCAGTAGACTGCGGTAACCGTCGCATCCTTGCCCTTTTCCGTCTGCAAAAACGCCTTTACGTACTGCACTGCAGCCTTTTTTGCGTTTTCGACATAGGCTTGGAGCTTTTCCACCGCCGCGTCGAGCTTGTCAAAATCCCGAATGCTCTCCCGCTGATATTTTTTCAAATCCTCATAGCGCGCCTTTATGTCGTCCGCTTTCGCGATGTTTTCGCTCACCTGAAAGCTGTCGTCCGAGAAGCTTGCCTCGGCGGCTTTCACAAGTGCGGCGATATCGTCACTCACCGATTTTATTTCGGCATAGACCTCCTGCGCCTTTACGAGTTTTTTGTAATTTCCGACTTTCTCTCTTTCCGCGTCTCCGAGTTTGGCATATGCCTCCGCGGCGTTTTGTATCACGTCGGCACTGTCAAGGCTGACGTCGCCTATTTCGTTAATGGCTTCTTCTGCCGCCTTGGTCGCTTCGGTTTTGCCGCATCCCGCAAGGAGCAGCGTGCAGGAAAGCGCAAGAAGGGCAAGCATTGCCGCGCCGATTCTGTTTACGGTCTTTTTCATATGCATCAATCCTCCGAAAAACTGCGGACAAGCGTCATATATCCGCCGTTCGCTTTATAAATCACATCATAGCACGGTTTTACGGATTTTTCCATAATTATTACAGTTTCTTAAGAAATTTTTTAACAGTTCGCGCCGCTCACGGAATTTGACAAACACGCTCGTTTGCTGTAAAATCGACATAACGCGGGGCGAGCGTCGCCTCACGCAGCTTTTTGACGGCAGGTGACGGAATGGATATCAGGAATTTAAGGACATTTATGAAGGTGGCGGAGCTCAGCAATTTTACAAAAGCCGCCGCAGAGCTGGGTTACTCTCAGTCGGCTGTTACGGTACAGATGCAGCAGCTCGAAACCGAGCTGGGACTTCCGCTTTTTGACAGAATAGGCAAAAATATCCGACTTACGCAATACGGCTCGAATTTTATCGAATACGCGGGCGCGGTCATAGAGGCAATGGAGTGCGCCGAAAACTTCGCGACCGACCCGAGCGAAACAAAGGGAACCGTCCGCTTCGGCATAGTCGACTCTATTCTCTATGCGTGTTTTATCGACATTATTCCGGAATTCGCACGACGCTACCCCAACATCGCGCTGAAGGTGTACATCGGCTCCGCGCGTGAAATCGAAGCCAAAATACGCGCAAACGAGCTTGATTTGTGCTATATGCTCGACTACAAGGTACCGCGCAAGGAATGGGTGCGTGTAAGGGAAGAAATAGAACCCATAATCTTCGTCTGCTCTCCCGAGCACCCGCTCGCAAAGCGCAAAAGCGTAAAATTCGAGGAGCTTATCGCCTGCAAGCTGATGCTGATGCCGCAGGGCGAAGGGTACCGCTATCTTTTCGATGACGAGCTTGCAAAACGCAACCTGTACGCTGCTCCGGCGGTGGAAATATCGAGCACCGAAGCAATGCTCAGCCTTACGGAAAACTCCGACTTTATCACGATGCTGCCCGTTTTTGCCGCGCGCCGTCACATAAAAAGCGGCAAGCTCAGCAAAATAAACGTAACCGACTGCGATATGCAGCAGTGGAGCCAGCTCGCATACCTCAAGGGCAAGGCTCTTACGCCGCAGCTGCAAAAATTTATCGACACACTGCACGAGCTGCTGCCGCCGCTTCAAACGGAACCGAGCAGGCTGTAATTTCATATGCCGCACAAGCCGTCCCTTGCGGCGGCACGCAGGCTGTGTCTTTCGGACAGGCTATTGACTTTTGCGTCACTTTCGGATATAATTGCAGTAAAGTCGGACACCGTGTCGGCTTAACGTGTTTTTCGCAAACACGCGTTTTCATTTAAAAAAACAAAAAAACGGGGTGCCGGCAATGGAAACCAAGCGTGACGACAGACGCGCGGCTTACAGCAAAAAAATGATACGCGAAAGCCTTTACGAGCTGATGAAAACAAAGCCGCTGAACAAAATTACGATAAAAGAGATATGCGAAAAAGCGGACGTTAACCGCTCCACTTTTTATGCGTACTACATGGATATTTATGACCTGCACCAAAAAATAACGAAGGATTTTTTCGAAAAGCAGCGCGAAATAATCAACTACGCGGTGTCTGTTCTTGCCGAAAAAGAAAATATCGCCGACCTTGAGATCGACGATTTTCAGAACATATGCTATTTTTATCTCAAGAGCGTCAAAGAAAACAAAGAGCTGTATAAATTCATTTTTAACCAAAACAGCACAAATTCCATACATTTGAGCTTCGGCAAGGTGTTCTACCACACCATTCTCAACGAAATACCGCACAAGCTGCCCGACGAAATGAAGCCTATCTTCAAGCGTTCGTTTACATTCGTCAGCGGCGGCACGACGGCTATAATAATGCACTGGCTCAAAACCGAGTGCGCGGAGGACACGCAGCGCATGTCGAGATACCTTGCCTATTACTACAACGGAGTCTTTAACGGACAAAAATTTGCAAGAAAATAATGAGGGGATGTAAAAAAAGTCCGGACCGCAAAAAAGCAAAATAATCGGATGATAACCTTCAAAAAATGAACAAAAAAAAGCAAGAATGCAGACAATTAAACATTTTTGCTTTTTATTTTGTGCTTTTTTGCTCTGAACCAACCTCAGCCTCGGAGTACCTTCGTACGCCTTCGGGCAAGCCTTAAACGCCGCTAAAACGGCGTTTAAGGTTCGGTTGATTCATTCTGAACATTTTTTCCTATCCCCTCACAAAAAGGTCCGCATCGCATTGCTTTTACGCCGTTTATATCGATTTATACCGCACGTCGGGGTCAATCGCCGCAGGGAGAAATGCCGACGGCGGTCTTTTTTCTTTTATGCACAACGGCGATAAATGCGGCGACGCATATGACCGCCGACACAAGGCTGCCGCAAGCCGTGGCAAGTCCCATCGGGAAAAGCGTGTCGGGGAAACGCCGTGACATAAGCCAGACGCCCGGTATGCGCACGAGCGCGATGGCGGTTATGTTGTGCACAAACGAAATATACGACTTTTTGCAGGCGCAGAACCATCCGCTGAAGCTGAAATGTATTCCCGCAAAAATACAGTCCCATATGTACCCCTTCAGGTACTCCGCGCCTGCGGCGACCACCTCGGGGTCATTCTGGAAACAGCCGACCGCGCCGGCAGCAAAAAACTGCATGAGTACCGACACGACCGAACCGAATATCACGGCGATAAGCACCGCATAGCCGAGAGTTTTGTCCGCCCTGCCGTACTTTTTCGCGCCGATATTCTGTGCGCCGAGCGCGGACACGGTCGAGAGCAGCGACGACGGAACGAGAAATACAAAGCTTATTATTTTTTCGACAATGCCGACGGCTGCGGCATCTGTAAGACCGCGCTTATTCGCTATTACGGTGATGACGATAAACGCTATCTGAATGAGTCCGTCCTGGAGAGCAATCGGCACTCCGACCTTCAAAATTTCGCGCATGACGTCGCCGTTCGGCGAAAAATCGCCTTTTTCGGGTCTGATTCCGTCCTTTTTGCGGCGCATCGCAACGAGTGAAATAACGACGCTCAGTGCCTGTGAAAGAGTTGTGCCGAGAGCCGCGCCCGTCGGGCCCATGGCAAAATATCCCATAAAGAGGTAGTCGAGAGCGATGTTTGCGACGCATGCGACGGCGATAAAATACATCGGCGTTTTGCTGTCGCCGAGTCCGCGGTATATAGACGAAATTATGTTGTAAGCCGTGATGAACGGAATCCCGATAAAGCACACGGTGATATATGCCTTTGTACCCTCGACAGCTTCTTCGGGTGTAGACATGACCGACACTATCGGCGACACGCACAGCAGCAGCACCGCCGTCAGCACGGCACTGATGCACAAAAACAGCGTCACGGTGTTTCCCGTTGCAAGGCGGGCGCGTTTTTTGTTGCCCGCGCCGACAGCCTGACCGATGCTCACCGTCGTGCCCATGGCAAGTCCGACAATCATTACGGTAATCATATGCATGACCTGTGAGCCGACCGACACCGCAGTGGTGCTTGCCGCGCCCTCAAACTGCCCTACTATAAACAAATCCGCCATACCGTAAAGCGTCTGCAAAAAATACGAGAGCAGGTACGGCAGCGAAAAACGGACGACATTCCCGAACACGCTGCCTTTTGTAAGATCTTTTTCCATTTCGGTCATTCCTTCCGTTCGGTATTTTTAAAAATTTATTGTCGATTGTAGCACGCTTTTCACGGTTTGTAAACCGCCGAAGGAGCTTTTTTTGCGGTGCGAAGCGTTTTTTTGCGAAAATACTGCGCTGTGTCTGCCGTGCGGAGCGGCTGCGTTCAAAAGCCGTGCGGAGCGGCTGCGTTCAAAAGCCGTGCAAAGCGCCTGCGTTCAAAAGTCACACGCGGCGGTTGCATTTCGGCGGCGCGTATATTATAATGGTCAAAACGCGCGAAAAGACGCGCACGGAGGTAAAAGTATGACGGCGGCGGCAATTTTGGCAGCGGGCAGAGGTACGCGCTTCGGCTCGGATATTCCGAAACAGTTTCTCGAAATAAAGGGTGTGCCGGTTCTCATACGCTCGGTAAGGGCGTTTTTGGAAATCGACGCGATAACGCTTTGCATCGTCGCGACGCATGCGGACTACGCGGACTACACCGAAAAGCTGCTCAAAAAGCATTTTCCGAACGAAACGCGTCTGCGCCTGATAACGGGCGGCGAAACGCGCGGCGAAACTCTTGTTAAAATTTTGGAATGCACGGAAAAAATGTTCCCGTCCGACGGCTGCATACTGCTCACGCACGACGCGGTTCGTCCGTTCGTGACAAGACGGATAATCGAGGAAAATATTTCCGCGTGCGAAAAATACGGCGCGTGCAACACGTGCGTGAAAGCCGTCGACACCGTCCTGCACAGCGCGGACGGCAAATTTCTTGACGGTGCGCTCGAGCGCAGCGAGCTTTACAACGCTCAAACGCCGCAGACGTTTAATTCCAAGACGCTGCGTGAACTGATAAACTCGATGAGCAGGGAAAAGTTTTTGTCGCTCACCGACGGCGCGTCCGTTTTTCTGACGGCAAAAAGACCCGTTTACATCGTACGCGGCGAAGATTACAACATAAAAATAACGTACAGAGACGACCTTAAACGCGGCGAACAGATACTTGCGGAGCATTTCGCACGGGATGCCGCCGAGACAGGCACGGGGAGGAAGAACGGTTGAATTTAATTACTGTTGCCGTTGTCGCAAACGACAGCGCGGAAGAACTGAAATACACACTCGAAAGCATAGTCGCACAGTCCACCGAGGACTTCGACGTTATTGCCGTGTGCGGCGTTTCGCCCGAGGACGTTAAAGCGGCGGCGCAAGGCTATGCCGACGAATACGTCGGATTTACGGTGCTCGAATGCAGCGAAAATCTTATTCCCCAACGCAGGAATTTCGCTGCGGCAAACGCAAAAACGGAATATATCATGTTCATCGACGCGGGCGACTACCTTGCGCCCGAAAGCATCGAAAAGCTAATCGAAACGGCAAAGGACAAAAAACCCGATATAATCACGACGCGTTACTATGTTTCGGGCGAGGGTGAGCCGTACTACGAGCACTGGAACGACCTGCTTGCGACCGTGCCCGACGCAGACCGCTTCGACAGAGCACTTTTAAATTCGCTCGACACGGACGGGCGCGTTTTCAAAAAGAAGTTTTTCGATTTATACGGTGAGGGTTACCCCGCCTCCCCCGTTTTTTACAATGCGTATTTCACGGCGAAATGCGTGTTCGATTACGGTGCGGCGGTGACGGGGTGCGCGGGCGCGACATACGACAGGCGGCACGGCATATATGCGGACGGCTTTGCCGACGGCGCACAGCCGACCCCCGAAAATCTGCGGTTTCTCATAAGTTTATCCGACCGTCTTCTCGAAAGCGCGGCTTCGATAATCAAAGAAACGACAGGTGCGTTCGACGGCGACGAATACGCGTATCAGGAGCTGCTGTCGGTGTCGTTCCGACTGTTTACGGACAGCTTTTACCGCCTTTTCTGGCACATAACGGACGAAATGCTCGCGGCGCTGAAGGACGAATTTGAAAAGCTGACCGACAAAATGACCGCGGACAGAAAGAAAAAAATAACCGAGGAATACATGGATATCCGTTTTCCGTCAATGTACATGACGCACGCGGACGCGGTAAAAATGCCGATGTTCAGTCTTTTGGCGGATTTCGGCGCGGACATTGACCCGAACGGTTTTCTCGCGTCGCTCTACGTGTCGCGGTTTCCGTTTTTTGAGCTGTTTATGCGCGAGAGCGCACGCGGTACCGTCGACGGAAAATATACAGACATGCCGAACCTGCACTTTTTGCCCGACAAAGACTTTTTCACGAAGGCTCGTGCGGAATCAAAAGGCATTCAGATAGCAGTCAGGGACGCGTCTCCCCTCGACATACGCACGCTGTCGGAGCTGTCAGTATCAAAAGCTCCGAGAGGACTGTTTCAGTACCTTTTCGGACTTAAACGCAAGCGGTATTCCGCAAAAACTTATCTCAAGAAAAAAGGTCTTAACATGAAATAACCGAATTCCGTCATAAAAATTGACCGTGAAACACGCTCGGCGGGTTGTTTTTTCGGACACTTTTTGTTTTTTTGTTGCTTTTGTCGGCAATTTACTTTATGATAAGATAACATAAGATAGTATAGATTTTATTACATCAGATGTACGGAGCAAAACTCCGTCGGAGAAGGGTACGGTGAAAAAGATGGAAAACGTAAAGGATATTGTTCCCGAAAACAGCGCAAGAGGCAAGCTGTTTTACGCTTTTTTGCAGCTGCTCGAGCACAAGCGGTACGACAAAATAAAGGTCAGCGAGCTTATAGACGCGGCGGACGTGAACCGCTCCACCTTTTACCGCTACTACAGCGACATCTACGATTTTTATGACAGAATTTGCAGCGGCGGACTGTTCTACACGACGAGCGGACTTGACAAATGCGCCGAAAACAAAAGCCTTGAAGTGGGACTGAACGCATTTTACGCCGTCATCACGGAGCGGATAGCTTTGTTTACGGATGTCTTGAAAAGGGTGTGCGGCAAAAACGGCAGCGTGCTTTTTCTCAGCAAGTTCCGCGGATACCTCTTGGACAGGCTTGAAGAAGCCTTCAAGCCGCAGACAAAGAACGCCGGTGCGCTTCTTCTGTTTTTTACGGAAAGAATATACGTTTATCTGCTGCGTACCGTCTGCGGCAGCGCGGATATCGAAGCGATATCGAAGAACAGCTACGTATATTCGCCCGAAAAGGGCGTTTTTGAAAACATCGTCGACTGCATTTCGCACGGGAACAGTGCGGTTTTCAGAGCATTGATGACGGTCGGTGCGCAGACCTTCCTCATGAAAGAGCCGCGTTCGCTGAACGTCAACAACATCACGAAAAACGCGTGCGTCAGCCGCACGGAGTTTTATAACTACTTCGGCAACATGAACAAGATGATAACGGCGGGTGTGAACGGCGCGATATTCGCATTCACGCAGATAATGTTCACGCTGACCGTGTGCGCCGAGGACGATTTCGCAAAGCTTGTTCCTCCGCTTGACATTCACCGCAAGATGAACACCGACGCGGTGGTCGAGCTTGCCCGACACCACCGTGAATATTACCTTTTCGTGAGCAGCAGCAGCGAATATCTTACCGAAATGCTGTTGTCTCACCTTGAAAAGAAAGGCGCAGTCTTCGATAAAGACCGGCGCGGCGAGCTGTTTGCGTACGCGTCGTGGGCGACGATAGGCTACGTGACCTTTGCCGACAACCCCAACGACATCGAGTTCAAAAACCGCATCATGTGGGGCAGAAAACGCCTTGCGGAACACGGCATTGAGCTTTGATATATTCAAAATCCGACAGACAACCATAAGCTGACGGGAGTTGAACCCGTGTCGGTTTTGACAGGCTGATTTCCGTCCATG
>CAVFAD010000016.1:23509-35359 GCA_963620305.1 Bacteroidaceae bacterium | reverse complement strand
CTCTTAAATTTAACGGGTCGTCGCCGAGTATTTTTCTGTCAACCGCCTTTACGGGCGTTATCGGGCGCGACATGCAGAAATATCTGAACGAATCCGCGAAATGGTCTTCCTGCGACGTGTCAAGGTCTTCGGGTCTGTGTTCGTCGTATTGCAAAAGCGGGAGCGTGCGTATCGCCGCCTTGCACGTGTTGAAGAAATATACCGAGGGATACCCCTCGCCGTCGAATGCGAGTCTGTAATGCACCTGCATCCAGCCGGGCAAACGGTGATTGTCTCCCGGCTCGAAGTAAACAAAGTTCTTCGATGCGGTTTCTTCCACCGACTCTCCGCGTGACACGTCCCAAATGGACGGGTCGGCAACGCCCGTTATCTGCCGCCCCTTTAACTGCGGGTGCTCCGTCTCAATCCTGTGTATCTCGCCGAAAATTCTGTCGGGTGCCCATTTTACCCCTTCGTTCGGTGTCTGCGTGCAGCCGTAGAGCTGCAAAATGAGATAAGCGCGCCCGTCGTAATCTATCGCCCACCAGTCACACGAGAACGGCTTTGCGTAACCGAAGTCGAAACTCCTTACGATGTTCCACCCGCGAGGCACTGCAAACGGCTCAATGACATGCGTCCACCGCCTCTCTTTTCGCGCCTGCTCGGGTGTTATTCCCGCTTCGGCACACTTTACCGCGTCCGGCTCGGCAAAAAAGTCCTCAAAAAACTGCCCCTCGAATATGTCCCACCGACCGTACAGCCACGCATCGCGCAGCTTCGGCGGCAGTGCTTCAAGCTGCTTAACGTAATCGGGTTGGCTTTTAAGCAGTACCCTGTTGTCGGTCACGAGCGATTGAATAAAAACGTAGTCGTCGGGATTTTCGCCGTCCGTGTAATGCCGGTCGATAAATATGCGTTTTATGTACTGATGCCCCTGCCCGCCCGGGTTGCACGTGTAATACACCCGCTTCGGGAAATCGTTTACACCTCGCACGCATGCCGTTATTTTCTTCATCTGGAACTCCGACAGCTGCGTCGCTTCGTCAAGGAAAATAACGTCGTACTCAACGCCCTGCAGACGGTCGAGGTCTTTGTCGTTCGCACAGTACGAAAAACCGATAACCGAACCGTTCGAAAACTTAAGAACCTTATCGCGGTCGTTGTACACGGCTGCTCCGAGACACTGTACGCGCAGAGAGTTTATGTGGTTGTTGATAAGCTCGGGGTACGTGCGTCGGACGATAAGAACGCGTATTCCGTCATAGCGCAGCGCAAGCAGCACCGCTTTTGTCCGCACCGCCCAGCTTTTTCCGCCGCCGCGTGCACCGCCGAAGCCGATATGCTTCGCCTTTGCCGTCAGAAACCGCCGCTGTTTTTCGCTCGGCGGCGACAAAACGAGTTCTTTCATTCGCTCAGCTCCCCGATGTCACCGTCGGCGAACCGAACCGTAACGACTCTGTCCTCGTTCGTTTCCTCTTTCGCTTCTTTTTGAAGCTTAAGTATTCGCGCCGTCTGCTCCTCAAGGTCTTTGACGCTCTTTACGTCCTGTACCTCTTTCAGGTCTTTAAGCGCGCCTGCAAGACTGCGCAGGTCTTTCGCGCCGAGCGGTGCGCTCCTGTCCTCGATTACCTCCGTCACCCTGTCGAGAGCCTTGTCGGCGGCTTTGTAGAGCTTCAGGCGCGTGCGCGACTGCTCGGACGATATCCTGTCGACCGTTTTTGTGTCGCGTTTGGCTCGTACTCGGTCACGCAGCTTTACCCAGCCGTCCTTTTTGCTTCGGTTCGCAATCGAACCGTACGTAATGCCGTACCTTTCAGCCAGCTCGCGAAGACTTTCGCCGCCCGAAATGTATTCTTTTTTTATCCGCTCGAAATCCGTCGTTTCATTCGCCATCAATCTCCCTCCCCCGAAACGTTACTCCCAGTATATCCGAACAAAAAAAAGAAGTGCGCACCCCCCATGCACACTTTTTTTGAAAAATTTTCGATTTTTTTCGGACGCAAAAAAACGCCCCCGCAGGGACGTTTTAACACGATTTAATACGCTGCTTGCCGTTTTATACGGCTTTTCCTGTCCGTTACTGTTTGTTCAGCTGCAATCCGTATTCTCTCAAAGCGTTGATGTAATCCTGTATTTTTTGCAGCTTTATGCGGCTGTCCTTATCTCCCTTTTGAGACAATTCCGCTATATATTCCCCTACCGGCTTTTTTCCTTTCCTGTCCGTGTAAAAATATACTTTGTACAAGGTCAGCTTTCCCCCTCTCCGTTCATATTATATTCAAAAGTTATTGATTTATCAAGCGGTATTATTCCCCGTATTTTTCAAGGAGCGTTTTCGCCCACATGCAGCGGCGAAAGTCCCCGCCGCACACCGCCCTTTGATAGTCGCGGCGCACGGTCGGAGAAAAGAACGTCAGCACGGTGCTTGTTCCCTCGCCGCAAAGTCCCTCGCACCTTACCGACGACTTCAGGGTCGCTTTGAAAAACGGACACTTTACGGACATGTCGGCTCTGTTTGCCATGAATAAACTCCCTTACTTTTTCGTTTGCTGTCGCTTTGCGGCATACCGCGCCGCCTTGCGGTTGATGCATTCGAGCAGTTCTTCGTTCGCCTGTTCGCGCGTCTTGCAGAACGGACACATTTTGTCTTCGCGCATAAGGCACTCCGTGAGCGCGATGCACTCGCCGTCCTTGTTGTTCGCGCATCGAACCGCCGAACACTCGGCGGGAGCGTTTTTCTGTTTCATGCTTTCGGTCTCCTTGTCGTAATTTCATTTCGCGCCTATGCTTTTCTTTTCGCGCTCCGTCTGCCGCCGTGCCATGTACTTACCGTAGGACAGATATTCGCCCCGCGCCGCCGCTTCGATACTCGCTTTTTCGTATTCCTTAAAGCTTTGCGTCACCGAACACTTTTTGCCGCCGTGAAGACGTTCGCCCTGTCTGCGGCAGTTGTCCGAGCAGTATTTTTTCTTTGCGCCCGGCAGAAGTGTGCCGCATATGACGCAGTAAGCAGCAGGACGCGAACCGACACCCGAATGATATGCGCGGCTGCATTTTTCGGAGCAGAACTTTCTGTTTTTCGACTGCACTTTGCCCCCGCACTGCGGGCATACTCCGCCCGTTTCCGCGTTAAACTGCTCCTCTCTTATCAGCGCGCGGTAAAAGTCGCACGTGTCGCCGCCGTATGAAGTGAATTTTTCGCCGCACACCGCACACCTCGTCATGACTTTTCACCGTCCTTTGTGCGTTCGCTTTGCCTGCCGCGCACCGTAAACGCTCCGATAATGACCGACCCCGCCCACAGCATCCCCCAGCCGACGAGTGCCGATATGATAATTGCGATAACCGTCATTTGTTCAAGTCTCCTTTTTGTGATATGCCTTTTTTTTGTCTTGAATGCCCTTAGACGCGTTTTGTGTTTTGTAGAGTGTTTCACTGCCGAAGAATCAAAATGCCGTTTTCGGGGCATTTTCGAGCCGTTTTTTGCCGCATTTGCCGCCGCTGTGCGTTTTAACGTCCGTTTCCGTACCTTAGGTAGCCGAGCGTCAGCAAGACCGCCCACGTGACCACCGCTATCGTGATAACAACGTAAATCACTTCACTGCTACCTCTCTGTACTCGATAAAGATTCCGGGTAAGTCCGCATACATCTTCTCTGCGCA
The DNA here is from genome assembly GCA_963620305.1 of Bacteroidaceae bacterium. Taxonomy (GTDB): domain Bacteria; phylum Bacillota; class Clostridia; order Oscillospirales; family Acutalibacteraceae; genus RUG806. Next base: position 31,718 of record CAVFAD010000016.1, on the reverse strand, counting down.
CAGGCTGACTATCTGCGCGTCGTCTTTCCAAAAGCCGAGCCGCGTCATTCTGTCGATGAGCGTTTTAACGGAGTTGTCAACGTCGGGTTTTGTCGTTTTCCATTCTCCGATGACGTGTTTGCCCGTTATCGGGAACATCTGGTACACGTAAAGCTTGACGGCACCCGTCAGCGGCTCGCTCGGTTTATGCGGCAGCAGGTACGCATCGAACTTCGCTTCGATGTCTTTCATCTCGGCAGTCGTATACACTCTGCGTGCTTTGAAATTTATGCCCTTTTGCTGATTCGTTTTCGTAGGCGGTATCATTTCCATGAAGAACCAATCGCTTCTTTTTTCGTCCATGCTTTTCTCTCCTTTTTTTTCGTCCATGCTTTTCTCTCCTTTGCTTACCGTGCAAAATTCCGTTTCGCCTGTCCGAGCCGCCGCGCCCTGACCACAAGTATGTGTAGGATGTGTGGGTGGCTGGCTTTATGCCACCACACATACCTATACACTTGTGTATAGGGGTTTTTGCGTGCGTCGAATGTCACGTTTTTCAACAATAAAATGTTGCGTTGCTCCACATTTGACGCACGCATTTTTTGTTTTTTGCGTCGAATGTGCGATTCTTCAACATTTGACGCAAACGCAAAATCAGGGTTTTGCGTCGAATGTCACGTTTTTCAACACGTTTTTTGTGGCATATGTTGACGGGTACAAACTGTTGAATTTTGCTTTTTGGGTGTTTTGATTCCCTTTAAGAAATATTATTTTTTGCTTTCGACCGAGTAAACCGAGCCGTTTTTTATAATAAATTTATCCATTGCCTGCGCGGAGCGTCTGACCGTGTCTTTGCTTTTTCCGAGCACGTTTGCAAGCTCCGAAATATCCGCCGCGCCGTTTTTCTCGCACGCAATGAAAGCTGCTTCGAATGCCTTGTCCCTGTTTTTGATACGCTCTTCGGGAGTGTCCTTCGGAGCGTCCTTCGGCTTTGTTTTTTTATAGAACGTCTGCGGCTTGAATGCGCCGTCAAGGACGCAGTCGGCAAGCACGCCGTCCCTGTCAGCCGTGTGCACGGGGAAACGGAACCATACGTTTACGGGTTCAAACTTCGGGAACTCTCGAAGCGTTCCCTCGATGCGCCACGCGGTAAGACCGCGAATACGTTTTTTGACTTCCGCTTCTTCATTGAGAAGCTGCCGGTAATCGGCTGCGGAAAGGTTGTCGCTGCAGTACTTGAGCATACGCGCCGAGGACAGCGCATCGTCAATGCTTATGTCTTCCGCCATGTCGGGACGGAGCCTGTCGAGCGTTTTCGAGCACAGAGCGCATACCGCTTCGTTAAGCTGCTGCTTTCTGATGTCTGCGTCAAGTTCAAGCTCCGCGAGGTCTATGAGCGCATCGGGGTCACGTGCGAAAACTCCCGAACCCGATGCTCTGTCCATTGACCGCTTGTCGCCCTGCACGCCTTTAGAGTGGTGGTGGCAGTAGATAACGGCGCACCCGAGCTCGTTGCAGACCTTATCGAACTGGTTGCAGAAGTGTGACATCTGCTCCGCGCTGTTTTCGTCGCCGGTGATAATCTTGTAAATGGGGTCGATAACAATCGCGATGTACCCTTTTTTAGCCGCTCTGCGGATGATTTTCGGCGCGAGCTTATCCATTGGCACGGCTTTTCCTCGGAGATTCCATATGTCTATATTGCCGAAGCCGTCGTGCGGTATGTTCATCGCCGCGTAAACGTCTCTGAAACGGTGCAGGCACGACGCGCGGTCGACCTCTAAGTTTATGTACAGCACCTTGCCGCGTGCGCACTTAAAGCCGAGCCACCGCTCACCTTCTGCTATAGCTATGCACATTTCAATGAGAGCGTAGCTCTTGCCCGCCTTCGAAGGACCCGCAATGAGCATCTTGTGTCCCTGACGCAGAATGCCGTCAATCAGCGGCGGCGAGAGGTCGGGGAGACAGTCCCAGTAGTCGGTAAGGTTTTCGGGGTCGGGCAAATCGTCGTTTATGCCTTCAATCCAGTCGACCCACTCCGCCCATGTCGCCTTGCCGATGTTCGTATCGAGCAGGCACTGCATTTTGCCGTTTCGGACAACACCGGGCATACGCGACAGACGCGACGGGTTGCGGTTCTGCCTGTCGGGTTCAAGACCGTTTTTTTTGCATATTTCGTAAAGATAATCGACCCTTTTGCGGTACTCCGTGTAATCGGCTGCGTCGATTCTGACTATCGCGTGAACCGATTTTCCGCCCGAATATACGAGCGCGGCAACGGGCAGTTCAAGCTCGCGTATGACGGCATTCTGCTTGTCGATGTCGCAGTTGTCGCTTTCTATCAGAGCGAAGCGGTAGTCGGTAACGTTCGAATCCTTTACGCCGTTCCCGTCGAGCGGGTTAAAGCGAATCCACGCGCCCGCTTCGGGGTTATAGTCGCCGAGAACCCTGCCGATGTCGTCGCCGCATTTTGACAGCTCCTCGATAAGCTGACCCGCCGTGCGGTCACAGTGACCCTTTGTGGGCAGATACTTGCCGTCCTTGAGCCACGTTTCGGTAACGTAGCCGACGTTTTCGGTCGAATCGAACAGCGTTTCAAGGTACTTTATGAGCTGTGCGGAGGGAGACATGTTGTCGGGGAGCTTCAGCGGTTCGTACTCGAAGCTTTCGGCGTTTATGATAACTCCCTCGTCGTTTATGCTGTCGTTCCAGTCGAGAGCGTGTCCGGAGGTGCGAAACGGCGACCAACCGTGTGCTCTTGCCATGGAAACTATGGTACCGCCCGTTACGGGCGAGTGTGAGCCGCCCTTGAACGTCTCCCACTTTTTTACGCATTCCCCGGGATGATAGCGGCGGCTGTCTTTCGCCGACCACCGCTCCCAGACGGACACGTCATACCCCTCGTGCTTTAATGCCATGCCGACGCTTGTCCATTCGGAGTAATCGCATGACGCGGGGTCTATGTATTCAATTATTTCGTCAAGTCCAATCAAATCCAATGTTTATTACCTCTGTCGGCGGTACATACGTTTTCGGGTCAACGCCGCGCGGGATGTGCCACCCTGCGGCGGAAATTCTTGCAATCATCTTTCTTGCGGCTTCAAAGCTCCATGTACCGACGTGTGAAAATCCTTTTTGTTCAAGCATTCTTATCTGCTTCGGCGTTGCTTTTCCCTCTGCCTGACGCTGTGTCAGACTTTCTATAAGCCTGTCGGCTCTGCCGAAGGAATCAACCGAATCGGGGAATATACCGAAACGTTCAAGCTGCTTTTTCTGCGCGTCCGACGGCTGCTGCAGCTCGTCCCCGAATACGGGAACATAATCGGTAAGTGCCGACGACTGTACGCTCACGGCATATTGAAGCGGGTCGACAAGGGAACGCTTGCGCTTCTTCATTTCTTCTAACTTTTTTGCGAGTGCTTCTTCACGCTTTGCGACAACATCCGTCTGCGCCGTCACTTCGGCATCCGTGATATCGACGGGACACCCTGCGGCTGCAATGTTTTCGGTCATCTGCTGTGCGACATCGGCACTCTCGGCAATGATACAAGCGGGACGGCATAACTCATGCCGAGAAGTGTGCCACAGAAAATCGAGCAGAAGCAAATCTTTTTTGTTCGGTGCGGGACGCGTTCCGCGCCCTACCATTTGACAGTAAAGGCTGCGGACTTTTGTCGGTCTTAACACGATAACGCAGTCAACGGACGGACAGTCCCACCCCTCTGTAAGAAGCATCGAATTACACAGAACGTTGTACTTCCCTTTTTCGAAGTCGTTCAGTATTTCGGCTCTGTCGGCGGACGTTCCGTTAACCTCCGCCGCTTTGAAGCCTTTTTGATTGAGTATGTCGCAGAACTTCTGCGAGGTCTTTATCAGCGGAAGAAAAACGACCGTTTTCCTGTCCGCGCATGAGTTTAACATTTCGTCCGCTATGCCGTAGAGATACGGGTCGAGCGCGGTATCGAGTTCGTTCACCTTGAAATCGCCGCCCTGCGTGCCTACGGCTGAAATATCGAGTTTAAGCGGAACGGTAAGTGCTTTAATGGGCACGAGATATCCGTCTTTTATCGCCTGCGGCAGCGTGTATTCGTACGCAAGCGAATCGAATACCGAACCGAGGTTCTTCATGTCGCCCCTGTCGGGCGTAGCCGTAACGCCTAAAACGTGTGCGTTCGGGAAGTGCTCCAGTACGCGCAGATAACCGTCCGTAATCGCGTGATGCGCTTCGTCGATTATTACCGTGCCGAAGTAATCGGGAGAAAAGAGCTTCAGCCGCTTTTCCTGCATAAGGCTTTGAACCGACCCGACCGTAATGCGGCACCAGCTGTTTAAGCACGTCTCGGCAGCTTTCTCTGTTGCGCATTTAAGTCCCGTCGTTTTCATAATCTTGTCGGCGGCTTGTTCGAGAAGCTCGCCCCTGTGGGCAAGTATCAAGGTTCTGTCTCCCGCTCTGACGCGGTCTTCGGCTATCTTTGCAAAGACAACGGTTTTACCCGTGCCCGTAGGCAGGACGAGAAGCGTCTTGCTGCGTCCGTTCTCCCATTCCGAAAGAACGGCTTTTCGCGCTTCGTCCTGATACGGTCTGAGAATCATCTCGCCGTCCACCCCGTGCCGCCCGAGCCGTTACCCCAGCCGCCGAAAGACTGCTGTGCGGGTGCGTTCTGCGTCGGCGCAAACTGCTGTGCGGGTGCGTTCTGCGCGGTCTGAACGGTCTGAACGGGTATAGAGTCGATAAAGTACCTTATCTTGTTGTTTTTTTTGTCTTCGCCCCTGTCGTTTGTCCATTCGTCAATGAATACGTGACATCTGCCCGTTTTGCCGGCGGCGTTGTTAAATTCCGCAATCCGTACGGGTTCACCGTGTTTTTTAAGTCCGACGCTCAAAAGGAAAGATGAAATAAGTCCCTCAACCGACGAGTGAAGATATATGTTGTGCGTAAGCGTAGTGAGTTCGCGCCCGTCTTCGCTGAGTATCGCGAGCGTCAGTATCACCTTCGGACATGCGGGCAGCTTCGCGCTGCCGCCGTGATATCCTCTTTCGACCTTCGTTACGCTGAAATTGTAGTCGCCCTCGTCAATGAGCGTAAAAGTCGATTCGTTAATTACCACATCATCCCATGTAAATGCTCTGCCTTCTGCCATTCTTCAATTCTTCCTTTCATTGTTTCTTAAAACGGCAAATCGTCGTTATCGTTCTGCTGTGAACGGATAAAGCTTACAAACGACTGCCACTGCCCGACGAGAAAACCGTTGATGTACTCGTCGCCGTAATTCGCGATAGGCGTGTCTTCGGGGAAATGCCCCGCCGACGCGACGGCTTTTTGTATCATATTCTCGGTTATGCCGTCCGCTCTCATCAAGTCCGCAAGTGCTTTCGGTATGCCGCCCGGCTGCGGCGGTGCCTGCACGGGAGCTTGTACGGGCGGCTGTGCGGGTTCGGTAAACTTATCTATATTCGTATATGCCGTCTGTGCCGGCGGCTGTACGGGTGCTTGTACGGCTTGTACCGGTGCTTGTACGGTCTGTACGGGTGCTTGTACGGGTGCTTGTACGGGTGCTTGTACGGGTGTCTCTGCCGACAGCTTTTCTATCAGCTCCCGTTTTTGGTCATACAGATGCTTAACGGCGGCGTCCGTGCCGAGACTTTTGCGGGGAATTATGACGGACGCGATATTTCCGTACAGAAAATCCTCACCGTCGTCAAGTCCGAAGCGGTTCTTTGCGTCCCAGCATGGATTGTGGTTGAGATACATAACGCGCTTGCCGCCCTGCGCCTTGAACTTTTTGCCGCTGTCGTCGGCAGCGACCGCGAACGTCTGATAATTCGCAAAGATAACCATATCCGCCCACTCTTTTACCATTGCGCAGATATTCGCCTTCGGAGAGTTTAAGAGCTTTAACTCCCACCTGTCATACGCGCCCATTTCGTCAGGCTGCTCGAACTTGCGCAGCGCGGCATGTGCCGTTAATACTACATTTACGCCCCTGTTCGCGACATCCTCGAGCATATGCAGCAGCTTTGCAAACGCTTCATACGTATACGTATAACCTTTGCCGTAGCCGAAGTCCTCGATGCCCTTTTTGCTGCTCGACGCGCACACGTCCTTAATGCACAGCTTTTCCGCCCAGTCGGCGGTATCTATGACGAGCGTGTCGCACAGTGACGGCTCGTTTATGACTTCCTGAACTTCGTCAAGGAGCATTGCCCACGAGGTCGGAACGGGGAACCGCGCAAGGTCGAAAAACTTTGTCGAGCCTTCCGTATCGATAAAAACCGCTTTCGGAAAACATGACGCAAACGTCGTTTTGCCTATCCCCTCGGGACCGTATATGACAATTTTAAGTGCCGTCGGGCGAACTCCGCCCGTTATTGCGTATTTACTCATTTGTTAACACTCCCCCAGCCTTCGAAATTTGTCAGCGGTATCTGCGGAATCGGTGCGCCCGTCGGCTCCGCCGCGTAACCGTCCTCGATAATGACGGTGCATTCGCCGCCCGTCGAAACGCGTGTCGCTATCGCCTGCAAGCCTTCGCTTTCGAGCCATTCGCCGAACTCCTTGAGCGTTTCGGTGTCCATTTGCTCTAACTTATCGAGCAGCACGAAGCCGCATTCGGGATTGAGTTTGCGGACTATCGCCGCCGCAGCCCTTAACTGTTCGCTGCCCGACATCGCGTCCCACTTGTGACCGTTAAAGGTCAGTTCGCCGTTTTCGACCGACAGACCGGGGAGCGGGAGCGGCGCATTATCGAGAAGGTCGTACTTCTGTCTGCGTACGTCCTCTATCCTTTCCGTCAGCTTGTCGTACTCGGCTTGGTAGCGCTCGGCTTCGTCCTCGGCAGCGGCGACACGCAGGTTTTCATTTACCTTGCGGTTAATTTCCTCAATATCGGCGATATTCGCTTCAAGCTCCGCCGTAGATTCGTCGACGAGCGTGCCGACTTCTTTTTGCCCCGCTTCGATATCGGAGAGCAGTATTTTCTGTTCGTCAATCATCGACTGCAGCCGTGCTTTAAGCTGCTCCACCTGATCCGACAGCACATTAAACTTCTGCTTGTTGCTTTCAAGCTCGTCGCGCTTGCGCCTGTTTTCGGCATTGCGAAGTAAAATATCCTGCTGCTGTCTGATAAGCTCGGTCGCGGACACGGGAGCGGTCGGCACATCGTCGTAAAATGTAAGTCCGTCGGCGTACTTCTTCTTTGCGTCCGCCGTTCTGCCGACCGCCGTGCGCTCGTTGTAGAGCGTTTCTTCCTCTTTTTCGAGTAAAAACAGCTTATCCCCGACACCGATAATCTTCAGAAGCGTATTCGCTTTTTCCTTGCCGGGTGCGTTCATGAATCGCGGCAGGTCGAGCGCGAACTGCTCGATAAACGAATTGAGGAGAGCCTGACCGCCGAGCCGCCCCGACGGGTCTGTTACTTTGAGGTCTGAATTTTTCCCTCTGCGCTCCACCGTGATACCGTTCGAGAGTGTCACCTTAAGATGTGGCGGTGTGAGTGCGCCGTCTCTCGCCGCTCCCGACGGACGGAAACGGTCGCCGCCGAGTGCCCACGCAATAGCGTCGAGCACCGATGTTTTGCCTTGGTTGTTTCTTCCGCCGATAACGGTCAGACCGTTCGCCGTCGGTTCGAGAGAAACCGCCTTGATGCGCTTGATGTTTTCAAGCTCGAATGCATTGATTTTTACCGACATGTTTTTTCTTCCTTCCTGTCTCTTGACAAATGTGTGTTTTAGGTGTAGAATAATGACATAGGATTAAAGAAGTCCAATCATTATCCTTCCGAGGACTGCGGTTTGTTGATTTTCCGCAGTCCTCATTTTTTTGCGTCCGCGCCGCTCCCGCCGCTTTCAAGGTTCACCGCCTCACTTTCAAGCCACTTTTTTATCTCGTCGACGCACGGTTTGCCGACACACGTGTACGGCTCGAAGCGGTGACGGCAGCCGAAGCACACTCGCCGACCCTCGTTGAGAAATTCCGCAAATTCGTCGATGTTCATTGTCTGCGCCTTTTCAAAGTTAGTCATTTCCTTTCGTCTCCGCTTCCGATTCAAGCCACTTTTTTACGCCCTCTTTACATCTGGGGGTACATTTGCGGGGTTCTTTAAAACAGACACAAAATTCACAAGTAGCTTCGAGCAAATTTGCCATCTCGTCAATGCTCATACTTTTGATTTTTTCGTAATTGGTCATTTTTTTTCGTCCTTTCGTTTTCGGTAAATTCATTGTATTACAC
>CAVFAD010000016.1:18984-23497 GCA_963620305.1 Bacteroidaceae bacterium | reverse complement strand
GCAGTTTTTAAAAAAATTTTTTACGGCTTATTTCCGGATTTCGATAATGTCCTCGTTGTCGGCAAGTCTCGGCACGGCAACAAGTCCGTGCTGCGCGAGATATTCCGCGACGCGTTCGCGCTTTCTGCTCCGCATGCGGCGCTTTATACTGCGTCCCGCGTGCTCTTCGAACTCGATAAGCCTGTCTTCGTTCAGAATGCACCACGCCGCGAACACGGCAAGAACAATCTCAAAAATGATAAGTGCTATGTACATCGTTAACATTCTCCTTTCCCGCACTTCGTTTTGTCGAAGTCGATTTTTTTGAACCCGACGGAGTCGACGAAGTAAAAGCCGGGTTCTATACCTTCACTCTCTCTGATTTCCACCACGTCGGACACCGACAGGCTGGGGTCATATTTTTTATCTGTCGTCGTTCGGATGTTGTGATTCAGCCAAATTCCGTCAAGACTGTAGATTGCGCTGCATTCGCCGTCGAAGACCTTGTCATATACCGACGGGTCAACAGCAAATTTCCCGTTCAGCAATTTAAGAATTTCACTGCCGCAAAAGCAAACGCCCTTGACATCCCTGTCGCGGTTAACCTGATAGATACCGTACTGCGTGGTCACTGTTTCACCCCCTGCCTTTTCGTATTTCTTCCGTGCTTTTTCTTCCGCTTCTTCCGCCGCAAGTGCCGCCGCCGTAATCGGACCGATAGCGTTGCGGGCGATGCTGCGAAGAATCTCGTCAACGTCTTCCTTTGTCTTGTCGCGGCAGTAATCGTCGCAAATCCTTATGTGCGTGTTGCCTATCTTCATTTCCCTGACAACATGCCCCTGCTCAACCATACATGCACCCCCCTGCTACAGTTTATTTGCGCGGGTCTTTGTCCTATGCGCGGGTTGTTGTTTGTTCCCGCTCGGTTTTCATTGATTTTTCTTCCTTTCCTTTAAACCGAACCGTTAAGCGGGCTTACGTCGCATTTATGCGACAACTGCAGCAAAAAAAATATTCATAACGTCCGCTTCGGTCATGCTAAGTGTTTTGGCAAGATTTTCGACTTCTTCAATTGTAAAATCACACATATTGTTTTTTCTTGCTTTACGAATTACACGATAATAGCGGTCGGTAGAAATTTTCGCTTTTTTCAGACACTCTGTTGTTGTAAGTCCGCATGCAACTATTTTGCTTTTTAACAAATTACAGTTAAGCATTTTTTTACCCCCATGTAGCTACGTTGTTGCGTCGCAATTCTGCGACAGGCTCATAATAACACACGCCATCGGTCTTTGTCAAGAGTTTTTTCGCATTTTTGCGAATTATTTTTTCAAAACACCCATTATACTATTGCATTTTTGCAATAGATATGTTATAATAAAGGCAGACAAAAACAAGAAAAGGATTTTTCATTATGACGATTAGCGAAAGAATAAAACAACGAAGAATAGAATTAGGTCTTTCCGTTGATGAAGTTGCCGCAAAAATAGGCAAAGACCGCGCAACAGTTTACAGATATGAAAAGACAGACATAAAGAAAATGCCGGCAGATATATTGATACCTTTAGCCAAAGCGTTAAACACAACCCCCGCGTATCTTCTCGGATATGCGGAAAAAACCGCGCCCGCCGTTTCCCTCGACGGCATTAAAAATATAATGCCGCTGCCGGATACGAAATCAATACCGCTTGTCGGAGCAATCGCATGCGGTGCGCCGATACTTGCCGAAGAAAACATAACGGAATATCTTTCGGTAGATAAAAAAATACCTGCCGATTTTGCATTGACGTGCAAAGGCGACAGCATGATAAACGCGAGAATTTACGACGGCGACATTGTTTACATACGCATTCAACCGGATGTCGAAAACGGAGAAATTGCAGCGGTCAGAATCGGCGAAGAAGCGACATTGAAAAAAGTGCGCAAATTCCCCAACAAACTCGTGCTCTCACCCTGCAACCCCGTTTACGACGACCTTGTCTATGCCGACAGCGAACTTCTCGACGTTGCAATTATCGGTAAAGCCGTCGCATTCACGAGCACGCTGTGATTTAATTCATAATGCATAATTCATACTAAAATCGAGGTGTAAAAATGTCATACTGTTTATACGTCCGCAAATCGAGAGCGGATGCCGAAGCCGAAGCACGCGGAGAGGGTGAAACGCTGACGCGGCACGTTAACACTCTGCTGGAGCTTGCCAAACGGCGGCATTTGGAAATAACGCAAATCTATCGCGAAATCGTTTCAGGCGAAACCGTTGCGGCGCGTCCCGTCATGCAGCATCTGCTGTCGGAGGTTGAAGCAGGACAGTGGGACGGCGTTCTTGTTATGGAAGTCGAACGGCTTGCACGCGGCGACACCGTAGACCAGGGAATAGTAGCGCAGACGTTCAAATTTTCAAACACAAAAATAATTACTCCGCTTAAGGACTATGACCCAAACAACGAATTCGACGAAGAATATTTCGAGTTCGGTTTATTTATGTCCCGCCGCGAATACAAGACGATTAATCGCCGTTTGCAGCGCGGTCGGCTTGCATCCGTCAAAGAAGGCAAGTTTGTCGGCAGCCTGCCGCCGTACGGTTACGAGCGCGAAAAGATTGCCGGAGACAAGGGATATACGCTTGTACCGTCTCCGAAAGAAGCTGATACGGTGCGGCTTATATTCCGCTTGTATACAGAGGGCGAGGAACGTCCCGACGGCTCATTTGAGCGGCTCGGCGTATCGCGCATCGTGCGGCGGCTGAATGATATGCGGATACCGCCGCGAAAGAGTGAGCATTGGTCGCCTGCCACAATTCGCGACCTCTTAACAAATCCCGTATATATCGGCAAAATTCGTTGGAATCAGCGCAAGGAAACAAAAAAGATGTCGGACGGTCATGTTATAATCACCCGTCCGCGTGCTTCGGATGAAGAATGCGTAATCGCTGACGGACGGCACGCGCCGCTCATTGACAACGATGTTTATGAAAAAGCGCAGAAATACATGACGCAGAACCCGCCGCGCCCGATAGGCGAACGCAGCACGGTAAAAAATCCGCTGTGCGGTCTTGTCGTCTGCGAAAAGTGCGGCAAAAGAATGGTGCGCCGACCGTACAACGACCGAACCACGGCGGACACGCTTCTCTGTCCCGATGCCGCATGCGATAATATTTCTTCCGCGCTGGGATATGTCGAATCGCGAATATTGCAGTCCCTGCGTGATTGGCTCACCGAATACCGTTTACAGTGGGAAAACGGCGGCAATGCCGACACCGGCAGCGGTGCGGCGATAAAGATTAAAGAAAATGCGCTGCAGCGGCTCAACGCCGAATATAATACGCTTAACAGCCAGCTCGACTATACACATGACCTTTTAGAGCAGCGCATTTACACCACGGGGCAATTTTTAGACCGTTCGCGCAGCCTCTCCGAGCGCATCGAAAAAAACAAAGCATCACGCGCCGCACTGAGTGCGGAAATCGAAGCCGATACAAAACGGGAGCTGAACCGCAAACAAATCATTCCCAAGGTCGAGAAGGTTCTCGAAGTCTACAACACACTCCCGTCACCGAAAGCCAAAAACGACATGCTCAAAGATGTACTTGAAAAAGTAACCTACATCAAAACCAAAAACGGCAGATGGCACAACTCCCCCGATGATTTTAACATTACACTGTTCCCGAAAACCCCAACATAAAACGCACCACTAAAAAAACGGCGTCCCGCCCGACGGATTCGCCGTTTTTTTTCATTTACAACCTCTCGGTACATATTCTTCCGTGCCTATGTCGGTCAAAAGTCCTTTGAGTTCGGGGTACGGCATGGAGTAGCGTTGGGAAAGATAGCGGAGCGATGCGCCGAGTTCGCCGTCGGGACCGCCGTACTGCGAAATGATTATCTGCGCAAGCTTGGGGTTCGGATTTTTAATTTTCACGGGGTATTGCAGTTTCTTTTCATAAGTCCACATCAGTCATCATATCCTTCCGCATCCCACGGCCACGGGTTCTTGAGCCATTCGACTCCCTCTCCCATTGCAGGTGTGAGAGGTCCGTAAAGCTCCTCGTACTCTGTTTTGAGATTTTTGAATTTTAATTCGTACTGCGAATGCATCGAAATTGCCGTCATATCGGCGGGATGTGTATCAAGATAAAGGTGCAGCTCCCACAACGCAAACTGCGCGGCGGAAAGTGCTCTCAAAAGCTTATCCTTTTTGCTCATTTAAGACACCCTCTGCAAAAGGGTTTGTCAAGCACCTTGAAAAGAGAGCCGCGGGAAAGCGCTTCACCTTCGTCGTACATTTCTTTATCTGTCTGAAAGGGCACATATGCCATTGTTACCTGCGGCGAAACGGGCAGCGGAGTCAGTGAATCGAAAATTATGCCGTCGGCTGCCGCAGTTTTTGCTGAGCTCATAAAATGTCTCCTTTTGTTTTATTGGTTCGGCTGTCGCGCCTCCCCTCAACGACATTTTATTCACATCATCACTCCGTGTTACAAAAAAACCGTCGGCAGAAACCGACGGAAATCAAAATATAAACGCTTAAAAGC
>CAVFAD010000016.1:0-18966 GCA_963620305.1 Bacteroidaceae bacterium | reverse complement strand
ATCCGTGCACACGTAAAGTGTTTTTACTTGTCGGCATAAAGTCTGTGACTTTACGGTCAGCCGACGGCGCGCACGGTCACGCGCACGGTCAGATGACCATTTCATATTCACCCATATTGCCGTCGGCATAATAACGTTCAAGGTCATACGGAGTATAAATCCCGGTATCGGTAACGACACCGCTTACAAGCTCGGGCGGCGTAATATCAAATGCGGGATAATATCCCTTTACACCGTCGGCTGCCGTTCTGACTCCCATTGCCTGCAATGAAAAATCGGGGTCGCGCATTTCAATTGTCACCGTATCGACCGTCGGGTGAACTTTATCGGGCGCACCTGTCACAAAGTACGGCAGCTTATTGTATTTTGCAGCTATTGCAATCTGAAAAGTTCCGACTTTATTCACGACATGACCGTCCATGCAGATTGCATCCGCAGCGGAAGTAAACACATCGACCTTTTCTTTTTTCATGACAAAAGCGGGCATATTATCGGTAATAACCGTAACGTCCATGCCCATATCGCGGCACACCGTCGCTGTAAGTCTTGCGCCCTGAAAATACGGGCGTGTTTCGGGGCAGAAAAATCTCACGTCCCCTTTCCCTTTTTCCTTTAATGCGCGGCAGAGCTGCCCTACTATTGTTTCACCGAAGCACTGCGTCATTACCGTTCCGTGTATGGGAATCATATCGGCAAGATACTGTGCCATTTTGTAGACTTTGTTGTAACGCATATTGTTTATTTTTACCGTATATTCAACAATTGCGTCGCTGACGTTTTCGCCCGACTCCATTGCTTTGACGGCAGTGTCAAGACATCCTGCGGTAATGAGTCCCATTCTTTTGGCGGTGGTAGGACGCGCATTTGCAATTTCAGCGGCTGCCTTTTTAAGATATTCGCGCTGATCCTTTTCGCTCATATTTCTGCACTCAAATGCCGCGAGTGCCATTGCCGCTGCGGCGGCGGTGTACGGTCCCGCACTCTGTGTAACCATATCGCGAAGCGCGCGTATGACCTCATGATAATTTTTACATACGACAAATTCCCGACTGCGCGGATAGACGCGCCTGTCAAGTATTTTTACTTTACCGTCATCAAACCACGCAATGTTCTCGTATTGCAGCATAAAAGCTAAATCCTTGTCAGCTCTTTCCATTTTGTTACCTCATTTATAAAGTCTGTCAACGCTTTTTTTGACATCGAACATGATGCGTTCCTTGTCAAGCGTCAAAAATTCACCGTTTTCGTAAAGTATATTTCCGTCGCACATTGTCATGCACACGTCCGATGACTGTGCGGAGTAAACGGTGAGCGCGACGGCATCGAGGCACGGCTGCATATGCGGCGAGGCGAGCGAAAGAGCGATTATGTCCGCCCTGTTGCCGACCGAGAGCGAACCGCTTTTCTCTCTGCGCTGAACCTTTGCTCCGTTAACCGTCGCCGTTTTGATTATATCCCCTGCCGAAAATTCGGTTGCACAGCGCGAAAAACCGTTGTGAATTACGGCGGCGAGGTGCATTTCCTCAAGCATATTGAGGTTGTTGTTGCTTGCCGCGCCGTCTGTGCCGAGCGCAACGTTTATTCCGCTGTCAAGCAGCTGTCTTATCGGAGCAAAGCCGCTGCCGAGCTTCATGTTGCTTGTTGGATTATGAACAACGCTCACGCCGTGAGCCTTCAGAATATCAATATCCGAATCCGTTACGGTCACGCAGTGCGCCGCAAAAGCGGAAGCGTCAAATGCACCGAGGGACGCGAACCACTCCGTCGGTGTTTTTTTGTATTTTTCCACACATTCGCGGTGTTCTTTTTCCGTTTCGGAAAGATGAATGTGCATATTTCCGTTATAACTGCGGCAGATATCGGAATACGCCTTTACGACCTGCGGATTGCACGTATACTCCGCGTGCACGCAAAAATCAACAAGTATTCTGCCGTCCGCAGTGCCGTTAAGCTCTCTGAAAAGCTGTTCCGACTCCGCGATTCTGTAGCAGTCCTCGGGTTTTTCGTTCGGGTCAAAGCTTTGCACGGGGCGGCAAAGGTTTGCTTTCATGCCGCTTTTTGCGACAACCTCCGCTGTAATGCGCGGCTCAAAATACATATCCGAAAAGCTGACCGTGCCGCCCGCAATCATTTCGAGAACGGCAAGCTCGCTGCCTGCTCTGATATCATCGGGAGTAAGTCTGTCCTCAACGGGAAACACGGCATCAAACAGCCATCTGTCAAGCGGCAGTCCGCTGCCGATTCCGCGCAAAAGCACCATCGGCGTATGGGTGTGAGTGTTAAAGAGTCCGGGCATGACAATCTTACCGCTCATATCTTTGGTTGAATCAAATTTGCCGCAAGGCATTTCGCTGCCGATGTATACGATATATTCGCCGTTTACGGCTATATTCAATCCGCTTTCGGCGCGGACTTCGCCGTCGGAATTAAGAATTGCGGTGCAATTTTTCAAAAGAGTTTTCATTATGTTTCCTTTCAGACTTCCGAGATAATCTTTTCGATATAGTCGCCGAATTTGTCGGCTATCGCATCGGCGGTAACGTCGACCTCATCAAAGCTGAGCTTGTTGCTTGTCACGCCTGCCGCCATATTGGTGATAACCGCCGCGGCAAGCAGCGGCATGGAGCAGTGAGCGGCGGTAAGTGCTTCGGTAACCGTCGACATACCGACGGCATCCGCGCCCAAAATTCTCGCGGCGCGAATCTCAGCGGGCGTTTCAAATTGAGGTCCCGTAAAATACATATATATGCCTTCGTGAACATTCAGGTCGGTGTTTTCGGCGCATTTCAATGCTTTTTTACGCAGTGACGATGTATACATATCGGTCACGTCAAAGAAACGGTGCCCGAATTCTTCTGTATTTTTACCGCGAAGCGGACTTGCACCGTTAAGTTTAATATGGTCTTTTATTATCATAATGTCGCCGGGTTTATAAGATGTGTTAACCGCACCCGACGCGTTCGTGATAATAGTATATTCTGCACCTAACAGCTTAAAAAGCCGTATCGGCACAGTAAGCTGTTCAAAGTCATATCCCTCGTAAAAATGGAACCTGCCGGACATGCACAAAATCTTTTTTCCTGCGACGGTGCCGAAAATGAGTTTGCCTGCATGAGAGCTGACGGTTGAGGTCAGGAAATTGGGGATATCTTCATAGTCAATTTCGATTTTGTTTTGAATACGTGCCGAAAATCCGCCGAGGCACGAGCCTAAAATCAGCGCGCAATCGGGTTTTTCACCGATTATTTCTTTTACGTAGTCCGCACTCTCCTTAAAGTATTCAAATGTCTTGCTGTCTTTCATTCCGTCCCTCCGCTGTATGTCACATAAAATTTTTTATTTCCGACAAAGATGTTACCGTGTAGTCGGCAAGCGAACCGTCCGACTGATTTTTGCCGCCGTTATTGAACCAGCATACGGTCAAGCCGTAGTTCTTCCCGCCGATAACATCGGCATCGAGCGAATCTCCGATAAGAATGGCTTCGTTTTTTGAAATATCCGAAAAGCGGGCAAAGAAAGCATCGAAAAAACCTGCCGACGGCTTTGCCGCGCCTAAAAGCTCGGAGGTGCAGATTCCGCTGAAATACCTCGCAAGACCGCTTTTTTTCAGTCTGTTTTCCTGCTGAAACTGCATTGCGTTGCTCACGGCATAAATTCGGTAATTTCTGCCGTACAGATATGCCAAAAGCTCACGCGCGCCCGTCACCTCCTCGGTGCTTTCGTGCAGAAGTCCGATAAAGCCGTCTTCAAATTCCCTGCCGTCCGCAGAGATGCCGAGCCTGTTGAAAATAATATTAAAACGGCTGTTCAAAAGCTCCTCACGCGTCATTTCGCCCCGTTCAAGCCTGCTCCACATGCTGTCGTTTACTTCTTTGAATACATCGTACATTTGCGGTGTATAATTCATACCGCGCTGCGTCATTGCGGTTTTTATCGCCCACTTCGCGCACTTTTGAAAGTCGAGAACGGTATCGTCTATATCAATAAGAACAGCACTGAACATCGGCATCGCCTCCGAAGTGTATTTTATCATTTTATGAAGCGCGTGTCAAACGCGTTTTGCTTTTTTTGAACCGACCGCTGCGGCTCTTGTCCTTCTTGCTCCGTGTGTGTTTTATCCGCTGCGGGTATTGACAGTGTCTTTATTTCGCGTTAAAATATTTTTAACACTGTTTTAGTATATAATGGGGAGGCGTGAGCAATGAAAAAGAAGAAAAAGACCGCATTTGCGATCGGAACAGCTGCTGTCATCGGCGGCGCGGCGGCGTTTGCTGCGGGGATGAGCTACTTTATATACCATGAAGTCATGGCTTCAAGCGGAAAGGTTTTTAATGCCGTCGGGAACGCGGTAGTAAAAAAGAAAACGGGCGACGCACCGCCCGAGCCAGACCCGCGCGCAGTGTGGCTGAATGAACAGCAATTTGAAGAATATGACATCACAAGTGACGACGGCATAAATCTCCACGCTTATTATCTTCCGGCAGAAAAGGCAACCGACAGATTCGTGTTTTGCAGCCACGGCTACAGAAGCTGCGCCAAAAACGGTTTCGCGCTTCAAACGAAATTCCTGCACGAGAGCGGGTATAACGTCTTTCTCGTCGACCACCGCGGATGCGGCAGCAGCGAGGGAAAGCACATAACATTCGGGCACAGAGAATGCGGGGACTGCATGAAATGGCTTGATTTCATGATTGAAAAATTCGGACAGGACATTAAAATCTGCCTTTACGGCGTTTCCCTCGGTTCTGCAACGGTCATGCTCATGACAGGAGACGAACAGCTGCCCGCAAACGTCAAGTTTACCGTAGCCGACTGCGGCTACACCTCGGCATGGAACGAATTTTCAAATGTTCTTGATGTAATAGGCCCCGCAAAGTATCCTATTCTTTTGGGAGCGGACGCTTTCTGCAAAACGCTTGCCGGGTATGATTTTAAGGACACCGACGCTCTCGAAAGCGTAAAGCACGCAAAAATCCCGATTCTTTTCATTCACGGCGGCAGCGACGACTTTATCTCCCCCGTTATGTGTTACGAGCTGTACGAAGCGACAAGCGCGCCGTACAAGGATATTTTGATAATCGACGGTGCATGGCATGCAAAAAGCTACGAAACGGATTCCGACACGTACGAAAGGAAATTTAACGAATTTGCGCACAGATTTTTCTGACGGTCAACACACGAAAACTGCAAAAAAGCTTCGAATCGACACGGGATCCGAAGCTTTTGTTTATTTTATGCTTTTTTAGCTTTCGCCTTTCTCCATGACGCTCTCCTGAACGCTTTGCCTATTTCAAAGACGGGAACCGTCGTAAGCGCAAGACCGAATGAAATCGCAAGCTCATAGCTGCTGAACGTACCGGATTCGATGCCGAAAACGGAGTTGAGTCCGGGAACATATATAGCCGCAAGCGTCATAAGTGTAGTCACAACAAACGCTCCTATGAGCCACGGATTCTTCTTTTTAAGTATATGCGCAGAGAACAGCGAACCGTGACGCGAACGCATATTGACAGCGCACATCATCTCGGAGAAGTTGACGGTAAGGAATGCCATAGCCATTGCGTTTACGCATGTTTCTCCGCTGAAAAATCCCGCGAAGCTGTGAGCACCGCCGCCGACAGGCTCAAGCCAATAACCGATAACATAAGCGGCGATTTCGATGATTGCAAGATAAACACCCTGCCACATCATGTCAATACCCGCGCCGCCCGAGAAAATGCTGTCGGAAGTCGAACGGGGTTTTCTTTTCATGATATCGCTCTCGGCTTTTTCCATACCGAGCGCAAGACCGGGGAGCGAGTCTGTAACCATGTTTATCCAAAGAAGATGAACGGGGGACAGAATCGTAAAGTGAAGAATCGACGCAACGAACATTATTATAACCTCGCTGAGGTTCGTCGACAGCTGGAACTGAAGAACCTTAAGAACGTTGTCGTATATCTTTCTGCCTTCTTCAACGGCGTTGACAATGGTCGCGAAGTTATCGTCGGCAAGAACCATATCGGAAACGCCCTTGGTGACATCCGTACCCGTAATGCCCATACCGATACCGATATCGGCGGATTTGATGGACGGAGCGTCGTTGACGCCGTCGCCCGTCATTGCCGTTACCATGCCGCGAGCCTTCCACGCTTTGACTATACGGGTCTTGTGTTCGGGCTGAACGCGGGCATAAACGGAATATTTCAGCACTTCTTCTTTAAGTTCTTCGTCGCTGAATTTGTCAAGTTCCGCGCCCATTATGGCTTCGGACGCGTCTGAGATAATGCCGAGTTCGCGTCCTATGGCAACAGCCGTGTCCTTATGGTCGCCCGTTATCATAATGGGACGGATGCCCGCCAGGCGGCATTCCTCGATAGCCGCCTTTACTTCGGGGCGAACGGGGTCTATCATACCGGTAAGACCGATAAATATAAGATCGTTTTCAAGTGCCTCGGGCGACATGTCCGAGGGAACGTTATCGTGCTTTTTGTAAGCGCAGGCAAGAACACGGAGAGCCTTGTCCGCCATGCGTTTGTTTTCTTTTGCGACCTCTGCGCGGAAATCGTCGGTGATTTCGACCGTTTTGCCGCCGACCGAAGCATACCTGCATTTTTTAAGTATCTCGTCGGGTGCGCCCTTTGTATACTGAACAATGCCGTTTTCCGTTTTGTGAACGGTGGACATCATCTTACGTCCCGAATCGAACGGAGCTTCACCCACTCTGACGGCTTTCGCCGCGAGGTCGTTTTTGCTCATGCCGAGCGAATACGCATAAGCGACGAGCGCAGCCTCGGTAGGTTCGCCCGTGACGTTGCCGTCTGCGTCTATCTCCGCATCGCAGCAAAGAGCCATTGCGCCCGCAAGGAGCTTTTCGTCATCGCCGAAGTGATCGACGACGGTCATCTTGTTCTGTGTGAGAGTACCCGTTTTGTCGGAGCAGATTATCTGCGTGCAGCCGAGCGTTTCGACCGCAGTAAGCTTTCTGATAAGTGCCTGACGCTTGCTCATTGCGGTAACGCCGATGGAAAGAATAATGGTAACGACGGCGGGCAGTCCCTCGGGGATAGCGGCAACGGCAAGCGCAATAGCGGCTATAAACGTATCAAGCGACGATTCGCCCAGCAGCTTCCACGAAAACTCACCCGCAAGCACCATAGATTCGATGACGCCGACGACAAAAACGAGAACGCTTATTCCTATAACAAGCTTCGTAAGGAAGTGAGACAGCTCGCCCATTTTTTTCTGCAGCGGGGTTTCTTCCTTTTCGGCTGAATTGAGAGCGTCGGCAATTTTGCCCATCTCGGTATTCATTCCGATGTCGGTAACGACCGCTTTTCCGCGTCCGTAAACGATTGTGGAACCGCTGTAGAGCATATTTTTTCTGTCACCGAGAGCCACGTCGCCGTTTTTGTCCTTGAGCATAAGAACATCGACCATTTTCGTTACGGGAACGCTTTCGCCCGTCAGCGCAGCCTCCTCGACCTTCATCGAATGGGATTCGAGTATGCGGCAGTCCGCAGGCACCGCGTCGCCCGCTTCAAGCAGAATCACGTCGCCGACAACAATATCTTCGCTTTTAAGCGTTTCAACCTTGCCGTCGCGCATCACCTTTGACGTTGCAGCCGTCATTTGCATGAGGGCGTCCATAGCGGCTTCGGCTTTGCTTTCCTGAACAAGACCCATTATGGTGTTGATGATAACGACAACGAGAATAACGAGCACGTCGGCAAAGTCCTTCAATCCGGGTTTTCCGCCCGCCTCGATAACGGCAACCGCCGCCTGAATGGCAGCCGCGACAAGGAGCATGATTATCATCGGGTCTGCAAGAGAATTGATAAATTTCTTGAAAAGTCCGTCCTTTTCGGCTTCTTTCAGCTTGTTTTTGCCGTCTTTTTCAAGCCGTTTTCGCGCTTCATCGGAGGAAAGTCCGTCGGCGGTGCTGCCGACGTCGGAAAGAACCTTGTCTGCATTTTCGAGATAGAACTTCATAGTTCTGTCATATCCTTTCTTTGAACGTGCCGTTGAAAAAAACTTTTGACGCAATATCATGCGATCAAAAGCCTACGGTTAACAACAGCACAAAACTTCTATAGCTATGTTTTAACATATTTTGTATGCCAAGTCAACTGATTTTTCGTCAAAGCAAAATTTTTCGTCCGAAAATGCCTGTGTGTCCGAACACGGGAAAACAAACCGTCTGCGGCGTTATTCCGCGCTGTGCACGGTAACCGTTTCACAGATGTCTTCTTCGCACACCGCGTTTGCTTCAATGACAACGGAATCGCCGTTTTTTACGCTCTGCACAACGGAAACGATATTTTTATCGAGCAGTCGGTCGTGCAGAAGTGCGGCAAAATCCGCAGCGCACATCAGATATGCCTCGCCGTCCGACAAAACTATGTCGCGTTTTTCGGTATAAAGCGCACTTCGGCGGACAATTCCTATCGGAAAAACCGTATCGGCAGTATTCATTAGGTATTCGTTCCCGTACGATTGTTCCGTTTTCGCTCCCTGCGTCACGGGCACGGTGAAACCGAAAAAGCGGACTGAATAAAAATTTCTCCGCTCCGTGACGGCATCGGCATACAGCGTTTTTGCGCTGCTGACACTGATATCCGTGTCCGTCCGCGCGATGATTCTTGCTTTACTCTCGGTGTATCGCACCTTACCGTCTTTCATTTCGACGGTGCCTTTAACGAGAACGTCGCCTTTTTTAACCGTCTGTCCGTCCTTTACCGCACTCTGCCCCTGAAAGATGTCCGCCTTCAGCACTTCACCGTCCTTTGCCGCGACGATATCGGAATAAAGAAAATCTCCGTCCGTTTCGGTTATCACTTCCCTCTCGAATATTTCGACGTATGCCCTGTTGCCGATAATATTGACGGACGCCCGCTGAATATTCGGACTTAACGTATCGAGCAGCTCCTCCGCCTCATCTGCGTTCACTCTGTGCAGGGGTGTTCCGCGGCACACACCGCACTTTTCAAGAGCCGTGCGGACAAGGTATATTTCACTTTTGTCGACACCGCTGATGTCCACGCTCCAAAGAACCGACGAAAAATAGAGCATCATCACAAGCGCAGCCGCAAGACCGACAGCGACACCGCAGCGTCGGCGGTAACGCATAAGGATAACGGGCAAGCCGTACGTACGTCTGACCTCGATATTCGCCCCGGCGGCATCGGCAGCCTCCGTGAGTTTTCCGAAATACCGAAGTTCGGTTTCGCCGAAAAGGGAGTTTTCGACTTTCTTCACGTTTTTCAGCGGGACACCCCGACGGCGGCAGTCTGCAATAAACATACCGAAAAAACAGTCGGTAACGCAAAATTCGACAGTGCCCTTAAAAAAATCTGCCGCTCTGTCAAAAATCATATACATTGTTCCGTTCCTTTCACGTAATTTCGCACTGACCGAAATTGTACTGCGGCACTTTTCAGACGGCGCATGTGTTACTCAAACAAAATTGCGCGTACGGTACCGTTCACAGATGTGTTTTCCGCCGTATGAACGGAAATTTTCAGCTGTTCGCCGCGCAGGACAAGGCTCACGTCGCCGCTGAACAGGCTGATTTGCGTGTCCGAATATTCCGTTACCGTCACTTTTCCGGATACGGTTATTCCGTCCGTACCGTTTACGGTCATAAAAAACGGACGCAAAGCGTTAAGCTCCGCCGCGCCGCCTATTCTGTCTGCGGCAAGACGCAGCTTGCGGACGATTATGCTTTTAGCTGTGCTTCTGTTCACCGATATCACCGAACCTTTGCTGTATTCTATGCGCCGCGCCGTTATAATATCACCCGAGTACAAATACAATACAGTATGATATATTTCGGTAAAAAAGCCGCGAAGCTGAGGACTGCCGCCGAGCTTCTGCTGACGGCGGCGGCATATTCGATGTCATTTGTTTTTTCGGCGCAAATCAAAAGCGGAATCGCGAACGCACTGTCTCTGTGTGCAAAAATAATAATCCCGTCGGTTTTTCCGATAACGGTAATAAGCAACACTCTGCTGCTGCGCGGATTGCCGAATGGCGCAATGCGGGTGCTGTCGTCCGTTTCGAACGGCATTTTCGGACTGTCGGGGAACAGCGCCGCCTGTCTGCTGTTCGGACTGACGGGTGGATACTCCGTCGGCGTAAAAAATGCGCGGCTGATGCACTCTCAAAAACTTATTTCGGCGGAAGAAGCAAGACGGCTTTGTCTTGTCGCGGTAAGTCCGGGCGTGTCGTTTACCGTAACGGTATGCGGCGCATTGTTTTCCTCCGCTCACGCAGGCATAACGCTGTTCTTGTCATGCGTTGCGGCGAATACCGCGATAGGATTCATACTTAAGCTGACTTCGGGCACAGTCCGTACGCAGAGCGTATGCCTCGGAGAAAGAAAAAAACTTGCGGATTCATTCCTGACGGCTGTCGAAAAAAGCACATCGGCAGTCATCTCCGTCTGCTCGTTCATACTCGTTTTTTCTTCCGTGAGCGCGTTTGTCGGCGCGGTACTGCCGACGGGAATAAGCGAGCCGCTGACATTCCTTTTCGAAGTGACGGGCGGGGTGCAGCTTGCGGCGGAAAAGAACAACATAATAATTGCCGCTTTCCTGTGCGGTTTCGGCGGCATAAGCGCAGGTGTTCAGCTGCTGCCCGACCTCAAAGCACTCGGTGCGGATATCCGAACATTTTTTCTGTGCCGCGCCGCGTCGGGTTTACTTGCCGCACTTTTTGAATTCGGCATCACCGCCGTATTTCGGCTGTCGTTCCCCGCAGCAAAAATGTACACGGGAAAACTGTTTTCCGATTCGTTTTCCGTAAGCCTGCTGCTTTTCGGCACGGTGCTGATGCTTATAATATCAAGCCTTGAGGGCGGAATACATTTGCGCAATAATGACGATTGATATTGACTTGACGGTAAAAAAAGTATAAAATTACATCAGACGAAAAAGGATGTGGTCAGGCTATGAGCAAAAAGGTGCTCGGAAACATTGAGCCGAAGTGCGCATACTGCGCACACGGCAAAACGGCTCCGAACGGAAAAGATATACTTTGCGTCCGCAGCGGAGTCACGGACAAAGACGGCAGCTGCAAAAAATTCAAATACGATCCGCTGAAAAGAGAACCGCGCAAACCCGCACCTTTGGCGGAATACGGCAAAGACGATTTTATACTTTAAGGGGTGACGTAATGAACAGTGAATTTAAGCTCGGAATAGGACTTGACAAAGACGGCAGAATAGCGACCGACCTTACGCAGCTTGTCGGCAACACTCCGATGCTCTCTCTCGAAAGATACTGCGCGCTGCACGGCATTGAGAGCGAAATAGTCGCGAAACTTGAATATTTTAATCCCCTCGGCAGCGCAAAAGACAGAGTCGGCAGGGAGCTTATAGAGGACGCGGAAAGACGCGGCGTTCTTTCGCCCGGCGGCTGCATAATCGAGCCTACCAGCGGCAACACGGGCGTGGGACTCGCTTTCGCGGCGGCAATAAAGGGATATAAAGTCATACTCACCATGCCCGACAACATGAGCGTTGAACGGATAAAGCTTCTGAAAATGCTCGGTGCTCAGGTAGTGCTCACCCCCGCCTCGGACGGAATGCAGGGAGCCATAGACAAAGCGAATGAGCTTGCCGAACAAACGGACGGAGCATTTATTCCGAACCAGTTCGGCAACCCCGCAAACGCAAATGCTCACAAAAAAACCACAGGTCCCGAAATTTTGCGCGACACGTACGGCAAGGTAAACTACTTTGTCGCGGGAGTCGGCACGGGCGGCACGCTGACGGGCGTCGGCGAGGTGCTTAAGGCATACAGAAAAGACATAAAGGTCATCGCGGTCGAGCCTGCGGGCAGCGCGGTGCTTTCGGGCGGTCAAAAGGGCGCACACGGTCTTATGGGCATCGGCGCGGGATTTGTTCCCGAAATTCTTAACACCGATATTATTGACGAGGTGATATGCGTCACCGATGAAGACGCGTATACCGCCGCACGTGAAGTCGCAAAAACAGACGGTCTGCTCGTCGGCATCTCCTCGGGTGCCGCATTGCACGCGGCAAAGGAGCTTGCAAAACGCATAAACGACAAACACGCCCGCATCGTTGTGCTGCTGCCCGACGGCGGAGAAAGGTACATGTCGACTCCCCTTTTTGACATCTGACGGACAGCGAACCGCGCACGGACATTTTTCCTCATAACGCGCACCGTTCTCCGATGCGGACATTTTTGAACACGACAAAAAACACACCCGAACCGTTTTTGCGGCAAAGGTGTGTTTTTCTTATCGGTTTTTCGGCAGCGCGGTCGTCAGTATACCGCGCATCGGCCGGCCGGCTCATAGCCCTGCACGAAAAATACGCAAAATAAGCCGGTCGCGCAAAAACGCAACCGGCTTATTTATTACTTCAGAACGGAAATAGCATCGGCAATTGTTTTTTCATAGGCCTCGCGACCGTATTTATCTACTTCGTCGCGGTTTTTGGCTCCGTGGGTGAGGCATCCCGCGCCGCCGATGCAGCCGCCGACGCAAGCCATTCCCTCGATGAAATTGGCATCAAGCATGTTTTTGTTCTTTTTCAAAAGCGCGGTACGGCATTCTTCAATACCGTCGCAGGCAAAGGGTTTATACTCGAAGTCGGTTATTCCGTGCTCCTTCAGTCCCTGACGCACGGCATCGGAAAGTCCGCCGCTTCTTGCAAAGATACGTCCGAAATAAGACGCGTTGTCGAGTATGTCCTCACCGAGCGACATAATATCAATGTCTTTGCTGTCAAACAGTGCCTGAAGTTCTTCAAATGTCATCGCGGCATCGACATAGCGTTTGACCTCCGCTTTCTGTGCTTCGGCTTTCTTTGCGGTGCAGGGACCTATAAAGACGACCCTGCACGGTTCTTCGTGCTCTTTTATATATTTCGCAATAGCCGTCATGGGCGACGGATTATGCGAAACGAACGGCAGCATAGCAGGAAAGGATTTTTCGATGTAACTGACAAAAGCGGGACAGCAGGAGCTTGTAAGGAATCCTTTTTCCGCAAGCTCCTTCGACTCGGCAAAGGCAACGATATCCGCGCCGAGGGCAGCCTCAACGACGGTATGGAACCCCAATTGCTTCAGTCCGCTGATAACCTGTCCGAGCTTTGCGTAGGTAAACTGGCTTGAAATTGACGGCGCGACAACGGCAAAGACCTTGTACCTTTCCTCTTTGCTTTTTTTGATAATGTCTATCACGTCGAGGATATACGATTTGTCGGTTATTGCACCGAACGGGCACTGATACACACATGCGCCGCAGCCGATGCACTTGCTGTTGTCTATGCGTGCGGAACGGTCCTCGTTCATGGCTATCGCCTTTACCTTGCATGCGTTTTCGCACGGACGCTTTCTGCTTATTATAGCCGTATACGGGCATACGCGGGAGCATGCACCGCACTCTTTGCACTTTGTTTTGTCTATGTGAGCGACATGGTTTTCGTCAAACGTTATGGCTCCGAAACGGCAGACATCCTCGCAGCGGTGCGCAAGGCAGCCTCGGCAGGCATTCGTGACTTCATATCCGCCCATCGGGCACTCGTCACAAGCCGTTTCAATGACCTCGATAACATTCGGATTCGACTTGTCGCCGCCCATTGCTATCTTTACTCTGTCGCCGAGAATGGCGCGTTCCTTATAAACACAGCAGCGCATTGTCGGAGTGTTGCCGGGAACAATGGTTTTCGGAATTTCAAAAATGCTGTCAAGCAGCGTACCGTCCCACGCATGGCGCGCAACCTCGCGCAGAACCTTGTATTTCAGATACTGGACTTTTGTATCAAACTTTCTCATCGGCAACCTCCTTAAAAATAACTGACTTTGATGCGTTTGCCCATTTTTTTCAGGCAATCGGAAAGTTCTTCAACGAGATTCATTTTTATATTGAAGTTTATCGGCAGGTCGGGGTTCTGGTGAGCGGGATTGACCGCTCTGCCGACATAAAAGTTAATATCGGTCGCATCCTCAAACAGCATTCTGGATATGAGCGATGCACCGTCGCGTTTATACCCCCATATCTCGTACAGTTCATTCGCCGCAAGCGCGTCGCGTGCATACTCGATTACTTTGTTTATCGTGATAACGCCCTCGGTGACAAGGTCGACTCCCTCTATCTCCGCTATCGGCGGGACATCGCTGCGCTCGTACTTAAGGCTTGCCTTTACGGGTTTGCCGAGATATTTCGATACTATAGACGAAGTGGTGCCGCCGCAGACGATATGCTTGCCTTCTTTGGAAAAAAACAGCGACATCATTCTGTTGCAGTCGTCACGGTTTCGCGGAGGACCGAAAAGGATATTGACGGGGCAGCGTTTTCTTATCCGCACGACGCACGCCGTGGCATCGTCGCCGGGGTGTTCGCCGTAGAGCTTGTTGCACTCGTCGACAAGCATGGTCGACAGCGTCTTTGCCGTATAGCCGACGGGCGCAAGCGACTGCATAAAGTCCGCAATTTCGTCGACCTTCCAGCCGAAATTGAAGGCTGTGCCGATTCCTGCATGAGGACAGCCGTCGCTCATCGCGACAAAAATATCGTCCTCGTGAAGCTGAATAACGGTCTTGTATATTTTTTTTCCGTCGATATTAAGCTCCTGCTTCGGATAGTCAAAGCGTTCGAAGTCACGCAGCATTATAACGGGCGGATTGTCGTAGCTGATTATCTCCGCGGTTGTGTTGTTTTTCAGGTTTATTATGGTAAAGGTGGAATATGCCACTCCCCTGACGGAACAAATGGGGAGAGTTGCGGCAATAGCCGAAACGCATTCCTCGAGGGGTATTCCCTCGGACATCAGAGTCGATATGATTTTCGAAGTGAGGGTCGAAAGAATGCTTGCCTTGACACCGCTGCCGAGTCCGTCCGCAAGGACTATGACGGTCGAATTTTCGTCGTGCTCGACAATTTCGACATGGTCGCCGCAAAGCTGCTCGCCCTCATGGTTTATGCTTTTCCAACCGATATCGGCGCATAAATTATTCATTACTGATCGACTCCTTAAGTTTTGAAAGCGCCACCTTTGTTTCGGCTGCGGTCTCGCCGAGAAGCGACGCTATTTCCTGAACTATCCGCATCTGCTTATCAACGACCTTGTCCGCTATTTCTACAGTCTGACGGCTGATATTTTCTTTCTTTTCCTTCTGCATTTCCTCCTCCGTTACGTCACGGAGAATACAGATAAGCAGACGGAATTCCTTATCGTAAACAATGGTTTCTTCGACATATTTTTCGTATTCGGCAAGATAAACGCGCTTGCCTTCGATGCGCGAGCCTGTGTTGAGCACCGTAATAAAATCCGAAGTGTCCATAATGCGCACGACTCCGTCTCCGAGCACGTCGGATGCAAAACGCAGATTCATTATTTTGAGCGCGGCTTTGTTTATCTGCTGCACCTCAAGCTTTTCGTTAAGAACAATAAGTCCGTTGGGAGTATTTCTGACGATAGTGTCCGAAAAGCTCTCCGCTCTGTCCTTAAGATACGGCAGGCACATTGACACCTCCGCCTTGCCCTGATAAATGGCTATGGCTTTTTCGCGGCAGGTATCGTAGCCGCAGGAGCCGCAGTTAAGCTCGTCCGACGGCTTTGTCTTGCCCATTTGACGGAGAATTTCGCGTATCTCGTTTTCGGTCGGCGGCTGCAGCTTTTTCGCGATAGCCGAAAAATTCTTTTGTATTTCAAGCTTTTCCGGCTGACGGACATCAAAATCCTTATCTTTGGCGAAGTGCGAAACGGCAAGGTAATCCTTTATCGGCGAACGGTGGAATTTTTCCATGACGGGACCGCCGACGCAGCTGCCCGCGCAGGTCGACATTTCGATGAAACACTTATGTATTTTACCGCTTTCTATGTCCTTCAGCGCAGCAATACAGTTTTCGGTGCCGTCGACAGCCATATAGGTATATTCCGCAGATGCCTCGGTAAAGGTTTTGAGGATTCCGCCGGTTGTCGGGAAAAATCTTGCCAATCCCCTGTCGCCGCCGTCCTCGCACGGCTCAAATGCAATGTTCTCGGCTTTCAGCCAAGCCGTAAGCTCGTCAAAAGTCAGAACGGCGTCAACAATGCCCTCGTAATACTGCGCTTCGTCCTTTTTTGCGACACACGGTCCCACAAACACGGTCTTTGCGTTCGGGTACCGCTTTTTAATGTCCTTGCAGTGAGCCTGCATCGGCGACATGACATCGGCAAGATACGGCAGCACATTCGGGAAATATTTCTGAATAAGAAGATTCACGGAATGACAGCAGGAGGAAATAAGAACGTCGCGAGTGCCGTCGGCAAGCATTTTTTCGTATTCTTTTTTTACGACGGTTGCGCCTACAGCGGTTTCTTCAACGTCGAAAAAGCCGAGTTTTTTTACCGCATTGCGCATCGTCTCGATTCCGATTCCCTCATAGTTTGCAACAAAGGACGGAGCCATGCTCACGATAACGGGATCGCCCGACTGCAGAAGCACCTTAACCTTTTCGGTCTCGTCCACTATCTGCTTTGCGTCCTGCGGGCACACGACGAAGCAGTGTCCGCACATTATGCATTCGTTGCCGATTATATATGCCTGATTACCCGAAAAGCGAATAGCCTTAACGGGGCAGTGACGAATACATTTATAACAGTTTTTACAGTTTGATTTTTTCAGTGTCAAACATTCCATTAAACTCATCTCCCGATTTTATTCGGATCTTTTAAGTATATTTTTCGCAAAAAAGCTTTCAAATTTATCGGGTGTAACACCCGTAAACACGTCGTCGTCAACCGTTACCGTAACACCCTCGCGATTGCATCTGCCCGTGCAGAAGCTGCCCGCAAGGGTAATTTCGTTTTCAAGTCCGTTTTTTGCGATTGCCGCTTCAAAAAGCTCGACAAGCTCCTCGGAGCCTCTGAGGTGGCACGACGAACCGACACAAATCTGAACTATCATCTCGCCACCTTCGAAAGGACGTTTTCCACAAAAAACTCCTTGGTGTCATCGGGAGCGACCGAAAAGAATGTGTCGTCGACCGTTACGCAGACACCCTCGTCACATCTTCCCATACAAAAAGTGCCGGCAAGCTCCACCCTGCTGCCGAGTCCGTATTCGCGAATCAGCGTCTGGAGCTGCTCCACCACCTGTCTTGAGCCTTTGATGTGGCACGACGAACCGATACATACCGTTATTTTCATTTTATTATCCTCCTTAACTCCTTAACAATCGATCCATTTGCAGAGTGCTTCACGCTCTGCGGCATTTCCTCTTATACTCTGCGCGGCGGCTACGAGCGGAATCCATTTCTGAATCTGCTCTTTCGGCTTGCCGCTTTTTTCGCAGTAAATGTCAAGATAGCATTCCGCGCCTTCGGTGTCGCCCTCAAGATAAAGACGAAGGTATGACCTCGCCGCGTCCGCCGACGGATCGCCCTGAGCCGCGTGCGACCAGTCTACTATGTACGGCTTGCCGCCCTCGCTTATTATTATGTTGGACGGTTCAAAGTCGCAGTGGCACACCTTGTTGTCGCGATGCATCGCTTCAAGACGCATATGAAGGTCATATCTCATTGTTGCGACAAGGCTTGTCTGACAAATGCTTCTGACCATCTTTTCCTTGAGCGACATAAGTCCCATGCAAACGGTACTCTGCGTTTTAAGCTGCAGGTCGACAAGCATCGAAATAAACTCTTTTTTGCGTTCAGGCTCCTCTTTTATCATCTGCGCAAGCGTTTTTCCCTTGATATATTCGGAAACAAGTGCCCACTTGCCGTCTATAACAGTCACTTCAAGGACTTTCGGGACGTTAACGGCTGTTTCTTCAAGCCTTGCCTGATTCAACGCTTCGTTCAAAACGATCGCCTTTGAACATCCCCCGTTATATACTTTCAGACATCGGTCGGAGTCGCGATAAACCGTTTTATCGTTTCTGACGGCGATTATTCTGTCAAAATTCATTTTACTGACCTCCTCAGGAGCAACTGTACATACATATTTATTTATCTGCCGAACAGGTCGCGTTTTGCCGCGACAAGCATTTCTATGAATTTCTTGTCAAGTTCCGTAAGTGAATATTCTTTTTTGCGAATCAGAACATCCTTATACAGTCTGCCGTTCACGTCGCACACAAGCTGGCACAGACCGTACCGCGCAAGAGTCTTTTCGGGGACGGGCGACACCCACATAAACGTGTCGGTATTTGACGACAGAAGCTCAAATTGACTTGCCCTCTCAAAGACGTAAATGCGCCGTCCTCCCGCGTCTTCGCTTTTCGGACTTTTTTTTGTATCGAAAAACGGCTGCATCGGCATAAACGGAGCACCGTAGAGAATTTCGGTGCGGCAGCGCAAATCTTCCGCCGAAATATTCGTTTTCTGAGCAAGCGGACTTTTTACACCGACCAGCAGGACATAGCTGAACTCACACACAAATTCATAAGCAAGTCCCTTTTCTTCAAGCATCGGCTTATAGTATCGGTCAAGCTCACTCGCGTAGCGAACTATTCCCAAACGGAAATCGTCCTGCATGACCTCTTTTACGGTTTCTTCGGAATTTGTTTCGCGGTAAAATGCCTCTATATCGCCGCAGGCGGAAAGCTGCTTTGAAAATTCGGCAAACGCGTCGCAAATATAGCTCGAACGCGGAGCGGAAAGTGAAAACCTGCGCTTCGCGCTTGCGTTTTTTTTGAATAAGTTTTCGATGTTGTCGACCTGCTTCAGGACATTCCGCGCGTACCCGACAAACACCTCGCCGTCGGGGGTAAGAGTCATTCCCCTTGCACTTCTTTCAAAGAGCGTCACACCGAGTTCCGCTTCAAGCTCCTTTACCGCGCGGCTCAACGCGGACTGCCCGACATAAAGCCGTTCGGCAGCCTTGTTAAGCGAATTTGTTTCCGCTGTTTCAACGGCATATTTCATGTGCAAAAGGTTCATCGAAAACTCTCCCGAAAAGCACTCGCATTCGGCGCAAAATACCCATTGCAGATTAGTATATCACACGAAAACAACAAAATCTACTGT
>CAVFAD010000015.1:721-36868 GCA_963620305.1 Bacteroidaceae bacterium | reverse complement strand
CCCGAATGTGTGTTTCACGAAGAATACGGTGTTCGGATTTGCATTGTTTGGTGGAATCGAGGGGAGTCGAACCCCTGTCCGAAAGAAAGTCCTCATAACTTTCTACGAGCGTAGTTATTTATTTGTTCTCTGCGCGCCGACGGGAAATAACACCCTTCGGTTTGAAAAAGCCATGCTGTTCATGACGGGTTACAAGGCGGTGTGCCCGTGCACGTTCACTGCTGAATGACGCCACGCACCGGACCGCAGTACTTCCGGGAATGACGGCGGCTGCGATCAGGCAGCTGCTAAAACTGTTTTATTATTGTCAGTTATTATTTAAGTTGAAGCTTTTAGAGAGGTGCCCCGCCTCTGCTCGCTTATTAAGCCTCGTTTCCCCCGTCGAAATCCTTTCGATCCCATGGAGTGGACTGCTTGAAGTCCGATCGGTTTTTGCAGTCCTTTTTTTGTTAAAGACTGTTCTTGAGTGTTCGGTCGATATCGCGTTTTGCGTCGCGTTTTGCGGCATCTTCGCGCTTATCGTACATCTTTTTGCCCTTGCAGAGTCCTATTTCAAGCTTTGCCCGACCCTTCACAAAATATACACTCAACGGAATTATCGCATAACCCTGCTGTTTTGTCAAGTCAAACAGCTTTTTTATTTCGCGCTTATGCATCAGCAGCCTTTTCGGGCGCATCGGGTCGCGGTTGAAGATATTTCCCTTTTCGTAGGGTGAAACATGCATGCCGTTTGCGAATATCTCGCCGTTCTTTATGTGGCACCACGAATCCTTGAGGTTAACCTTGCCGTCGCGGATTGATTTTACCTCGGTACCGAAAAGCTCAAGTCCCGCTTCGTATGTTTCGAGTACGAAATAGTCGTGATAAGCCTTTTTGTTCTGTGCGACTTTTTTTGTTTCGCTTTTGTTCTGTGCCATTGTTTCACCTCTTTCGGAAAAATCAGCCTTTATTACATGCTTTCGGGAGCGTCGACCTTCAGCAGTCCGAGCACGTTTGCAAGCACCGTGCGTGTGCAGCTGCAAAGGAACAGACGCGCACAGGCAAGGTCTTTGTCGTCGACGTCGCAGCGGCACGCATTGTAGAACTTGTGGAAAAGCGTTGCAAGCTCCACCGCGTAGCGCGTGAGCTTTGACGGGTCGAGCAGCTTTGCGGCGTTCTCGACTTCTCCCGTGAGCGAAGCGATATAGCGTATAAGCTCCTTTTCTTCGTCGGCGGTAAGAAGCTGCGCCTGTTCTTTTGTGCAGCCGTCGAAAGTGATGCCTTTTTCATTCAGCTTGCGGAATATCGAGCATATACGCGCATGGGCATACTGGCAGTAGTATACGGGATTTTGCGAGCTTTGTTCAACTGCAAGACCGAGGTCAAAGTCACAGTGCGAATTTGCTTCACGCATATTAAAGAAAAATCTTGCGGCGTCAATCGGCACTTCGTCGAGAAGCGTTACGAGCGTTATGGCTTTGCCGGAACGCTTTGATGCTTTTATGACTTCGCCGTCCTTTACGAGACGCACCATTTGCATCAGCACTACGCGGAGTCTGTCGGGGTCAATTCCGAGAGCCGTCAGAGCGGCTTTGAGACGCGGCACATAGCCGTGATGGTCTGCGCCGAGAATATCAACCGCAAGGTCGAAGTTTCTGATGCAGAGCTTGTTGTAATGATACGCTATATCGGGAACGATATACGTCAAAAATCCGTTTGAGCGGACGAGCACGAAATCCTTGTCGCAGCCGAACTGCTCCGCTTTGAACCAGACCGCGCCGTCTTTTTCGTATGTATATCCCTTTTCGGTGAGAATTTTAACGACCTTTTTCGCTTCACCGGAGTTGTGCAGAGCACTTTCCTTAAACCACGTGTCGTATTTTATTTTGTATTTGAGCAGGTCGCGCTCCAACCCCGCGATATTGAGCGGCAGAGCGTAATCGACAAGTGCCTTTTTGCGTTCTTCGTCCGTCGCGGTCATAAATTTATCGCCGTATATTTTTGCAAAATTTTCTGCATGGTCGATGATATCCTGACCGTGATAAGAGTCCTCGGGCATTTCGACAGCTTCGCCGAAATGCTGACGGTAGCGGATGTCAAGCGACAGACCGAATTTTTCTATCTGATTGCCGCCGTCGTTTATGTAAAATTCGCGTTCGGTTTCGTATCCCGCCCACGTGAGGACTTCCGCAAGGCAGTCGCCCATTGCGCCGCCGCGTGCATTGCCGACGTGCATGGGTCCCGTGGGATTTGCGGAGACGAACTCAACGAGTGCGCGTTTGCCCGCGAACATGTCCGAATGACCGTAATTTTTACCGAGCGTCTCGACGCTTTTGAGAACATCCGCATAAAAACTTTGTGAGAGCGTAAAATTTATGAACCCCGCAGCCGTTTCGACCTTGCCGAAATACGTTCCGTCAAGCTGCGCTTCGTCGATAATCACCTGTGCTATCTTCATCGGCGGCATGCGGAACACACGCGCATGCGCCATTGCGGCATTGGTCGAATAGTCGCCGTTTTTTCTGTCCGCAGGTATTTCCACATTGAACCGCGCTGTTTCCGCATCGGGCAGCAGTCCTTTTTTCTGCGCTTTTTTTATGGCTGCCGTAACAATGGCGGCAACCTGCCTTTCAGCTTCTTTAACCGTATTATACATTTGCGGGTGCTCCTTTTCTGTATATGTCTAAAGTCATGGCATTCGTTGTAATGAACCCGTCGGGGTAACACAGGTCGTACTCAAAGTCAAGCCTGCCGCCGTTTTCGGATACTTCCGAGCTTACATGCCTGCCGTAGATGCCTATTTCAAACGAGCCGAACGGCAGTGAGTAGTGACATATGTGCCGCTTGCCTTGTTCGGCTGTGATTTCATTGGCTATTTCGCCGCTTCTTACCACGGTTACGCTTTTTCCGCCGGCGACCGTAATCTGTGTGTTTGTCGTTATTCCGGGAAGAATGCATTCACTGTATTCTATAGTGTAGTCGTCCTTTGTGCCGCGCAGTCTTGCTCTCACGGTTGTTTCCATGAAGTTGTCGCCCTCACTGTCGGTTATGCGGCTCGAAATTTTAAGTGTAGGCTCATAATCCATTTCTTTTGCCTCCGTGTTGGTTCGTTTCGGTTGACCGACGCATCTGCGCCGCCGAACGAGTTAACGGAACGCGGCGCAAATTATCGCAGCGCGATGCCCCGTTTTCGCTGTTCCGTTATAATAACATATTTCACACGCAAAAATCAAGGAAAACAGAGCGCATTTTTCCGCTTTTTACGGTGCGCCGTTTCCGCTGTAAAAAAATCGGCAAATATTGTATTGAAGACGGGCGCGGCATATGATACAATTGTGAGTGTTTTGTACAAGACGGAAGGGGAGTTGTAAATGCAAAAAAGCGAATTGCGCGGTTACAAAATAGAAAAACTCGAATTTATCAACATGGCGG
This sequence comes from Bacteroidaceae bacterium, assembly GCA_963620305.1. Taxonomy (GTDB): domain Bacteria; phylum Bacillota; class Clostridia; order Oscillospirales; family Acutalibacteraceae; genus RUG806. The sequence continues at coordinate 33,457 of CAVFAD010000015.1, read as the reverse complement.
ACGGCGTAAGGCAAATAGAACTTACGCACAAGTACTCATACAGTGTGGGTTATTCCGACAAAACATGCAAGGGCGAATTTACGGCGGTGATATCCGACAAGAATGCGCCCGACGAATTTAAGATAAACATTACCGTTTCGGGACTTTTCTCGATTGCCCCCGATGCTCAAAAGGAATTTTTGCATCTTGAAACGTACGACATGCTTTTTCCCTATGTCAGAGTGCTTGTAAGCACGCTTACGGCATCGGCGGGAAATTCGCCGCTGTTTATTCCGTATATCGACATTTCCGATAAGAACATCTACCGTGTGGAGCTGCCGCACCCGCCCGAAAACGGCAGATAACGGAGCACGGCATGAAAAAAAAGGATATAGTTTTAACCGTTGTAAAATGCGCCGTCGCGCTCGCGCTTTTTGTTGCCGCCGTCGTAAATTATGAGGAGCTGTCAAAGATAAACATAGAACAGCTGCTGTCGTTTACGGACGATAAGACCGTCATGACCGTTGTCATTTTGGCGGTGTATTTTGTAAAAGCTCTTGTTTTTGTTGTTCCCGCATCGGTCATATATGTTGCGGTCGGCGCGGTGCTCAGTCCCGTGCATGCCGTGCTCGTTAACCTTGCCGGTATATTCGTCGAGGTCACGGCTACGTTTCTGCTCGGACGCTTTCTCGGGCAGGATGCCGTGCACAGACTGCTCTCGCGCAGCGAAGCGGGGCAGAGGATTCTCAAAAAAAACCTCGGCAGCAAAGCGTCCGTCCTGCTGACAATACGTGCCGTCCCCGCCTTTCCGATTGACTTCATAAGTCTGTTTTACGGTGCGTCCGACTGCAAATACCCTAAATATGCCGCGCTGTCGGTGCTCGGCATTTCGTGGCGGGTCATTCTCTTTACGCTCCTCGGCGATGCGGCTTTTGCATGGCTGCCTACCGACAAAATCATTTTGATAGTAATATGCTGCATTCCGATAGGCATCATATACACTGTGGTAAAAAAGTTTATCGCCCATTCAAAAGAAAATAAAGAAAATGACAAATGAGTATTTCGGAATTGTTACAGTGAACACGGAAAGTTTACAGTTTGTTCATAATATTCAAATATTCCCGTGTGGATTTTCGGCTTGTATTTGAGTACAATTTAAGATGTATAAATACGGAGGTGCGTACAAAAAATGAGAAAGTTTTTATCCGTTTTGCTTACACTTTGCATGGTGCTGCCGCTTATAGCGGTCACTGCGCCGAAGGCGTCGGCTATGACTCTTACCGACAGCGGCAGTCAGATTCCCATTATCCGTATAGCGGGCGACGGCGAACCGATATGCGATGCCGAAGGCAAAGAGGTTTTGAAATTCAAGGACATAATAAAAGCGTTTTCCTCCGACGGCGGCAGCGATGCCGATATCGGAGGTTCCGCAAAGACAATAATCGAGGCTCTTGTCAACGGCTATAAGAAAAACGATTATTCCGAATATTACGAGGTCGTTTATAAAGAGATGTCCGAGCTTTTCAGCGAAATTCAGCTTGACAAGAACGGCGAAGTGACAAACGGCACGGATATAGGTAAGAACGTAAGACGGTGGATGGCAAACCTTTCGCAAACCGACAGAAAACAGGGAAAAGGTCATTATGCCTTGGCTGACTACCCGTTTTGGTATGACTGGCGGCTCGATCCTTTGAAGATTGCGGACGAGCTGCACGACTACATCACTAAAATAAAGCAGACGACGGGTGCCGAAGAGGTATCTATTGCCACGAGATGTCTCGGTACGCAGGTTGCCCTTGCGTACATTGCAAAGTACGGCACGGACGGTATTCACGGACTCAGCTTCGACGGCAGTACGGTATACGGCTCGGAGCCGCTGAGTGAAATGATATGCGGCAAGTTTGAGATTAACGACGGCAAGGCGGCTTTGCGCTTTGTCGAAGACCTTGAATATTACGGTATGTTTAAGGGCTTTGACGAATTTACGGAAGCTACCATAGACATGCTCGTAAAGACCGGAGCCGTCGGTACCGTAACGGATATAGTCAGAGAAACGATTTACAAAAAGATAGCGCAGGGTGCGACCTCTGCTATCGCAAGATCGACCTTCTTCTGCTGTCCGTCCTACTGGGGCTGCGTTACGGCGGAGGACTATCAGGACGCGCTGAATTACATTTTCGGCGAGGAGGGCAGCGATAAGCGCAAAGAGTACGCAGGACTTATCGAAAAGCTCGACAATTACGATAAAACGGTTCGTCAGCGTATTCCCGAGCTGCTTCAAAAGATAAAGGACGACGGCGTAAAGGTGTGCGTCATAGGCAAATACGGCACGCAGATGGTTCCCACGTGCGAATCAATGAATCTTGTCGGCGACCAGATAGCTTCTCTCCACAGATCCACATTCGGCGCAACGACAAGCACGGTTCTGACAACGCTCTCCGATGAATACATCAAGAAGCAGACAGAAGCGGGACTGGGCAAGTACATCTCTCCCGACAAACAGGTTGATGCCTCCACATGCTTCTGGCCCGACAGCACATGGTTTATCAAGGGTGTTACGCATTCCGACTGGACATCGTTTGAAAACAATATCGCGTATACCGTTATCACTGCGGACAGTCAGCTGATGGTGGACGATTTCACCGATTGCAGTCAGTACATGGTCGCAATTCCGCAAAGAGATGAAAACGGTAACATAAAATACGGACGAAACGACTATCTGATGTATGCCGACTACGTGAAGATGACGGAGGACAACTGTCACGTCGAAGCGTGGGCGGACGATGTCGAAGCGGAAAAGAACGCACTTACGAGATTTGTAAGCGGCTTTAAGTCGTGGGCAACATGGCTACCGATGTTTATGGCAAAGCTCGCGGAGTACTTCGATAAGCTGATTAAAATGATATCAGATGCCGTGACAAAGATTGTATCTTAAGTCACCCGACAGGGTCATATCACAGCTTGTCGGCGCGATCCGATGATGCCTCGGCACGTCGAATGCACCGACCGACTCATTTCAAAAAAATAAAACAGGCGCAAGCGGTACTCAAAGCCGCCTGCGCCGATTTTTAGTTTGCACGTTTTAGTTTGTGCGAATTGAAAGTAGCGTTGCATGCATGTTTTTGTTTTGCATTGCGGAATATCGTAGGGAACGCGCACTGAGCGTTCCGCGAGAATCAACGTATAACCGGGATGCAAAACACATGCCGACCGTCAAACGCTGCATGGGTTGAATTTTGCATTCTTCAAAATGCACCGTAAATTTTACGTCCGTATGTCGACCGACCGAAATTTGCATATGTCTTGTGTTGCGGAACGCTCGGTGCGCGTTCCCTACGGCTTCGCGACAATTAACGTATAGCTTATGGCATTATGCGCATGCCGACCGTTAAACATTGCATGGGTTGAAATTCTGTTTTCATTCCGCTTTTAATTCGTCCTTTTTGTCTGCTTTTTTGTGAAAGAGAATTTTGTCAACGGGGAAGTAAAGGAAAAACTGTATAGCGGAACAGCACATTGTAGAGATATTCGCCGCACCCTGCGCGTTGATGCCCCACTTCACGAACAGTCCCTGCAGTGTAGGCGAGAGCCATGCCGAAAAGCAGATCAGCGCAACCGTAAACACGATATATATCGGTAGTGTGACGGCGATATTTGCGCCGGAGTTGAACGTTTTTTCTTTGTTGACAAAGAATGCGACTATCTGCGCAAGCACATTTGCGATGTTGAATGCGATAAAATAACCGAGTCCGTTTTGCTCCAGTCCGTCGGACGCGAACACCCAAAATTCGTACGGGTTTGAAATTATGTCTTTTATCTGCGGCAGAAGAAGTAAAATATTGAGAACCGCAAACTGCACTATCATTGCGAGAAGACTTACAACGATGAATTTCACGAACTGCCACACGGTTTCGATGCCGCTGCCCTTGTCGGACGCTTTTTTGTCAATGTCTTTAAGCTTGCACATAATACACACCTCTCGTTTGTTCAGTCAAAAAAATTTTAACACAGAGTACGCAAAAAAGCAATATCAAACGGAAAGCTTTTTCGTCGGCGCACAATAAAACACCGCGCGGAGCATCGGATTATGACGACGGGTGCGCGGTGTCTGTTTTATATTTCGTCTGCGGAAATAACGGCGCGTGTCAGCCGAGCGGCTTTGCTGCGCGGTGTTTTTTGAAATAGCGCGAGAGCGCAAGCAGTACAACGATGCCTGCGGCGGGGAAGAGTGCGTTTGTTATCATAGCCGCTTTCAGTCCGATTTGTTCTGCGGTAAGACCGAGAGACGCGCCGAGGTCGGCAGCAAGCCGTGTTGCGGAAAAGCTGTCGATAACGATACCCATAAGCTGCGGTGAAACCGACGCACCGAGGTCACCGCCCGCCGCCATAAGCGCGAATGCGGCAACTCCCGCGCCGGATATATTTTCTTCGATAAGTATCAGCGTTCCCGGCCAGAGCATCGCGGTAAAAAGTCCCGTCAGAATGCACGCGATAAACGCCGGAATCGGTGAGACGGCAAACCCCGCGACGAGGTAACAGCAGACAGAACCGAGCATGCCGACGAACAGTGCGCCGTATATGTTTTTTCCGAACTTGGAATACGCAATGCGCCCCGCGCCGAGCAGCACCGCAAACATTGCCATGCCGAGAATATCACCGACGGTTTTGTCGATTTGCAGAGCGTTTTCCATATAGCTCGATATCCAGTTCGACATGCCGTTTTCAGCGCAGCTGCCGAAGAATATGCACGCGGCGCACATCGCAAGACCTGCCGTTTTTCCGCTTTTGCCGCCCTTTTCGCCTGTGCTCCCGTCCGCATTAAGCGGCGGTATCGGCGACGTGTTGAACAGCACTGCCGCAGCTATTGGGAAAAGCGCAAGAATAATAATGAGAGTCGACCACCTGCCGCTGCCGAAAATTCTCAGAAACAGCGTGCTGAACGCAACCGACGAAACAACGCCGAACGCATACAGCGAATGCAGCAGGCTCATGCTTTTTTGCGGATCGTCGGACGGTATTGCGGCAATCGTCGGACTGAGCAGTACCTCCGAAAGTCCTGCCGACACGGAAAAAATGACCGTGCCGACAACGAGCCAAAAATATGCGTGCTCCGAAAAAAGAAGCGGACCGAGCGCATATATTATCATGCCGAGCGATGTCGCAAGCGGCATAATACGCACGGTTTTCGCAGTGTTGAAATTTTTTGAGAAAAAAGAAAAGATCAGGTCAATCGAAAGCTGCGTAAAGAAGTTTATCAGCACGAGCGTTCCGAGCAGCGTGTACGATATTCCGTAAAGGTTGTGAAACGTCACAAACAGCAGCGGCGGCACGCTGAAAACCGACGACATCGTAAAATACGCCGTGTAGCACGCAAGGCGCGTCCTTTTGTAGTATGTCTGAGATGCACTCATAAATAAATGTCCTTTTCCGTAAAGTGACGGCTATTATATCAGATGCTTTCTCAAAATGCAATACCGAAAAACACGATTTGCGCGGCGGAAAAACACGATTTGCGCGGCGGTTAATTCAGCGTTAATTCAGGTACACGATCCCCGCATTCAGATATCCCGCAAAAGCAAGCCATAAAAGATACGGAATAAGCAGGTATGCGCTTATTTTATCCTTTTTGCCGAAACGTGCCGTCATCGCCGCGATAACGCCGAAAAGACCGATAAGCCATACGAGCGCGGGCAGAAACGCTCTGAAATTAAAGAATACTATCGGCCACGAAAAGTTCATGAAAAGATTTATACCGTACAGCGCAAGGCTTTTATCCTGTTCTTTTTTGCTGTCGGCGCATGTGAGAAATGCGCGCGTAAAGCTTACCGACATCAGAATATAGAGCACTGTCCACGCTATGGGAAACACGGCAGGCGGGGGAGCGAGCGGCGGCTTTGCGACCGTTTTGTACACGTTCATGTTTTTTCTCGTCAGCAATGCGGAAAGTCCGCCGACTGCAAGCGTAACCGCAGCCGACAGTATGTGAAGCTTTGTCTTTTTTGTGAGTTTTTTCATTTATGAATCACCTCGTATGAAGTATATGCCGAAACGCTGTCGGTTATCAGCGCGCGTGTGAACTTTTTGTGTTTTTAAACTAAAATGCGGCGCGATAATTTCGCATTTTGACGGAACGTCGGTTGTTGACTTTTTCGGACTGTGCCTGTATAATTGTATATGTATAAAAGTAATCTCTGACGGAGGGATACCAATGAAAAAAGTAATAAGCATATTTCTTGCAGCGCTTATGATGCTTGCGTGCGCAGTACCGGCATTTGCCGCAGACGGCACGGTCAACGTGTCATTTATCGGTGCGTCCGACAGCCTGCTTAAGGACGACGACGGCACTCCCGCTTACAAATTCGTTAAATCGAACTTGGGTGCGGTCGACTTCATCAAGGACGAAAACGGCGTGTATGCATATGTCGAATCAAGCAAGAGCTACCGTGCGTACTATAAGCTTACTTCAAGCGAGCTTGAAAAATACAAGGACAGATATTCGCCCGTCGAAATGACGAATACTTCCGTTGCGAGCGGCACGGTTATCACTTTTCAGGTGCTCACAAACAGAATTTACAATCCTGCGACCGTCGCTGTGTTCGTAAACGGACAGGAGATACAGCTGAACGAAAGCAGCGAATATTCGGTCATTGCGGACAAGGATCTTGTCATAAAGGTCGCCGAGGTCAACTCAAACAACGAGCCGTCGCTGCTAAAAAACAACTACAGCGTTACGTGGTCGCAGGGCGACGGATACAGAATAAGAACGCTCGAAAACCAAAACTACAGGCTTATCGAATACGGCGGTGAGTTTTATTTCAGAGTAAAAGCGGTCAAGGGTTACACCATGTCGGGTATGACCGTGACGCTTCTCCGCAATATAGGCAATTTGGAAAAAATGCCCGAGGAGCTCGGCAATGCGCTTGCGATAATGGGCAAGGGCGAGACGCTTTCCTCCTACGGAACCGATGCGGAAGGATACAGACTTTATAAGATTACCGACATTACGTCCGATTGCCGCCTTTATGTCACGGGCGTTCAGCAGGAGCAGTCTGCGGGGATTCTCGCAAAGCTTAAGCGCATTCTCCGCATGATTCTGAATCTGCTCGGAATAAAAGTGCCTTCATCGCTTGAAGATAAACTTGCCGACCGTCAGGTTACCGTCGATGCCACCGCCGCAGGCTCCGTAACGTATGAAGTTGTCTGCTCGGGTGCAGTCAATGTCGATTCGGGCAGCTTCCTTGTGCTGAACGGCGACACCGCAACGGTCAAGGTCAAATCAAAGACACGCGACGGCGCAATCGTTTCGTGGACTCCCGGCAATGAAGCCGGCTCCAACTATCAGGCGGAATGGATCGCTGCCTACGATTACCTTAACTGCGAAACATATTACGAGGCGGTGTTCAATGTTGAAAATATAACAGCGGATACCGTCATTACGATAAAAGAAAGGTAATTACCGCATCTTCCGTCCCGATACCGCAGCTTCGGTTTGCATCCGCTTTTGCAGCATCAACCGATTTCGCTTTCCGAAAGCCACCGAATTTTATCGGCGGCACTTTGGCGGAACAGTCCTTTCGGTGCATTTTCGGCTTTTGCTTTCGGCATTCGGTCGGCGCGAAGAGACGGTTCTTTCGCAATACGCAATATAAAAACATAACCGTGCAGTGACATCGCGTCGGCTGTACGGTTTTTTCTGTTAGCCGACGGGAGTCAAGCTCATACCGCCCGTCAGAACAAATGCAACCTTTGGAAGTATCCTGCGCTTTTTCAATATTCGCTTCGCTTTTGACGTACAAATCTCCTTCAAAAGGAAAAGTTTAAAACATTTATATTTTTTGTACATCGACTGCAGATGAAGGATAATCAGGGGACTTCGGACACAAAAAAAATAAATCGAGTGCCCTTACCAAACGCTCAGTTTGGTTAAGAACACTCGATATGGTGCGGATGACGGGACTTGAACCCACATGAACTTGCATTCACTAGGACCTGAACCTAGCGCGTCTGCCAATTCCGCCACATCCGCATATACGCGCTTTCAAACGCTTGTATATATTAGCATTTTTATCGGGTCTTGTCAATATTTTTTTGCAAAAGTTTCTTTTTCTGAAAACCGAAAACCGTGAAAAATTGCGCAGACGGAGAGGTGTAAGTCGGAATTAAAATAAAATGCTTTGTGAAGTACGGTTTTTGGCCGTAGTTGTATAAACAGCGCGTTTTTGAGGCGGATTAAGCCGACGCAATGTCACTGTACGGTTATGTTTTATTCTTACGGATTCTTCGAAAATTATTTGCCGCTTGAGCCGTAGTTTGACAGCACGCGAGCCGACGGGTCGTTTACATCGCATCCTTTCCATGACTTGTTCGGCATCCAGAAATCGGCTACCATCTCGCTTTGATTCGCGTAATACTTCTCGAATATTTCCCTGTAAAGAAGTGATTCCTTTGTAAAAGGAGCAGCGTGAGTGTACTTTTCTTTTTTTTCTTCAAAATCTTCATCCGAATAATAACCGTCGGCATACGCTTTAAGATAATCGACCATTGAGTGTCCGACTGCATCGGAAAACGCTGCCTTTTCTCTGTACAGAATATCATGCGGAAGATAATCGCCCTCAAAGGCGTGTCGGAGCAGATATTTTCCCTTTCCGTAGACGTTCATTTTCTTTTCGGGGTCTATCGCCATTACGTATTTCACAAAATCAAGGTCGCCGAACGGAACGCGTGCTTCGAGAGAGTTTACGGATATGCATCTGTCGGCACGAAGAACGTCATACATATGCAGTTCTCTCACGCGTTTTTGCGATTCCTTTTGGAATTCCTCTGCAGACGGGGCGAAATCCGTGTACTTGTAGCCGAAAAGCTCATCGGATATTTCACCCGTAAGAAGAACGCGTATGTCGGTATTTTCATGTATCCATTTGCAGAGAAGATACATACCCATGCTTGCGCGTATTGTCGTAATGTCGTAGGTGCCGAGAATTGAGATAACTTTTTCAAGTTCCGACAGCACCTGCTCTTTTGTCATGATGACCTCTGTGTGCTCACTGCCGATATAACCGGCAACCTGTTTTGCATATTTGAGGTCGATTGCATCCTCGCTCATGCCTATTGCGAAAGTTTTTATCGGCTTATCGCTCTTTTTTGCGGCAATCGCGCAGACAAGCGAAGAATCGAGCCCGCCCGAAAGGAGGAATCCGACCTTTGCGTCGGCGACGAGACGTTTTTCCACTCCGGCAATCAGCTTTTTGTGTATTTCGGCACATACGGTGTCGAGTGAATCGTGACAGATTTCTTTGACGTCCGCTATATCGCAATACTGCACAAATTTGCCGTCAATATAATAATGTCCCGGCGGGAACGGCATTACTTTGCCGCACATTCCGACAAGGTTTTTCGCTTCACTCGCAAAAAGAATAACGCCTTTTTTGTCATAGCCGTAGTAAAGCGGTCTGATTCCGATAGGATCGCGCGCGGCAATATATTTACCCGCCGCTCCGTCGAATATTATAAGTGCAAATTCCGCATCGAGCATCGCGAACATGTCGGTACCGTATTCCATGTACATGGGAAGAAGAATTTCGCAGTCCGAACCGCTCTTAAACTTGTATTTTTTTGACAGCTCGGCTTTAATTTTTTCGTAGCCGTAGATTTCGCCGTTGCACACGACATAACTGCCGTCAAGCTCAAACGGCTGCATTCCGTCGGGAGTCAGTCCCATTATCGAAAGACGGTGAAAACCGAGAAGTCCTTTGCCCGTATCGATAATTCTGCTGTCGTCGGGGCCTCTCGAAACCGTCATGTCGAAGCCTTCTTTAAAATCGTAATAGGTGTCACAGAAGTCACAGTAACCCATAATCGAACACATTTTTATTTCCTCCGAAATTTTATTCAGCATTCAATAGGGCAAGTGCCGTAACTCGCGGTGCCACCTATCTTTGTTCTCTTTTCGCTTCACGTAAAGCTTTGTTTTGTTAACGGTAAACAACGCCGTCTTACATACTCACGGGAGCTTTTCCGTTTTCCGTTCGAGGCTCGGCGGGTGTTATTCGCGCGGTGTCACTGCGCGGGGCTTTCACCGTTCCCCGCTCGCTGATGCCGACCTTTCCGCGGTACTTATCCCGCCTCAAACGCCTTTATTTTCTTATTTGTTTAACAGTTTTTTTTATTTTACGCCGAACATCAGATCGCCGTAAGTCGGGAACGGCCAGTACTTCTTCGCGGTAAGCACTTCGGCTTTATCGCAGTACGAGCGCAGGTCAGCCATCTTGCCGAGTACGTCATCTCTTATGAAGCATGCCGCTTCGGTTACGTCTTCTGTTGCGTGATATTTTTCGAGTGATGTTTTAAGTGCCGCAGCAGCATCTGCCGCTCCGTCTGCAAGCGACGAAAGCTTTTCGATCAGTTCCGATTCATATTTGCAGGATGCCGCAGGCGCGACCGAACGCTTGACGGAAAGACCCTCGGAAAGGTCTTTTACATAAGCCGCAATCGCAGGAATAATTTCCTTTGATGCCATGTCGACCATCGTGCGTCCTTCGATATTTACAGCCTTTGCGTAGTTTTCGAGTCCCGTTTCGTAACGCGCCTTGATTTCAGCCATTGTAAATATCTTGTGTGAAATAAGCATATCGGTGTTTTTCTTTTCGAGCAGTGCGGGATATGCGTCGGGGGTGGTGCGCAGGTTGAGCAGACCGCGTTTTTCGGTAGCCTCTTTTATCCATGCGTCATCGTAGCCGTTGCCGTTGAAAATAATTTTCTTGTGGTCCTTAATGGTCTTCCTTATCATCTCGTGCAGCGCAGTTTCGAAATCGTCAGCCGCTTCAAGGCGGTCGGCATACACTTTGAGTGATTCAGCAACCGCAGCATTTATCATGATGTTCGTCGTTGCAATGCTGTTTGCGGAACCGAGCATACGGAATTCAAACTTGTTGCCCGTAAAAGCAAAGGGCGAAGTACGGTTTCTGTCGGTCGTATCACGGATAAACTTCGGCAGCGTGTGTACTCCGAGGCGCATGACGGTTTTTTCGGCTCCGTTATAGGGAGTGTCATTTTCAATTGCATCAAGCACTGCGGTAAGCTCGTCTCCGAGAAAGACGGAAACAACTGCGGGCGGAGCTTCATTCGCGCCGAGACGGTGGTCGTTTCCTGCAGTCGCAACCGAAATACGGAGAAGATCCTGATAATCGTCCACTGCTTTAATTACGGCGCAGAGCAAAAGCAAAAACTGCGCGTTTTCGTAAGGAGTGTCGCCCGGGGTAAGAAGATTCGTTCCGGTGTCGGTTGCCATGGACCAGTTGTTGTGCTTGCCGCTGCCGTTTACTCCGTCAAACGGTTTTTCATGCAAAAGACAGACAAGTCCGTGTTTTGAGGCAACCTTTTGCATGATTTCCATTGTAAGCTGGTTATGGTCGGTTGCAATATTCGTTGTTGCATAAATGGGGGCAAGCTCGTGCTGCGCGGGAGCAACTTCATTGTGTTCGGTTTTCGCGAGAACGCCGAGCTTCCACAATTCCTCGTTGAGATCTGCCATAAAAGCGGCAACGCGCGGCTTTATTACACCGAAATAGTGGTCGTCCATCTCCTGTCCTTTCGGCGCGGGAGCACCGAAAAGCGTTCTTCCGCAGAAAAGAAGGTCTTTTCTCTTTTCGAGCATTTCTTTATCTACAAGGAAATATTCCTGCTCGGGGCCGACCGAAGTACGGACACATTTGACCTCCGTATTGCCGAAAAGCCGAAGAATGCGCAGAGCCTGTTTGTTAAGAGCCTGCATCGAGCGGAGCAGAGGCGTTTTTTGATCGAGTGCGTCGCCCGAATATGAGCAGAATGCCGTGGGAATACACAGAGTTTTATCCTTTATAAAAGCGTAAGATGTCGGATCCCACGCTGTGTAGCCGCGCGCTTCGAATGTTGCGCGAAGACCGCCCGACGGGAAAGAGGATGCATCGGGTTCACCCTTAATAAGCTCTTTTCCGGAAAACTCCATTATAACGCCGCCGTCGGGTGACGGTGAAATAAAGCTGTCGTGTTTTTCGGCTGTAATACCGGTAAGCGGCTGAAACCAGTGAGTAAAATGTGTCGCGCCGTGCTCAACCGCCCAATCCTTCATGGCATCCGCAACGGCATTCGCCACTTCATTATTAAGGCTTGCACCCTCGTCGATTGTTTTTTTCAGCGAAGCGTAAACCTTTGAGGGGAGCTTTGCCTTCATTACCCTGTCGTCAAAAACAAGACAACCGAAGTAATCCGATACTGTTTTTGCTGTCATTGTGATACGTCCTCCTTTTCAATAATAAAAACGGACAGAGACACCCCGATAACTCAAGACGCCTTTGCCCCGTTCCGTTTTACGTTTTAATTTGTTGAATAAACGATAAAGACGCCGAAACGGGGTGAACCGCTCCGGACGTCTTTGTCCTTATGCTGTGAATTATACTCAAAATTTCGGCAATGTCAATAGTTTTTTGACAAAAAAACATTTTTGAGCAGTACCGTGCAAATCGCACAAAATTACAAAACATTATTTGTGCATGTTACACAATCGTTTTGCCGCTTACTTTGCCAGCGCGCCGACAAGCATCATGTATGCACCTATCTGCGCTCCGAACTCGGGCGCACCCTCCATGATGAGCTTGCCGTCGCGAACGGATGCAAGCATATCGTCAATTGACATGAGAATGCCGAGCGCGGAATCGAGATTGTTAAATCTCATGGTAAAGAAAGGCATGGCTCTCTTGTAGGTTCCCTTGCCTGCTTTTGACTTACCTGCTTTTATGCGAATGAATGCGGATACTGAATCCTCACCGTCGACCTTCCATGCGTACACACGGTCGGGGGACTTAAGACACCAATCGTGTATCTCCTTGTGCCCCTGCTTGTTGAGCGTGCTGATACCGACGGACAGAAGATAGAAATAGCACTTAACGAGAAGACGCTTTGTATCTTCATCCTCGGGAATGGAAGTCAGACCGAGCAGTGATGCCATCTTAAGCAGTGCCATCATAAATACGGTAAATTCCTTAACAAAGTTAAGACCTTTCATTTTGGGGAGCGTATTCGGCGCAATCTTTCCCTTAAAGAAAGCATTCATAGCGTCAACGCTCTTAAATTCAAGCTCAACATATTTCTGTTTTCCGAGACGGTGTGCGACCTTATCGGCATGAACAAGCCATTCGTCACCGTTTACCACGAAGTGCGTTGCCCACTTGCCCTGCGGGGCATCGGGGTCAAGGCAGCTGACCTGATAAACACAGTGAATATTTTTGAACTTCTCCTTAAGAGAGGGAATGTCGGCGACGATGGTTTTCAAGAGAGGCAGTGCACCGCAAAGGAAAATTTTATTGGTATAAATAGCTTCGGATGCCAAAATTATCAATCCTTTCGGTAATAAATGTTATCAGACCTCGTCGTCCCAGTCGTCGTCAAGCTCAAAGTCGGCTTTCATAACCTCACGGACGGCATTTATGATACCGTTTGTGTCGATTCCTTCGTACGCCATAATGTCCTCATGAAGACCGATAGGCGCAAACTGATCGGGTATGCCGAGCTTCTTGAATGCACAGCCCTTGCCCGATTCAACGACCACTTCGGCAACAGCCGAACCGAGACCGCCGAGAACGTTGTGATCCTCAACGGTAATGATGCGGCGGGTATCCATGACGGCTTTTACGATTGCATCTTTGTCGATAGGTTTAATGGTGTGCATATCGAGAACACGAATCTTGAAGCCTTCTTCGGAATTTTCAAAGAACTTCGCAGCCTGAACTGCCTGATATACGCAAGAACCGCAGGCGATAATTGTAAGGTCGGTGCCTTCATGGCAAACGTTTGCCTTGCCGATTTCAAACTCGCCGTGCTCATAATAATCGCAGTCTTTGCCGTAGAGAGTGTAGTCGAAGCCGCGGTTGATTCTGATATAGAACGGACCGGGGGTTTTGTAGGCAGCCATAACGGCATGATATGTTTCAACGCCGTCGGCGGGGCAGATAACCGTAAGATTCGGGAACGAACGTGTAACGGCAAGATCTGAAATGGCGTGGTGCGTAGAGCCTGCCTGACCGAAGGAGGTGCCCGAGTGTGTAGCTATGACCTTTGCGTTTACGTTCTGATAGCAAAGGTCGGTTGAAAGCTGATCCGCAGAGCGCAGAGAAGCGAACTGCGAGAAAGTGGAAAGGAACGGAACAAGACCCGCTCTTGCCATACCCGCGGCAATACCGAACATGTTCTGTTCTGCAATACCGACATTAAAGAAACGGTCGGGGAATTTTTTCTGGAATTCACCTATTTTGGTGGATTTTCCGAGGTCTGCCGTAAGCGCGACAACTTCGGGATGCGCTTCGCCCAGTTCAACAAGAGCCTTTCCGTAAATTTCAGCTGTCTGGAGCGATTCGGAATCAATTGCTGTATATGTCATTCCGCCTGCCATACTTATTTGCCCTCCTTCTCCGCTCTTGCCACACGCGTTGCGTAGGAATTTTTAAGAGCTTCTTTTGCCTTTGCGTATTTTTCATCGTCAAATGCGCCGTAGTGCCAAAGATAATTGTCCTCAATGAAATCAATTCCGCAGCCCTTTACGGTATCGCAGATTATCATAACGGGTTTGTCGCTGTCGGGATTGTTGACATTTGCAAGTGCAAAGTCGATAGCGTCGCACAGCTCGGCAATGTTGTTGCCGTCAATTTCTTTTACAATAAAGCCGAAAGCTCTCCACTTGTCCGCAAAAGGCTCAAGCTTCATAACGTCTTCGGTTCTGCCGTCTATCATGCACTTGTTGCGGTCGACAAAGCTTACCATGTTCTTAAGCTTGTAGTGAGCCGCACTCATCGCAGCTTCCCAGTTGGAGCCTTCGTCGCATTCGCCGTCGCCGAGAACGACATATGTCATGTAATCCTTGCCGAGCACGCGTGCAGCGAGAGCCGTACCGACCGCAATGGACATACCGTGTCCGAGCGAACCTGTGGAAGCGTCTACACCGACAACCTTGTTTGAGTCAAGATGCATGCCCATTTTCGAACCCGAAAGGTTGAATGTCTTGAGCATTTCCTTGTCGTTAAAGCCGAGGTCACATAAAACGGGAGCGTACGCAATACCCGCATGACCCTTGGAAAGAATAAAGCGGTCGCGGTCTTCCCACTTAGGCTCCTCCACCTTGATGTGCATGTACTTGTGGTAAAGCACCGTCATGATGTCGAGTACGCTCAAGCCGCCGCCGATGTGTCCGCTGCCCGCCCAAAACGTCGTGTCAAGGGTAAGATTGCGAAGCTCATCAGCCTTTTTTTCAAGTGCGAGCCACTCTTTTTTTGTTAAAGGCATATTTTTTCCTCCTCCTAAAATAATACGGAAAATAATGTATTCAGCCGTAGCCGCCGTAAAAAAGATATACGGCGGCTTACGGCAACGAATTTAATACTTGGGTCTTATAGCCTTGAATGCGTCATCCGCAACTTCGATGGTTCTCTCGATGTCTTCGTCGGTGAGAGACGCGTTTATGAAGTGATTGTGGTGCGAAGTGACATAAATTCCTCTGTGAACCATTTCCTGAACCCAGTCTTGATGAATAAGGAGCGAATCGTCATCCGCAATGCGGAGATAGAACAGCGAAGGTTCACCCGAAACAACGAGATTGAAGCCGTTGTTTGCTGCGGCGGCTTTAAGACCGTCGCAAAGCTTGGTACCCTTTTCCTTAAAGAGCTTGGGAGTGTCGAGCTTTTTCATCTTTTCGATACATGCAATACCCGCAGCAAAGGGAATCGCGCTCATCCAGTAAGAACCGGTGTAGCTGAGTCCGCTCATCGCGGATTTGAGGAAGTCTTTGCCGCAAAGGGCGGAAACGTTCCAGCCGTTTGCAAGAGCCTTGCAGAAGCAGATCATATCGGCTTCAAAACCGTAGAAGTGGTCGGAACCCGCAATATCAAGACGGAATCCTGCACGAACGTCGTCAACGATAAGGACTATGCCTTTTTCGGTGCAGAGGTTTCTGACCTTCTGCCAGTAACCGTCGGCAGGAAGAACGTTATCGGCAAAGTTGCCGTGAAGATAGGGAGTCGAAATGAACGCTGCAATTTCACCCTCGTTCTCCTCAACAACCTTTTTAAGACCCTCAAAGTCGTTCCAGTCGACATAGAGGTTATTTGCAACATCCTCGGGAAGAACGCCCGGATAGTCTATCTTCTGAGTCCACATCGAAACACCGTGATAGAAACCGTTGACGAAGATTATCTTTTTGCGGTGAGTGTAGGCACGTGCGCACATGATAGCACCCTGCGTGGTGTCGTTGCCGTTCTTCATGAAGAACGCCCAGTCGGCTGACGCAACGGTATCAACGAGATACTCCGCGAATTCAAGAATTTTCGTGGAGGGTGTGGTAACGCAGTTTTCGAGTTTTGCCTGAGCGAGAGCCGCACCGTCAACATCGGGGTCATTGTAACCGAGAACATTGGGACCGTATGCGCACATATAGTCTATGTATTTGTTGCCGTCAACATCCCAGAAATACGAACCCTTTGCGTGGTCGGTGAAAAACGGCCATGACGTGGGAGGTATCCAACAACCCTCCGCAGGACCCTGATGTCCGTAAAGTCCCGACGGAATGACCTTGCAGGCTCTTGCATAAAGCTCCTGACTTTTCTTAAAATTGTAATGTTTTGAAGCCATTGTTGTTTTCCTCCTTAAGCAAGATAAAGTCCGACTCTGTCAAGAATACGGTTTACGTTATCTATCATTGAAATCATGCCGCCCATTTTGATTGTGCCGGCACCGATGCATGCAACCGCATTGACTTTGCCGTCAAACAGGTCACGGGCAAGCTTCATGCCGCCGAACTCCATTATTGCGCGGTACTTGTCGGGAGACTTCTTAACGGTTATCATTCTGTGATTGCGGACACGGATAGTTGCGGCGGGGCCGTCCGCTATCGACATCTTGATATCGCCGTCAACGAGATGAGCCGCGCTGAATTTGCCTATTTCGTCGTTGTTGCCTATCTGAGAAAGTGCAACGGTTATGGTGTAGAACATGAGAGATGTGCTGATATTAAAGAAACGCTCATCCGCGAGATCCGCAGGGTCCGGACGCATATACTTTGTAAGCAGATCCGTAAGCGGCACAAAGGACTTAAGCAGAAAACCGACGTGAAGAAGTCCTTTTGAGGGAATGGGGGTTACGGTGCCGTCGATAAGTCCGTTGAACTTCTCGCAGGAAGAAAACGGAAGCTTAATCGTGCAGTCGGCGCGGCAGCCGTCTTCCATGCGGCAATATCCGTTTTTGAACATAAGCGTGGCAGCGGGGCCGCCCTTAACGGCAAAGCCGATCGAAATCGGTTTTTTGTTGGTAAGAAGTGCTCTGGCGTTCTCGTCAAGCTCACAGAGATTTTCGAGAGTACCGAGTACGGCATACATATTTATGTATGCAAGTGTTTTTGAATCGGTCAAAACTCATTCCTCCTAATTAGCAAAGGGCGTTACCCCTCAATATATACAGATGTATTTTACCAAAACCTAAAAAAAATGTCAACGAGTTTTGGTAAATAGTTTACAAAACGTTTTCATAAGTTGAGTGTCTTCGGCTTCTTACCTTCCAAATCGGCAATCGGCTGTAACTCTGCAAATTTGTGTTGCAATCTCTTTGCAGAAGATGTATAATAAATCTGTTCGTATTTGTACGGATAAAGTTAATTTTTCGGTGGGTTTTATTATGATAAGAGACAGAATAAGACAGGCAAGAAAAGAAAACGGGTATACTCAGGATGACATGGCAGCCGTTTTGGGTGTTGACCGTTCAACCTATACATACTATGAGACAGGCAAGTGCGAATTGCCGGTTAAGGCGCTGCTTGTTGCTTCGTCGGTTTTCGATCTTCCCATTGAGTGGTTTATGACCAACGACGAGGGCAAGCCCGAAACCGCAATAGTACCTGCCGCTTCGGCTTTGAATTCGACCAGCATTTTCCTGCCCGAGACTGCAGCAAAGGGACGCAAGGGCGCAAAAGCCGCTGCCGCCGAGGAGCCTTCGGAAAAAAGCTGTGCGTCTACGCTCACAAGCGAAGAGCGCGTAATGCTTGCGCGGTACCGTGTGCTTAAAAGCACGGGGCGCATCGGCGAACTTGCCGAATACATGAAACAGCTTGTAAATGAAAAAATCGAAGCTCTGTGATAAGTGCGGTGTCAGCCGCAGTACACTTGCCGTCGTAGGCGGAGGTTCGGCGGGACTTGCCGCCGCTGTTTTTGCAGCCGAATTTGCCGAAAAAAGCGGCGCGGATGTCAGGATATGTGTTTTTGAATCAAATTCGCGCGTCGGTAAAAAGCTTCTTGTTACCGGAAACGGCAGATGCAATTTCACCAACGCGGACATGTCGCCGTCGCGTTTTCACGGTGATACGCTCCTTGCGGAAAAAGCACTTGATGCGTTTTCATCCGAACAGACCGTTCGGTTTTTCGAAAACGGCGGCTTATTTTCAAGAAAGGATCGGGCGGGAAGAATTTATCCCCTGAGTAATCAGGCGTCCTCCGTTCTTGATTTTTTCAGAAACGAAGTTCGACGGCAGGGTATCGAAATTTTTACGGAGCGCAAGGTTACTTCCGTAAAAAAGACGGGGAAAGGTTTTTTGCTGAACGGAGAATTTGCAGCCGATGCGGTAATAGTCGCATGCGGCGGACGTGCCGCACCCGTACACGGGAGCGACGGGAGCTTTTTCTCGGTGCTTCGCGGATTCGGTGTCACGGCTACGGAAATGCTTCCCGCACTGACACCCCTTTGCATCGCGGATTTTACAAAGGCTCTGAAGGGCATACGCGCAGAGGGAAAGCTTACCGTTAAGCACAACGGCAGAATTGCGGCATCCGAGTGCGGCGAACTGCAATATACCGATTACGGTATTTCCGGCATTCCCGCCATGCAGGTTTCGGGTCGCGTTGCGCCGCTGCTCAAAGAGAGTGCGCCGACATATGTCTATGTTGACAGCGCGCCGACGGTCGAAGCCGACGAATTGAAAAAATATATACTGAAAATGCTGCAAACGGATCCCGAACGCCCGATTGAAATGCTTTTGTCGGGAATAATGCCGAAGCGGCTTGCGGTTTTTCTCCTTGCCGAGCTTTCGTTCAGACAGGATAAAACTCTGCGCCTTGTTAATCCGTCGGCTGCGGACAGAATAGTGTCTGCGGTCAAAAACAAAAAATATACGGTAAGCGGTGTAAAGGACTTTGCCGATGCGCAGGTTACCGTCGGCGGGATTCCGGCTGCGGAGATTAACTGTGAAACGTTTGAACTGAAAAAGGTAAAAAATATGTATGTCTGCGGTGAAGCGGTCAATGTTGACGGCGATTGCGGCGGGTACAATTTGCAGTGGGCATGGAGCAGCGCATATGTTGCCGCATTATCTGCGGTCGGGGAGTTAATAAATGCTCAGGATAAATGAAGTTTCGGTGCCGCTCGGTGCCGATAAAGAACAAATAATGAAGGCTGCAGCTGCGGCTGTCGGAATCGATTCGGGCGTAACATATTTTGAGATTGCACGCGAGTCGATTGATTCGAGAAAAAAGAACAACATAAAAATGATATATTCCGTCAATGTCGAAATTGACGGCGACGAGCAGTCCGTTGCATTGCGTTTTCCCTCAAACAAGGTAAGCCTTTGCGAAAAATACCGTTACGAAATGCCCGAATGTAAGCGCACATCGCGTTTTCGTCCCGTTGTTATAGGCTTCGGTCCGGCAGGCATGTTTGCCGCTCTCATTCTTGCGCGCGCGGGACTTCGCCCGCTTGTGCTCGAGCGCGGAAACGATGCGGATACTCGTACAAAAGACGTATACGGCTTTTGGACAAGCCGCAAGCTTAACACTTCGTCAAACGTTCAGTTCGGCGAAGGCGGCGCGGGAACGTTTTCGGACGGAAAGCTGACCACGGGCATTAAAGACAGCCGATGCAGATTCGTTCTCGAAGCATTTGCCTCTCACGGTGCGCCCGAACAGATTTTATATTCGGCGCATCCTCATATAGGAACGGATAAGCTTGCCGGTGTTGTCAAAAGCATTCGCAATGAGATTATTGCACTCGGCGGCGAGGTTCGTTTTTCCTGCTGTCTTAAGGATATTTATAAGGCTAACGGATATATTCAGGGTATATGCTTTTCCGACGAGAACGGGAGCGATACGGATATGGAGACCGATACCGTAATACTTTGTATCGGTCATTCCGCACGCGATACGGTCAGCATGCTGTATTCGCACGGCATAAACATGGAACGGAAAGCCTTTTCGGTCGGAGTGCGGATAGAGCATCCGCAGGAGCTGATAAACAAAGCCCTTTACGGCGGTGAGCGGAACAATCCGCTCTTGGGTGCGGCAAACTACAAATTTGCAAACCATCCGCCGCACGGCAGAGGCGGCTACACCTTCTGTATGTGCCCGGGCGGTACCGTCGTTTGCGCTTCGTCGGAAGAAAACCGAGTCGTTGTCAACGGAATGAGCGAATATGCGCGCGACGGCGAAAATGCAAATTCCGCAATTCTCGTCGGTATTGAACCCGAACATTTTCCGTCGGAGCATCCGCTGTCGGGTATTGAGCTTCAAAGGGAAATAGAAAGCAGAGCGTTTGCGCTCGGCGGCAGTGATTATACCGCTCCCGCGCAGCTCGTCGGTGATTTTCTGCAAAACCGACCGTCAAAAAAACTCGGCGCGGTCAAGCCGACATGCACGACGGGTGTATCACTCGGAGATATCCGAAACGTGCTCCCGAAAGCGGTTACGGATTCCGTAGGACTCGCGATTGCGGCTTTTGACAAAAAACTTGATGGATTTGCTCTGCCCGATGCGGTGCTGACGGCACCCGAAAGCAGAAGCTCCTCGCCCGTCAGAATTGTCAGAGACGAATTTCGGCAGGCGAGTGTCAAAGGAATTTTTCCGTGCGGTGAGGGTGCGGGTTATGCCGGCGGTATCGTTTCCGCCGCAGTCGACGGCATAAAGGCAGCCGAAGCCGTTTTGGCGGATTGCGTGGATGACTGCTGATTTTTGCCTGATAAAATTTTATTTTCACGGGAAAGGAAAAAATATGAATACTCTTGCGCTTATTGTTCCTTGCTTTAACGAGCAGGATGTTATTACGATGTTTTACGACGAGGTCACAAAGGTAACAGCCTCGCTTTCCGATAACTATTCCACCGAGCTTGTGTTTGTGGATGACGGCAGCTCCGATAATACTCTGAAGCTTATAAAAGAGCTTGCCGTACGCGACCCCATGGTGAAATATATTTCCTTTTCACGGAATTTCGGCAAAGAAGCGGCGATGCTTGCGGGAATGAATTATGCGGTAAAAGCCGATTTTGTCGGAATCATAGATGCCGATCTTCAGCATTCACCCGATATTATTCCTCAGATGCTCGAATATGTTACATCGGGCGGCTATGATGTCGCTGCGGCAAGACGCTCGGACAGAGAGGGCGAAAGCAAATTCAAAAGTCTTCTGTCGGAATCGTTCTATAAGGTCATTAACAAAATAAGCGACACGAAGATAAGCGAATCGGCGCAGGACTTCCGCATAATGAAAAACAACGTCGTTAAGGCTATACTTTCAATGCCCGAAAAAATCAGATTTTCAAAGGGTATTTTTGCATGGGTCGGTTTTAACGTCAAGTGGATAGACCACGCAAACCGCGAACGCGCAGCCGGTCAGACAAAATGGTCTGTGACAAAGCTGATGAAGTATGCCGTCGACGGTATTCTCGGTTTTACTTCGTTTCCGCTTAAGATCAGCTTTTTTGTCGCTGCCCTGTTTGCTTTTTGCAGTGTTTTCGGTGTGATATACGCGCTTGTCCGCAACATAATAAACAGTGACTATATTTGCAGCATGCCCCTGACACTGTCGGCAATATTTTTCGTGGGAGCGGGAATATGCGTTTCCCTCGGTATTCTCGGCGAATATACGGCAAGAGCCTATACGGAGGTCAAGGGCAGACCCGAATATATAATATCTCAGACCAATACAAGAAATAAGTTCTTCGGAACGGAAGGAGCAGAATAATATGGTTATTACAAAAGAAACAAAAATCGGTGAAATTCTTGAAGCGGATGCAGGTGTGGCTCCCTTCTTCCTCAACATGGGTATGCATTGTCTCGGCTGCCCCTCCGCAAGAAACGAGACCGTCGAGCAGGCATGTGCGGTTCACGGTGTTGATGCGGACGAGCTTGTAGAGGAAATAAACACGTATCTTGCAACGAAGTAATGCTGCGGCTCAGACCTCGGTTGAAAAAAGCGGCGGAAATGACAGTGCACGGTGTACCCGTCATTGACGTGGGCACAGATCATGCCTATCTTCCCGCCTATCTTGTAATAAACGGCTCGGTGCCGTGGGCATCTGCGGGGGATATCGGCGAAAAGCCGCTGCAAAATGCCGCGCAGACGCTTGCACGGTACGGAATCGAAGATAAGGTCAGACTGTTCGTTTCGGACGGTCTGAAAGGCATAGATATACCGTCCGAAACGAGCATTACGATATGCGGCATGGGCGGTACTCTTATTTCTCGGATACTCGGTGATGCCAAAGACAAAATTTCCCGAAACGGTATAAGGCTCATTCTTCAGCCGATGACTCATTCTGAGGATGTCAGAGAATGGCTGTGCGGGAACGGCTTCGGTATTATCGAAGAAGCGTGCGTTCGCGACAGCGGCAGAGTTTATTGCTGCATAGCAGCAGAATACCGCGGCAAAGGCGATGAATACTCCCACGGATTTTTCAGATTCGGACTTGTTGACGGAAAAACCGAGGAGGAACGCAGCTACATAAATGCGCAGATAAAAAATGTCAAAACGCGTCATAAGGCAATTGCCGCCGCAGGTGTTTGTTCGGAAGAAATTCCGATACTCGAAGCAATCATATCATATTACGAAAGCAGGTATGTCAAGTGACCGTTAAAGACATATTTAACTTCATAGACGGCTTTGCTCCGTTTGACACACAGGCGGAGTGGGATAACGCGGGCATTCTTGCAGGGTCGCCCGATGCGACTGTTACAAAGGCGGTTGTTTCGCTTGACGTTACGGCGCATGAAGCTGCGCTCGCGGTGAGAGAGGGTGCGGAGCTTATTGTTTCTCACCATCCGCTGATATTTCGCCCGATAAAGAAGCTGCTTGATACCGATATTGCGTACATAATTGCCGCAAATCATCTCAATGTGATTTCCGCGCATACAAATTTCGATAAGGCTCACGGGGGAGTGAATGATCTGCTGTGCGACGCTGTCGGCTTTGAATATGAAAAAATATCCGATGAAACGGCGGACGGCTTTTTGAATGTCTGCAGCTGCCCCGACGGTCTTTCGGCAGGGGAATTTGCCGAGCTTCTTGCAAAAAAGCTTTCCGCGTCGGTACGTTTTTCGGACTCGTCGCGGGAGGTGACGAAAGTTGCCGTTTGCTCAGGCTCGGGCGCGGAGTTTCTTGACGATGCGGCGGCGCTGGGCTGCGATGCATTTCTTACGGGAGATGCGTCTTATCACGATTTTTTGAATGCTTCGGATAAGGGGATATCGCTTTTTGCCGCAGGGCATTTCGAAACGGAAAATCTTGCCGCAGCCGCGCTTGCGAAACGGCTTTCCGAAAAATTTCCCGAAATAAAATTTATTGATTCCGACAGGCAGCCGCCTGTCAAAACGGTGGGTTAAATGGCTATAGACGGACTGTTTTTGCACTTTATAAAAAAGGAGCTTGAGTCTTTTGCCGTCGGCGCAAAAATAGATAAGCTGTATCTGCCGACGAAGCACGAGCTTGTGATGCTTCTGCGGACGAGAACGCAGAGCATGCGGCTTTTTGTATCCGTTTCGGGAAATGCGCCGCGCATAAATTTTACCGATTATGCACCCGAGAACCCTGCAAATCCGCCTATGCTGTGCATGCTTTTCAGAAAACAGCTTTCGGGGGCGGTCATTACCGGCGTAAGACAGCTCGGATTTGACAGAGTGATTTTTATTGATATGGCAGCGTCAAACGAGATAGGCGACAGGGTGAAACGGACGCTTGCGGTCGAAATAATGGCGCAGTACAGCAACTGTATTTTGCTTGACGGCGACGGTGTGATAATAGATTCGCTGAAACGTGTGGATGCGTCAAAATCCTCTTTCCGCGAAATTCTGCCGCGGCGCGTATATACTCTGCCGCCTTCGCAGGATAAGCTCGACCCCGAAAAGACGCCGTCCGAGGATATTGTCCGTAAAGCTCTCGGCTTTGCAGATAAGCGTCTTTCCTCCGCACTTGTTTCTTCGGTCAGCGGTATGTCGCCGCTTACCGCTAAGGAAATTGCTTACCGCGTTTCTCTCGGCGACCCTGCCGTTTCGGAAATGAGTGCAGGTGTAAAGGAAAGACTTTTACATGAAATTGATGTGATAAAAGGCTATATTTCCGATTCGCCGGCTCCGTGTTACGTCGTGTCAGACAGCGGCGAGCCGCTCGAGTTTTCATTTATGCCGCTGACATCCTTTGCCGACAGAGGAAAGATTGTTCCCTGCGGTTCTCTTTCGCAGATTCTTGACTTTTTTTATGCCGAAAAAGAAAAACTGCTCCGCGCGCGGTCAAAAGCAGCGGATCTTTTCCGTACGGTAGGCAATTTAGTCGAGCGTACTTCGAAAAAAATCAACAATCTCCGTGAGGAGCTTGCAAACGCGGAGGATGCCGAAACAAAGAGAATTTTTGCGGAGCTTATAAACGCAAATCTCTATTCGCTGAAAAAAGGCGATACCGCTTATGAAGTTGCCGATTATTACGACGGCTATAAAATCAAAAAAGTACCTGCACAGGCGCATCTTTCACCCGCGCAGAACGCTCAAAGATACTATAAGGAATACAGAAAGGCTCAAACCGCAAAAAAAATTCTGTCCGAGCAGATTGAAAACGCTTTGAGTGATTTGGAGTATCTTGCAACGGTGCGCGATGAGCTGTCCCGTGCCGAGACGGAGCGCGAACTGAATGAGATTCGTGCGGAGCTTTCCGCTTCGGGGTTTTTGAAAAACAAAACAGGCACGAAAAACAAAAAAAATGCGCCCATGAAGCCGCTTGAATTTATTTCTCCGAACGGATTCAGGGTTTACGTGGGCAGAAACAATACGCAGAACGATAATTTAACTTTCAGACTTGCTCATAAAAACGACATGTGGTTCCATGCACAGAAGGCACCCGGTTCGCACGTTGTCCTGATGTGTTCCGATGCCGAACCGCAAAATGAAGACATTGAGTTTGCCGCAATGGCTGCGGCATGGTTTTCCTCGGTGCGGGAGCGCGGAACGGTAGAAGTGGACTGCACAAAAATCCGCAACATCAAAAAACCTCCCGCGTCGCGTCCCGGGTTTGTCATATACCGTATTTACTCCACTCTTTACGTAAAAGCCTGCGATCCGTCAACAAAAAACGAAATGAGGTAAAGGACATGGCAAAATATTCTATAGGTATAGATTTCGGTACCTTATCCGGCAGAGCTTTGATCGTCGACATCGAAACGGGCGACGAAATTTGTTCATCCTCGTGCGATTATCCGCACGGCGTAATGTCCGAAACGATGCCTACAGGTGAAAAGCTCGGTCTTGACTGGGCACTGCAGCATCCGAGAGACTACACGGATGTGCTCTTTACCGTCGTGCCGGATGTTGTAAAAAAATCAGGTGTAAAACCCGAGGATGTCATCGGAATCGGAGTCGATTTTACGGCATGTACGTTGCTGCCCTGCAAAAAGGACGGTACGCCCCTCTGTTTTTTGCCTGAGTTTGAACGTGAACCCAACGCTTATGTCAAGCTTTGGAAGCACCATGCGGCGCAAAAATATGCAACGAAAATAAATGAAATCGCAGCGGCGCGAAACGAAAAATGGCTTGATGATTACGGCGGAAAAATTTCGTCGGAATGGGCAATACCGAAAATATGGCAGGTGCTCGACGAATCTCCCGAAATATATGACGCAGCCGATACGTTTATCGAAGCCGCCGACTGGATAGTGTGGCAGATGTGCGGCTGCGAAGTCAGAAATTCCTGCTGCGCGGGATATAAGGAAACGTGGAACAAAAAAACAGGTTTTCCGTCAAAAGAGTTTTTTTCGGCACTTGACCCGCGCCTTGAAAACGTCGTGCGGGATAAGCTGTCCGAAAATATCGGTTCGTCCGGCACAAAGGCGGGTGAGCTGACGGCGGAAGCCGCCGAAAAACTCGGACTTTGCAAAGGTACGGCGGTTGCCTACGGGATAATCGACGCGCACGTTTTTGTACCTGCGGCAGGTATCGCCGAACCCGGAAAAATGCTTGCCATAATGGGCACCTCCACCTGTCACATGCTTCTTTCGAATGAATATAAGCAGGTAAAAGGCATAGGCGGCGTTGTCGAGGACGGAATTTTGCCCGGATTTTTCGGATATGAAGCAGGTCAGGCATGCGTCGGCGACCATTTCGGCTGGTTTATCGAAAACTGTCTTCCCGCCTCGTATTATGAAGAAGCAAAGCAAAAAAATATAAATATTCACAAGCTTCTCCGTTCAAAGGCGGAAAAACACAAGCCGGGCGAAAGCGGACTGATTGCGCTTGACTGGTGGAACGGAAACCGTTCCGTGCTCGTCGACGGCGATCTTACGGGCATGATGCTCGGCATGACGCTTGCCACAAAGCCTGAGGAAATATATCGCGCTCTTATTGAGGCAACCGCTTTCGGCACAAGAATTATTGTCGAAACGTTCCGCGAATACGGCGTTGCGGTAAACGAATTTTATGCAGCCGGCGGAATAGCGAAAAAAGACCCGATGACAATGCAGATATATGCCGACGTTCTCAATCTTCCGATAAAAATTGCGGAGAGTGACGAGGGCGGTGCACTCGGTTCCGCGATTTTCGGCGCGGTTGCGGCAGGTAAGGAGCGCGGCGGATTTGACGATGTGTATACAGCCGCGTCAAGGCTCGGTAAAGTTTCGGACTTTACATATGAACCGCAAGCGGAAAATGTCGAGATTTACAATAAGCTCTTTGAGGAGTATAAAATTCTTCACGACTATTTCGGAACAGGCGGAAACGACGTAATGAAAAGACTGAAAAAAATTCGCCTTTCCGTAAAGTAAAAAGCTTTACACAAAAACAAAAAAAGCTTTACACAAGGATAATAAAAATGACTGAATTTACCCATTTGCATATTCACACCGAGTATTCTCTGCTTGACGGAGCGTGCCGTATAAAGCCGCTTATCAAGCGTGTAAAAGAGCTCGGAATGAAATCAATAGCCATGACGGATCACGGTGTCATGTACGGCGCGGTTGATTTTTACAAAGCGTGCAAGGATGAGGGCATAAACGGGATAATCGGCTGTGAGGTGTACGTTGCGCAGCGGACGCGCTTCGATAAAGTACACGGATTGGACAGCGAACGCTACCACCTTGTTTTGCTTTGCGAAAACGAAACGGGATACCGTAACCTGATCAAAATGGTGTCGCGCGCATGGACGGAGGGTTTTTATACAAAACCCAGAGTCGACAAGGAGCTTCTCGAGCAGTATCACGAGGGGCTTATTTGTCTGTCCGCATGTCTTGCCGGTGAAATTCCGCAGGCACTGCTGAATAATGACTACGAAAAAGCCAAAAAGACAGCATTGTGGTATCAGGGAGTATTCGGTAAGGATAACTATTTCCTCGAAATTCAGGATCACGGTCTTGACGAGCAAAAAAGGACGAATCCGCTGATAATAAAGCTGGCGCACGAGCTTGACATTCCGCTTGTCGTAACGAACGACGCGCACTATATTTGCAAAGAAGATGCCGAGATTCAGAAAATACTCGTCTGCATTGCGACAAAGCACACGATAAACGAAGACACCGGCATGGGATTTTCCACGGAAGAATTTTATGTCAAATCCGGGGACGAAATGGCTGCGCTGTTCCCCGATGTTCCCGAAGCCGTGACGAATACAAACAAAATCGCGGAGCGGTGTCACGTCGGTTTTACGTTCGGCGATACAAAGCTGCCGATTTTTCAGGTGCCGGACAATCAGGATCACTTTGAGTTTTTCCGCGACATGTGTTACAACGGCATGGTTAAACGCTACGGTGAGAATTATCCGCAGGAGTATATGGATCGCCTGAATTACGAGCTTGGCATAATCAACCAAATGGGATTTATTGATTATTTCCTGATAGTGTGGGATTATATCAATTACGCAAAATCCGTCGGTATTCCCGTAGGCCCCGGACGAGGCTCGGGCGCAGGCAGCATAGCGGCATTCACATGCGGGATAACGGATATTGACCCGATGAGATATTCGCTGCTGTTCGAACGTTTTTTGAACCCCGAACGCGTAAGCATGCCCGACTTTGATATCGACTTTTGTTACGAACGCAGACAGGAGGTCATTGAATACGTCGTTCGCCGATACGGCGCGGATCACGTGTCGCAGATAGCAACCTTCGGTACGCTTGCCGCAAAGGGCGCGGTGCGTGATGTCGGCAAGGTGCTCGGTATGTCCGTCGCCGAGGTCGCAGCCGTAACCAAAGAAATACCGCAGGAACTCGGTATGACCATACAAAAGGCTCTTGAAACAAATCAGGAGCTGAAAAAAATGTACGACGGCAGCGAGATGATAAAAAAAGTCATCGACACTTCGATAAAAATCGAAGGCATGCCGCGCAACACGGGTATGCACGCGGCTGGTGTCGTTATATGCGACAAGCCTGTCGACGAGTATGTTCCGCTTTTCAAAAGCGGTGACTCGGTGGTCACGCAGTACTATAAAGGGTGGGTCGAAAAGCTCGGACTCCTCAAAATGGACTTTTTGGGACTGCGCACCCTGACGGTTATTGCGGATGCGGAAAAAATGATCAGAAAAAAAGACCCCGATTTTTCAATCGAGACGATTGACGTCGACGATCAGAACGTATACAAAATGCTCGGCGAAGGCGGTACTTTCGGTGTGTTCCAGTGTGAATCGGGCGGCATACGCGCGCTGATGATAAACATGCAGCCGCACAATCTCGAAGATATTATAGCCGTTATCGCTCTTTACCGACCCGGTCCCATGGACTTTATCCCGGCATATCTTCAAAACAGGCAGGACCCCGAACACATTCATTATCACTGTCCCGAGTTAAAGCCTATTCTCGATGTTACCTACGGCACCATTGTTTATCAGGAGCAGGTCATGCAGATATTTCGCGACCTTGCGGGGTATTCACTCGGTGCTGCGGACATGGTTCGCCGTGCGGTTGCAAAAAAACAGGCTGACGTTCTTGCCGCACAGCGAAAGTTCTTCCTGTACGGCTCCGACGGCAATGACGGCGGTTCAAAATGTGACGGCTGCTTAAAACGCGGCATAAGCGAAGAAGCGGCGAATAAAATATTCGACGATATGGCATCGTTCGCGTCTTACGCATTCAACAAATCGCATTCCGCCGCTTACGCTCTCGTTACCTACAGAACAGCGTGGCTGCGCAGGTATTATCCGCAGGAATTTATGGCGGCGATGCTTACAAGCGTACTTGACAATACGGATAAGGTCGTCGGATACATAACCGAATGTCAGACGGGACTCGGCTTTCAGGTGCTGCCGCCGAGTGTTAACGAGTCCGAGGAAAAATTTACCGTTGTTGGCGAAAATGTCCGCTTCGGACTTCTTGCCATCAAAAACCTCGGCAGCGGTGTCATTCAGGTCATTATAAAAGAACGCGAAGAAAACGGTCCTTATGGCAGCTTCAATGAATTTTGCCGACGCTGCTACGGCAAAGACCTTAATAAACGCGCTCTCGAAAGTCTGATAAAGAGCGGCGCGTGCGACTGCTTTAACCTTAACAGAAATCAAATGCTGCTGATGATTGATGAAGTCCTGCTTTCTCTTGAAAATGACAAAAAGAGCAAAATAGAGGGGCAGATAGGACTTTTCGACTTCGGTTCCGCTCTTGCAAAAGCTGTCGAAATTGCCGCGCCCGACGTGCCGGAAATGCCTCAGAAGGAAAAGCTTCAGAACGAAAAGCTCACGACCGGACTCTATATGTCGGGACATCCCGTAGCGGAATATTCAAAGCTGTCGCAGGCATTAGGCTCCGCGAAAACGGCGGAAATAAGCTCATCTGCGGTCGACGACCCCGATTCGCCGTATCATGACGGAGACAGGGTGCGCCTGCTTTGCATTCTTGCGACCGTGCGCAAAAAGATAACAAAAAACAATACTACCATGGCATTTTTGTCCATAGAGGATGTTTACGGCTCCGTTGAGGTTCTCGTTTTTCCGAAAACATTCGATAAGTACGGCAAATTCTTCATTGAAGACGAAATCGTGCTTTTAAGCGGCCGCGTTTCGCTGCGTGACGACGAAGTTCCGAAACTGTTATGTGAGGATGTCGTGCCGCTCGGCGAAATTCCCGACGATGAGGCTCTGCTGAAAGACTATAAACTGCCGGGCAGGGAATTTAAGACACCCCGAAGCGCATATTCCGCGTATGTCCCCGATGCCGAAAATGAACATCATGCGGAAAGCGATGCCGTGCGGCAGCAGGCGGAAACGGCTCAAGGCAGGCAAACCGAACATCAGACTCCCGCAAAGCATTCCCGAACGGGCATTTTCCTCAAGGTTTCGTCGAAAAACGGTGACGATTGCGTCAAAGCATCGAAAATGTGTGCGATTTTTGACGGAAAAATTCCCGTTTATCTCTACTACAACGACGAAAAATCGTATGATTTCAAGACCGGAATCTTTATAGAAAATGACGCAAATCTTATCCGCGGGCTTAAAAAACTGCTCGGCGAACAAAATGTCGTTATTCGCGTTTGACTGCGAAAACGGTTGAAAAAAGTATTATTTTAATTTTTTTGTTGACATTATCCGACTTTGACATTATTATATTGTGGTACATATTAAGGATAATTGTTCGGAGGAATTTTATATGAAAACCATCGGTGTTTTAACAAGCGGCGGCGACGCGCCCGGCATGAACGCGGCTATCAGAGCCGTGGTGAGAACAGGCTGTGAAAACGGTGTCCGCGTACTCGGCATCCGTCGCGGCTATGCGGGACTCATGGAGGGCGATATGCTCGAAATGAATATAAGAAGCGTTTCCGATATAATCCATCGCGGCGGAACGATGCTTTATTCCGCAAGAAGCAAAACATTCAATACCGAAGAAGGCATGCAGCAGGCTATTAAGGTCTGCCGTGAAAACGAAATGGAGGGTATCGTTGTCATCGGCGGCGACGGCTCTTTCAGAGGTGCGCGCGATCTGAGCGTAAGGGGTATCAACTGTGTCGGTATTCCCGGTACAATCGACAACGACATAGGCTGCTTTGACTATACCATAGGCTATGACACCTGCCTTAATACGATTCAGGACATGGTCGACAGAATAAGAGATACCAGCGAATCGCACGATCGCTGTACGGTCGTTGAGGTCATGGGCAGGAGAGCGGGATATCTTGCGCTCAACTCAGGCATTGCCGTGGGTGCAACTGCCATACTCATTCCCGAAATTGATTTTGATGTCGAAAAGGATATTATCGACAGAATGAAAAGAACACAGGCGACGGGCAAGCGTCACTTCATAATCGTTGTTGCCGAGGGTGTTAAAGATAAGCTCAAAGAAAAAGGAATCGACGGCGTGGAGGGTCTTGCTCAGCGAATCGAAGCCGAGCTCGGTGTCGAGAGCCGTTCCTGCGTGCTCGGTCACGTTCAGCGCGGCGGTTCGCCTACAGTCAAGGACAGAGTTGCGGCGAGCCGCATGGGATGTTATGCCGCGCATCTTCTTCTCAACGGCGTAGGCAACAGAGTCGTCGGAATGCAGAGAGACGAAATCGTCGATTTCGACATAGTCGAAGCTCTCGATATGAAAAAGCATATCAATCTTGACCTTTACAAGGTGGCTATGGAAATTTCTATCTGATTTTTGTTTTGCGCCGCTTTGTTTCGGCGCGTCAAAAATTATGTAAGCCGATTGAACCGTATTTTGCGTGGAGGTATCGCGTGAAATACGGTCTTTTTTATGTGCGTCGGTTAACACAATTTTAACAAATTCGGTTTGACTTTGCGCGGAGCGTGTGATATTATTTGTTTAAGCTGACGGACGGCATGGATTCGGTTCCCGTCAGCTTAAATAAAGAAAAGAGGATACAGAAAAATGCTCAAAAAGACCCTGTCCGTACTGCTGGCATGCTTAATGCTGCTTTGTTCCGCCGCTGTCGCGTCGGCTGCTCCCGCCGCGAAAAAACATCAGCTGAAGTTTGACACCGACGGTAAATTCAAGCTCATTCACCTGACAGATATTCAGGATGACTATCCGCTTGTGCCCGCATCCAAGCAGTTTATAAAAGAAATGCTTGCGGCATATACCCCCGATCTCGTTGTTCTCGGCGGCGATAATACGGTTTCATCGTACGATGACAAGGAAGCTTCAATTAAAGAGCTTTGTGATATCTTTGTTGAAAGCGGCACATATTTTACGCTTGTTTTCGGCAATCATGACGCAGAACAGGGTTACATAAGAGAAGAACTGTTCCCGATGTACGAGAAGTTCGGCGGGGAGTATTTCCTCGGTTACGATGCCGCAAACATCGACGGCTCCGATATGACGGGTGTCGGAACGCACAATCTTACCGTGATGAGCTCCGACGGAACAAAGGTCGCATACAATCTTTACATGTTCGATTCGAACATGTACGTAAAAGATGAAAACGGCACCACTCTCGGTTACGACTGCGTTCACGAAGACCAGATAGAATGGTATAAAGCGACCTCCGCGAAGCTTAAAGAAGAAAACGGCGGCGTTGCCGTACCCGCCAT